>NZ_JAKKUT010000002.1:0-300000 GCF_029582805.1 Candidatus Synechococcus calcipolaris G9 | reverse complement strand
AGATGATTGTCTCACCCAAGTGCTACAACAAGCCCGACGCCAAGGCATTACCCCCGCCGATATTGAGGCAGTCTTACTCGTGGGGGGAAGCAGTCAGATTCCCGCTGTTCAAACCTGGTTGAAAACCTACTTCCCTGAAGAAAAATTGGCTTACCGTCGCCCCTTTACGGCCATTGCCATGGGGGCCCTACAACTGGATCAGGGAATGGAACTGCAAGACTTTTTGTACCATAGCTACGGTGTTCGTTACTGGGATCGCCGTCGGAATCGCCACAACTGGCATCAAATTATTCCGGCGGGCCAAGCCTATCCCATGGCGGAGCCAATTGAACTGGTATTAGGGGCCTCAACGGACAGTCAACCCACCATTGAATTAGTCATCGGTGAATTGGGGCAAAACTCCTCCGGTACAGAAATATTCTTTGATGGCGATCGCCTCATTACCCGCAGCACCCCAGCGGACACCCATGTACAGGCCCTAAATGATACGGATCAGGGCCGTACCCTTGCTCCCCTTGACCCGCCTGGTTATCCTGGTAGCGATCGCCTACGTGTTTTATTTCAGGTAGATCGCGATCGCCAGTTGCGGATCACCGTAGAAGATTTATTCACCCTAGAGCGTTTGGTGGATCAACAACCGGTCATTCAGCTTCGTTAACCGCCCGTGAGTCCTAAACCCCTTCCCCAGACCATTGCCCATGTACGGGTCATCGACTCCTGCTGGAACCAGGGTCAGATCCGAGGTGAGGTCATTGCCAGTGATTACACCTGGGAATTTAAGTGGCGATTTCAACACAAAGAACTGATCATTTCTCCCTCCCTGGGGCGGGCCTTAATTAAAGAACCCCTCGGCCGCTTCCTAGAACAACAGGACTATCAATTAGAGCCTGGCGGCGACTATTTTTTTACCATTCGCGCTAAGTTTTAACCCCGTAATTTTAGCCCGCATATCATTGTCCATATCTCCTTGCCCAGACCTCCCCCGCTGGATATGATAGGGTGTGGAGTACTCCATCATGTTAGGGATTATGGACGATCAAGAACTATTTATGGCATTTGTGGCGGCAGCTATAGATGGGAAAAGTACCCTTCTATCCAATGCCAACTTTCGCCTAGAATCCGCCTTTGGTCAACTCCAACTTGTGGATAATAAAATAGGTATTGTTGCTACCACAAAACTCAATGAAGTCCCCCTTAAAATTTCCGTTAAGCGTCACTGTGATCAATGGGAAGACCTACGCCAAAGTTTAATTCAATCTTCCTTTTTTCCCCTACTTGATCAACTCAAAGGCCCCCTGGTTGATTTCCACCAGTATCCCATTCCGGAAGAGTGCCAGCTTTACGATTGTCCCGCCAGTGATATGTGGCGTAGTTGGCGACGGGAAGCCGTGAGTGCGGTTTATTTACTAGTGGCCGGTGAATGGCGATCGCCCAGTGATATGTCCTGTAGTGGCGGTGTTGTTTTTGTGACATTCCCGGAACTGTCCCAGGAAGTACAAGTGACCAGTTCCACACCTATTTCTTGGTTAGGACGTTAACTCAAATCCATCTCCCAAATTAATCCAACAATTTGTGCATAACCTCAGGAGCATGCCCATAGTAGTTTAGTGGTCAGAATCTTCAGGGATTGGCTAGGATAGCAACTAAATAGATGCCTCCATCTATTGGCTTAATTTTAAGGGTTGGGATCATTGCTACCAGTTCTAAGGGTTCTTTGCAAGCATTGACTGCGATTGTGGGGATTTTCCCCTAGCAGATCAGTGAATCGGGCCATTTATATTTAATGTCGGCTTACTCCTCAGGTCTGCATCAATATGACCGTTCAGTAGCATAGCGGGTGACGTTGTGTTTGGGAAATTATTTTCAAAAGCAAAGCAGGGCTTGGGAATTGAACTCACTCCAGAGCGGGTCAATATTGTCCAAGTGCAGCGACAGGGCCAGGGTACAAAACTGACCACCTTTGTCAGTGTCCCCCTCGCGGAGGGGGCGATCGTTGAGAGCCGGATCATTGATACGGTGGCAGTGGCCGATGCCATTCGCCAAGGTATTGAAGACAAACGGATTAAACAAAAGGATGCCATTAGTGCAATCCCGATGGGAGAAGCCGTCATTCGTCTGATTCGATTGCCCGCAGAACTCCCCGATTACGAGTTGCGGGAAGTTGTCTTAATGCAGGAAGCTCCCCTGTATCTCCCCTTCCCTCGGGAAGAAGCGGATGTCGATTACCAAAAACTAGGAACCTCCCTAGATGATGATGGCATTGAACGGGTGGAAATTTTACTCGTGGGAACCCCTCGGGATGTCACCGATGCCTACATCAATACCTTTGCCCAGGCGGGGCTACAGCTATCCGCCCTAGAAATCAGTAGCTTTGCCCTCATGCGTACCATGCGGGATCAATTGCAACAACTGGTGGGAGAAGCGGCGGCGATCGTCGATATTGGCAACGAAGGGACAGAAATTAGCATTGTCAAAGATGGGATTCCCCAGTTCAACCGCAAAGTTCCCATTGGCAAAGATCGAATGCAAGAGGCGATCAGCCGAGCCATGAACCTGCCTCCCTCCATGGGGGTTGACCTTCTGGAAAGCCTGACCGTCCCCCTAGAGCCAATGGATGTCACCGGGGCCATTAATCCCAGTGGAGCCGCTATTTTGCGTGTCCTTGGGGATCTAGCCGATGAACTCCGTCGTTCCATTGACTTTTACCTTAATCAGGGCGAGAACCTGGAAGTCACCCAAATTTTACTCGCAGGGGTTGGGGCCGGCATTGGCCAGGTGGATGAATTTTTTAATCAGCGGTTGGGCTGCATTACCACCCTCGTAGATCCGATTAGTCTTTTAGGCTTAGAAACCGCTGAAGACATTCCCCTCGAAAAACGCCCAGGCATGGGCACAGTCATTGGCTTAGGTCTGCGTGGTGCCTAGTACACAGGAGCAATTGGTATGTATTCCATTGATATTAACCTACTTAAGGAACGTCCAGAACTAGGAGGGGCTGCCACTCCAACTGTGACCGGCGGTGCCAGTAATATACCGATTATCCTGGGTGGGGTTGCAGCACTTTTCTTTATTGGACTCGTGTTTTTAGGCTCCGCCGCCGTCTCCTTTTGGGTACAACAACTCACCCTAAAAGAACAGGAGGTAGAAGATCAGTTAGCGTCCATCGCCCCAGATTTGCAGAAAATGGACGAGCTGAAGAAAGAGCAACAGCAAATTACCGCTGAAACCCAAGCCTTTGCTACGGCCTTCAATCAAATTAAGCCTTGGTCGGCAGTTCTGACGGATCTAGGAGCCAAAACCCCCAGCGGTATGCAAATCATTAAAATTAGTCAATCTCCCACCGGCAATGAACTGGTGATTGATGGCAGAGCGTCATCCTTTAACGATGTCAACGACTTTGTTTTACTTCTGCAAAATCAGTCTGCGTTTATTGATGGCCCGGCAACAAAATTAGCGACGGCCAGTCGCGTTGGTTCCGATGGAGATGCACCCTCAGGGATTAATTTCTCTCTGAATACGGCCATGAGCACAATTCCTGCCTCCGAACTGATTGAAGAGCTAGAGGCCAACGGTGCTGAGGGTCTTGTTTCTCGCATTAACTTTCTGAAAGAACAAGGAGTCGTCACACCATGACCCTAACTGGTGATTTTGGGGCACCCCTGCAAGAGGAACAAGGCCCCACCTATCCGACATTTTTTGGGATTACCCTGACTCCCATCGTCAGTGGCATTTTGATCGCCATTGTCGGCCTAGGGGCGGCGGCCTACCTGGCCACCATCTTGATTGCCCCCAAACTGGAAGAAGCAGCCCAAATTCAACTGGAACTATCCCAAAAAGAAGATGACTTAGCCCGCCGAGAAGAAATTCTCCGCCAGTTAAATGAGGTCATTGCCAGTATTGGCCGGGCCAGGGCTGAAAATCAACAGGTACGGGGTCTGTTTGCCAGTCAAGAAGCCCTAGATACGCTGCTTTTAGATCTAAATGGAATTATTATGCGATCGTCGGCTCAACTCAATAGCTTTGAGCCCGATTATGCAGCTTCAGGAATTGTCCAGGATGGCTCCCTTGGCCCTGAATTAAATGGCAAACTAAGACGACAGGTCACCAGTATTGCCATGGAAGGAGCCTATGCCCAAACACTGCAAGTCATGGAGCAAATTGACCAGCAGCAAAATGTTCTCGTCATTCGCGATCTAATTCTAGAGCAAATACCTGAACAAGCCGGGCAAGTGCGCTCCACGTTCAAACTTGTTGCCTACGTTCCCCTAACAACGGAAGAAATTGCTGCTGCCGCCCCTGCGGAAGAAGCTGCCCAGGGTGAGTCAGATGCCCAGGGCGCACCAGAGGAGGAACAACAACAATAGAATTAAAAACGTCCCCAGAACAGTAGATTACTAAAGAGATCAATAAGGGATCAGTAAACGTTTATCCATAGAATCGTCGAATTGTCCATGTGATTTTTGTCGAAGCTCGATTGGTTAATTTAGGTGGCTTTTGTGAGGAGTAGGGAACAGTGAGTCAGTCTCAATTTTTACAGCGTTTAGGTGTTGGCTGCGCAGCTACAATTTTGGTGGTTGCAACTCAGCCCTCTGGGTTGGCCGCCAGTACGGAAGTGACGGGTATTCGTCTAGTACCTGGTCAGGACGGAATTCAATTACTGTTTAATGTTCAAGGCAATATTCGCCCAGCGGTATTTACCGTGAATCGGGGTAACTCTTCCTTGGCAGATATTACTAATAGCCAATTACGGCTACCGGAAGGAGGATCCTTTCGCCAAGATAATCCTGCCCCCGGTATTACCTCTGTGGAGGTGGCACAACTGGATGCCACTACGATTCGGGTAACGGTCAATGGCGTTGCCTCTGCCCCCATTGGCGAAGTGATTCGCCGGGAAGACGGGTCAGGTCTGCAACTGAATTTTTTGAATGCTCAACAACCTGCCGGTACTCCCCGTGAGCCGGTGGCGGGTCAACCTGCACCCACGCGGCCGGGGCCAAATTCCGCTCCACCCTTTACCTCCCGGGCCGTTGCCCCTCCTGTGGGTGATATGTTAATTGGCCCCATTAATGCTGCTCCTGATATTGTGGATCTCGGCTCCAATGAGCGGATTCCCCGCCTTTTATTACGGGAAGCGCCGGTACGGGAAGTCCTCTCCCTATTGGCTCGGGCCGCCAATATGAATGTGGTCTTTCCTGAATCGAGTGGTGCGGATGGCCCCGGTGGCATGAACATTTCCCTGGACATTGAAAATGAGTCAGTTCAGGATGTTTTTAACTATGTCCTACGGGTCGCGAACCTACAGGCTAATCGCCAGGGTCGGACAGTGTTTGTCGGTCAATATCTGCCCCCAAATGCCCAAAACCGAATTGTGCGAACGATTCGCTTGAACCAAATGCGCGTTTTTGGTTTACAGGGTACAACCCGGGCATTGATTACCACTGCCCAAACTGGCGGCTCCATTTCTGGGGTTGGGTCAGGTGGCACCGGCGGAACATCGGGGGCAACTGCGGAAACAGCCCTAGGTCGGAAGATGGAAATGGGCGAGGTGGATATTCAACTGGGGGCCATTCAACTCCTAGAAATGTATGGGGCAAACCTACGGGATGTGTTCCAAGCTCCTACGGGTGCGGCCTGTGATGAAACTACGAGTTTTAACGTCGCCGGTGCTAGTATTTCCGATGTGTGCCGAGGAACCCTCCTGCGGGGGTTAGAGGCCATGGGAGATCCCCGCACCAATACCGTTACCTTGGTCGGTACGCCTCGCAAAGTGGAAATTGCCACCAACCTTCTCACCCAGTTTGATGTGCGGAAACGGCAGGCTATGGTTAATGTCAAGTTTATTGATGTGAACCTCTTGGCCGGTAAAGAATCCAATGTGGATATTATTACCAATGCCGGTTCAAGCCTGTTTGGGGCAATTTTTGATGCCTCTGGCTTGACCCTACAGTCGGGAAATCTGCCAGCGGGAACGCCCGGGGGACGAACCTTTGAGGGGCCCCAAATTTTCCCTCCAGAAATTCAGAGTACATTCGACACTGCTACAGGGGCAGTGAATAGTGCGGTTCGTCCTTTTATTGGTGTTCCGGGGTTAGCGGTTCCGGGGTTGGGTGTGGGAGAAACCCTGAGTACGTTCTTTTCCCAGGTGCAGTTAGCAATCACCTCTGGTAATGCCACCATCTTGACGAATCCTACCCTGGTGATCCAAGAAGGTAGTGCTGCCCAGGTGAACCTGACCCAAGAGATTTTCTCAGGGATTCAATCCACGTCAAGTACGACGGGAACCGGTAGTGGGGCAGCGGTAGCGGCGACAAACATTACCCCCATTATCCGGCCAGCGGGGGTGATCTTTAATGTCACCATTGAGCAAATCGATGACAATGGTTTTATTACTCTGCAACTGTCTCCAGAAGTGAGTGCCCCCAGTGGAACCTATTCGGTGGTCTTCCCCGGTGTGGCTAACCCGTCTTCGGGTACGTTACTCTCCCAGCGACGGATGGAGTCGGGACGGATTCGGATTCGGGATGGTCAGACCCTACTACTGGCAGGGATTATCCAGGATCAGGATCGATCCCTAGTGACGAAGATTCCGGTTCTGGGGGATATTCCTTTGCTGGGTAAACTCTTCCGGCGGGAAAGTAACCAGCGACAGCGGAACGAATTGGTGGTGATGGTGACTCCTAAGCTGGTAGATGACTCTCAGGATAATAGCTTTGGCTATCAGTACAGTCCTGGGTCAGGTGTTCCTTCAGGGATTCAACGCCGCGTCACCACTCCCTAGGGAAACGTTTGGGTTGAGATTAAAAATTATGATGCTCCATCTAGGCTGAGGTCTGGGTGGAGTTTTTCTATTTTGATTTGATGCAAGTCAGCTTGACCAGATTAGATGGCTCATAGGGAAAACAATCTAACCTGGGTTTGAACCATCACTTTTCTCGATGTGGGGACGTAACTCATTTAGGTCAATGTAGCGATCTGTGGCATTGCGAAGTTCTCTAGCAATCATTCCTTCCGTGGAAACGACTGTAATATGGGTATTTTTCGATCGCAACAGTTCAATGGCTCGTTCAAAATCGCCATCACCACTAAATAGGATCACGCGATCGTACTGCCCTACGGTATTAAACATATCCACAACAATTTCAATATCTAGGTTAGCCTTTTGGGAATACTTTCCCACCGTATCGTCATAGTATTCCTTCAGCATTTTGGTGCGGACGGTATATCCCAAATTAATCAGGGCATCTCGAAAGGATCGCTGATCTTGGGGATCCTTAAGGCCGGTATACCAAAAGGCATTGACTAGCGTAATGTTAGTATCTTGGGTAAAGTACTCCAAAACTCGTCGGGGATCAAAAAACCACCCATTCTTTTGTTGTGCATAGAACATATTATTCCCATCCACAAAAATGGATAGGCGTTCGTAATTCGACTGCATGAGATAGGAACCTAGGAATTTAGGAGTTAGTAGCGAGAATAAATATCCCAGGGAAGACAAAGTAAATCTACTTCTTAAACTCCGGGATGATAGGATAATTTATCGCAAGTATAAAATCAACATCATAAAATAGGCCAAAGACCTTAATGATCTAAACAAAGCAACAAAAAGGAAATGACCAATGCTGATCTAGTGCGAACTGAAAAAACTGCCATTAACCTCTATATTTCATGGATAGTAGATATATCTACAGAAAAATGTTCAGAGTACACACTCCAAAGAAAGTGTTACTTTATTAAAAAGAACTTAATAACTCTTCAATATTCTATACTAAATTTACTGAGATAGGGACTCCTGCGCTGGCCCATGGATGTAAATATTCGCGAATTGGCAACAACTCTCACCCCTCGTTTAATTGAAATTCGCCGTCATTTTCATCGACATCCTGAACTCAGTGGCCAAGAACAGCAAACGGCCTCCTACGTGGCAGGGGTTTTGTCGTCGGCGGGTCTCCGCGTGCGGGAAGAGGTGGGACGGTTGGGTGTTGTCGCTGATTTACCTGGGAAGGGCGGAGATCAGAGATGCCTGGCGATTCGCACTGACATGGATGCTCTGCCGATCCAGGAACGTACCGGAGCAGAGTTTGCTTCCAAGCATCCGGGGATCATGCATGCCTGCGGCCATGATGTCCATACAACCGTTGGCCTAGGAACGGCGATGATTTTGGCTGAGTTACAGGAGCATGTATCGGGGAAATTGCGTTTTATTTTCCAGCCTGCAGAAGAAATTGCCCAGGGTGCTCGGTGGATGATTCAGGATGGGATCATGGCGGATGTGAGTGCGATTCTATCCCTACATGTCTTCCCTAGTATTCCGGCAGGGCAGATTGCAGTGCGTTATGGGGCCCTGACGGCGGCGGCGGATGATATTGAGTTAATTATTATTGGCGAATCGGGGCATGGGGCCCGACCCCACGAAGCCATCGATGCGATTTGGATTGCGGCCCAGGTGATTACAACCTTGCAGCAGGCGATTAGTCGTACCCAAAACCCCTTACGGCCAGTGGTACTGACCATTGGCAAAATTAGTGGTGGTCGGGCAGCGAATGTGATTGCCGATCAGGTGCAACTCCAGGGAACGGTGCGATCGCTCCATCCAGAAACACGAGAGCAATTACCCGATTGGATTGAACAAATTGTTGCTAATGTCTGTGCATCCTATGGGGCTACCTACAAATTGACCTATCGACCAGGGGTACCGTCAGTGCAAAACAGTCCCTTTTTATCCCAATTGTTGGCAGATGCGGCAACGGATATGTTGGGGCCGGAAGCAGTACAGATTCTGCCGGAACCGTCCTTGGGGGCAGAAGATTTCTCTCTGTACCTTGAACATGCACCGGGGGCTATGTTTCGTCTAGGGGTGGGCTTCAGCGATCGCCCCAACTATCCCCTGCACCATCCCCAATTTGAGGTTGATGAGCAGGCTATTACCGTGGGAGTCATGACCCTGGCCCAGGCAGCCCTGAAGTACTGGAAACTTTAGGAGTTCTAGGAGAATTCTAGCGATCGACGGATCCCATAATCACATCGATACTGCCAAGAATAGCGACAATATCTGCCACCTTCATCCCCTTTAGTAGCTTGGGTAAGATTTGCAGATTATTAAAATCTGGGGCGCGGATCTTCCACCGCCAAGGAAAGACATTATCATCTCCAATCAGATAAATGCCCAGTTCTCCCTTGCCGGATTCTACCCGGACGTAGTGTTCCCCCTTGGGAATCTTGAAGGTCGGGGCAATTTTTTTGCCAAGAAATTGATATTCAAAGTCATTCCACTTGGATTTTGCCCCTTCTAGCATCCGTTGGGCCTCTAGGTTTTCGTAGGGGCCGCCGGGTAACCCTTTGAGAGCTTGGTAAATGATCTTCACTGATTCACGCATCTCCCGAATTCGCACCAGATAGCGGGCAATGCAATCTCCAGCCGTTTCAGTTTGTACGTCCCAATCAAAGTCGTCGTAACATTCGTAGTGATCTACCTTGCGCAGATCCCAGTTCACGCCAGAGCCGCGCAGCATTGGCCCAGACAGTCCCCAGTTGATCGCTTCTTCCCGGGTAATCGTGCCGACCCCTTCCAGACGGCGGATAAAAATAGGATTATTCGTAATTAGCCGCTCGTATTCATCCACCTTAGGCAGAAAGTAGTCGCAAAAATCCTGGCACTTACTCACCCAGCCATAGGTTAAATCAACGGCCACCCCACCCATGCGGAAGTAGTTATTATTGATGAATCGCATTCCGGTGACGGCTTCAAATAAATCGTAGATCAGTTCCCGTTCTCGGAAGATATAGAAGAAGGGGGTTTGGGCCCCCACGTCGGCCAAGAAGGGCCCCAGCCACAGCAGGTGGTTGGCAATGCGGTTCAACTCCAGCATGATCACCCGGATGTAACTGGCCCGCTTTGGTACAGCGATATTCGCCAGTTTTTCGGGAGCATTGACTGTCACGGCCTCATTAAACATTCCCGCAGCATAATCCCAACGACTCACGTAGGGAATAAACATAATATTGGTGCGGTTCTCGGCAATTTTTTCCATCCCTCGGTGCAGATAGCCAATCACTGGCTCACAGTCAAGGACATCTTCACCGTCTAAGGTCACCATTAACCGCAACACACCGTGCATGGACGGATGGTGGGGCCCCATGTTGATAATCATGGGTTCGGTGCGAGTCTCAAGAGTTGGCATAGATCGCTGTTGGGGTGGAGGTTTGCGTTGATCGGGAATTTGGGCTTAAAACCCCATCCGTTAGGAGGAGTCTAGCTTATTCTAGAGGTATTACCGGCGAACTTCAATAGGATATCCCCTAGACAGAACGAACAACCAGGGCAAGCGCATACTAACGCTCTTTTGTTAAACTTCCTTAAAAGCTTGATGCCTCGTTGCCTGAAACGATGGTAAATCGTTGATGTTCTCTAAAATTATCGAAGAGCGATAATATCAGAGTTAGACCACCATTGCTTGACAACGTTCTGCTGAGGGGCTTTAGCATGCAGATGCGGTCTATAAATAATATATAGCCGTCCGAAATTATTTATGAACGAATGTATCTTTGAAATCCTTGTAGGACAATACTTCTATTCTCAATCGTGTTCATAATCTACGTGTGACGGCTATAGTTAGCCCGCATTGCTTTCCACAAGTGGCGGCTACTTAAGGATTACTTGACTTTTAGAGTGAAATTGAGGTGACTAGAGGTTGAAGTGCAGCTGTTAAGGTTCATTTTTTAGTACTCTTGCAATATGTTATTTACTTCAAACTATGCCTAAATATAATCTTTATAGAATTCCCAAAGATCAAGAAGAGGATTTGATCGCAAAACTGAGATTGTCAGGTCTAGAACAGATAGGTGAGCAAGAAGTAGAAGGTTTTCAAATGAAATTCTTCTTTTCTAGTGAACCTGATGAAATCGAAATTTGGTGGGTTGAAACATATCAGGAGTTTTTAGGAGATGTAGAAACGCCCAAGAATCTAATGCATTTTGGAGTCCTTCTTATTTCAGGAAGTGAAATTTGTTATGCTATTAGTCTAGGTAAAGCACATTTCTACTTAAGTCAATTTTGTGATTCAGAGTTTGGATTGAATTTGGCAGAAAGAATAATTGATGAAAATGACCTCAAAATCAAAAACTCAAAATATTATAAAAGCGCAAAAAGCAAAATGATTACCACATATCAGCAAGGTAGTCAAGTAATGTTCGACAGTGGAGAGTCAATGCACTATATAAAGGGTAAAACCATCGATTCAGCTAGATGGGGAAAAATGGTTAGCTTCGGAAAGTCCGTGCATCTTAATATAGCAAAACAACCTTTAGAAATTCCAACTGTCATAAATGAAATAGAAGATGTTCTCAGTCAACCAATTAGAGTGAAACTGCCAAAAGTTGATATTGTAAAAGATGGTCGTATAATTCAACGTCTGGACAAAACTTTGGCTAGGGCAATTTTAAGAACTCAAAATGATTCAGGCATAAACGTAGAAGAATTTACGATGTCTGGAGTGGATTTTATTTTTGCAGATAGCTATGAGTACAGTCTTTATTTGAAGGGGAAAAGTGACGAAGCCGTTCGTCTGGATGAACTGAATTTGGAATCTTTAGTTGCCTTCTTGAGGAATCACAGAATAAATATTCAAGAGGAAATAAATAACTTAAAAGTGAAAGTCCACAATGAATATGGACGTGATCATACAAAGCCCCTCAAATTTTATCTAGATTTTATTAAAGAAGACGAGCGTTATTGCCTTATTGACGGAGTTTGGCATAAGTTCAATCAATCGTATGTGGAATTTTTGGAGGAAAAAGTTGATGAAATCAAACTTGATTACAATTCTGCTTTTGATGTGAACTCTGGGATTGATGAGGCTCGGTTTAACCAAGAGCGTGAAAATGATGGATATCTAAACTACGACAGAGACTTGCAAAGCTTAGATGGACGTTACAGAGTCGAAAAGATGGATTTGTACAAGGATGGCGTTTTATATTTTGTGAAAAAGGGTACTCCACAAAAATTGGCATACGTTATTGATCAAGCCATAAATACCGTTAAGATACTTCAAAATAATGCTGATTGTATCATGATAAATAAAGAACCGGTAGAAATAAACGGAATATGCTTATGGATGATTCTAAAACGACAGACGGTAATTGAAAAACTTTCAGATATTAATTCTATTATTCTCCATATGAAACTTGTAGAGTGGAGAAGGACTCTGATAGATGCCGGATTTACCCCCTTAATTAAGGTTAACTACATCAGAGAGTAGTCTGATACTCTTGTTCCTTGGGGATACTAAGTCAGTGAACCTAATTAAATGTAGTCCTAAATTGCTGAAAGCCTTCCTGTGTCCCGATCTGCATGCTGAATACTTAGGTCTACCTACTTAACAGGCTACGCCCATGCACACCGATTGCCGAAAGGTGTATGGTGATGATATAGAGTCTATTTGCTGCAGGTGTGGACACTGTTAGCCCTCTAGTCTCTTGTGGCGATAGTACTTACAAGCTTACCGTTGGCATTGTTGTTTGAGTGTGTCTGAGGCTAGTGTCTGGCAGTAGAAATCCTGTCATTATTCAAAATATGGCTTGGAGGTTGTCTGATGGAGTAGCCTTCTTTTGAAGGAACCTGGGATGAAATTCTTCGTCACGCGCTTGAACTGTTCGGACAGCGTGTAAGGTTAACAGTACTACCTAATGAGAGTTCAAAACCTCAGAACGGGACGACCTTAGATCAAGCCCTAAAAGGTAGGGCAGGTCGAGTTCAGTTCCAGCCTTCAAATCTTTCCGCACATACAAAACAAGCATTCACTGACCTTTTGGTTGAAAATTATAGACCATCGGGATTAGGGTAGTGATTTTTTGCGATGCATCTCCCTTGATTGCTTTGATTAACCAGAGTAATATCAATCATGATCGTTGCGTTAATGCTTTACTTGGTCTTCCGGCACCTTTGATCACAACATGGTCATGTGGGCGCACGTCACATTATAAAGAGGAAAATAAAAGTCCTAACTTACCGTAGCTAGAGTAAGCTTTTGACAGGTATATAAGGTGACATGTAGCCAGCTAGAGGTGCATTACGTAGTTTTTTATGCGGATTGAACTAAGGGAAGATTTCAGGAAACCAATCCGTATCGAATAGTTGGTCAAGGGTGTAGGGGCAATTCTCTGGAAACTCTATATTAAAGCCAGTTTTAGCTTTCACATACTTAAAAGCATCCTGATAAATGGAATCAATATGTTGTTTCAGATGATTGCGTAAATTTGCCGTTAGTCTTCTTCTAAGCTGGGTTCTGAAACCAATAACTTCCGATCGCCAATGATTGATATTATGATCCCGTTCCATATCCCAGAATTCTATCAATAATAAATGGCGGATAATTTGCTCTAATAAACTTTCAACCCTATGATGTTTTTCGTTCCCCAAATCTTCTAATTCCTCAATTAGATTTTCGAGGTCTAGGATTTCAAATTGACGATTTTTGAGGAGGTTAATTGTGGCTTCTAACCACTCCATGGTATCGGTTTCATACAGTTGAGCTAAATCAGTAATAATCGCCATAATTATTTGACGGTAAAGAGTGTTTGATTAAATCATATCGATACCATTGGGGCGATCGCAGGTTCAAGAACTGAAAACAAATCTAAGTTGGGGTCAACTAATTTTTTCCAGGAGTAACTTTTCCCGCTTCACCGGATCGGGGATTTGAATCGGATATTCACCCGTAAAGCAGGCAGAACAGAAGCGATCGCCACTGTCTTGGGTAGCACGAATCATCCCCTGCCAGGTTAAATAACTCAGGGACTCAACCCCAATTTGCTCAGCAATGTCACGCACTGTCTTGGTGGCAGCAATCAGCTGATCCTGACTATCCGTATCAATGCCGTAGAAACAGGGATGGGTCACTGGTGGAGAGGATATCCGCATATGGACTTCCCGGGCCCCGGCATCCCGTAAGGCCCTGACAATTTTCCGGCTGGTGGTTCCCCGCACAATGGAATCATCGACAATGACAATGCGCTGACCTTCTAGGACATCCCGCAGGGGATTGAGTTTCATCCGAATTCCCGATTCCCGCATGGATTGGGTGGGTTGAATGAAGGTACGACCCACGTAGCGATTTTTAATGAGGCCTTCGGCATAGGGAATTCCGGTGGACTGGGAATAACCGATGGCCGCAGGCACCCCAGAGTCGGGAACCGCAATTACTAGATCCACATCCGCTGGGGACTCTTGCCCAAGTTGCTGGCCCAATCGTTGACGATAACTGTAGAGGCTTTCCCCATGCATGAGGCTATCGGGGCGGGCAAAATAAATCATCTCAAAAATGCACAGCTTGCGATCGGGGACACTCCAGTGGTGGCTTTCTAGGTGGTTTTCACTGATCCAAACCAATTCGCCGGGTTCCACATCCCGCAGATAAGCAGCCCCAATAATATCTAGGGCACAGGTTTCCGAGGCTAATACATAGTTGCAGCGATCGCTGTCTGGGTCATGGAGAACACCAATCACTAGGGGACGAATGCCATGGCTATCCCGTAGGCCTATTAACCCATCGGGGGTACCAATCACTAAACTGAAGGCCCCTTGCCACTGTTGGGCCGCTGCCATGGCTGCTTCTTGCCAGGTCGAATGGTTTTCTAGGGACTGGGCAATTGACCAGGCAATGAGTTCCGAATCCGTTGTGCTGATTAAATGGGCTTCAGGGGTTAGGCATTCCAATACTTGGCGACGTAATTGGGGGGTATTCACTAAATTCCCATTGTGGGCTAAAGCTAGGGGCCCCAAACGGGTATCCACAACGACGGGTTGGGCATTGACGATGCGACTGCCCCCGGTTGTTGAGTAGCGGGTATGACCAATGGCACTCTCACCCACCAAACTATCAAGAATATCTTGATCAAAAACTTGGGAAACGAGGCCCATGTCCTTATGGAGATGAACCTGTTGCCCTTCAAAGGTGGCAATACCAGCAGATTCTTGACCCCGATGTTGCAGGGCATAGAGACCAAAATAGGTTAAACGAGCGACCTCTGCGGTTGGCGCAAAGACCCCAAAAACCCCACAGGCCTCTTCTGGCTTATCCGATCGAGCAATTGAGAATGGAGCCATGAATTTTTACCGCAAAGACACTATTACAGCTTAGACAATTTAGACATTAATACTCATGAAATAATGCTCATAGCATCATTGATACAAATTCGGAAAGACTCATAAATTCCATACTTATCATTTATATCGACGATTTCTCGTCGCCCCCACTCTATGTCTTCAGCTAAAACCGTGACTAATTTAATCAAAATGTGATCAAAATGATGACACTAAACCTCTAGTGAAAATAATTAACTAGGGCATTTTGCCAAAGGGCTTTAATATCTTCTATCCTAACCTTGATTAAGGCCAAATTATCATTGGTTGTAAGGAGAAGCTCTCCACCCTGGTTTTGTACCTGGCCTAAATACACCCCATAATCCTTCAGGGATTCCCTTAAATAAGCTTGCCAGGTGGGTTGATGCTCTAGGGCGACGGAGACAATAATTCGCGCCCCCCCCTCACCAAATAGAAGTCGATCCCAGCGTCCAACCATCGTGCTTTCTAGGGGTAAGGTAATCGCCGCGCCGCGATCGCCACTGATACAGGCCTCAGCTAGGGCAACGGCAAGGCCTCCCTCGGAACTATCGTGGGCAGAACAAATCCAGCCTTGGCTAATACCATGGCGGCAGACCTCCTGAACCCGCTGCTCTAAGTCCAAATCAACCTGGGGGGGCTGACCAGCAACCTGGCCATGAATCGTCGCTAAATATTCAGACCCCCCCAGACTCACCCGTGAATCTACCTCTAGGGAGGGGGGAAGGCCCAGGAGATAAATGGCATCCCCTTGATGTTGCCAACCTTGACCCACCACCCGCTGCAAATCTTCAATGAGGCCCACCATTCCCACTACGGGAGTTGGGTAAATAGCCTGGGGTGTGCCTTGGGAATCCAGGGTTTCATTGTAGAGGGAGACGTTACCCCCCGTGACTGGAGTACCCAAGCTCTGGCAGGCTTCTGCTAGGCCCCGGCAAGCCTCGGCTAACTGCCAATAGCCCACTGGTGTTTCCGGGCTGCCAAAGTTGAGATTGTCTGTCACCGCCAAGGGCAGGGCCCCCACACAGGTTAAATTCCGGGCCGCTTCTGCCACTGCCCCTTTAGCCCCTTCGTAGGGATGGAGGTAAACGTGGCGGCCATTGCAATCAACGGTGGCGGCGACTCCTTTTTGATGAACGCCCTTTTGACTAGACCCATGGTCACAGGCTTGGCCAGGTAGGGGCCGCAAGCGAATCACCCCAGCATCTGCCCCGCCAGGGAAAATCAGGGTATTATTTTGAACCTGGTGATCGTATTGGCGATAGACCCAGGACTTAGAGGCAATGGTGGGACAGGCAAGCAATGCCATCAAGACCTGATTCCAATCCTGGGGGTTTTCTCCCGTCAGACCTGTTACCGATGTGGGAGGCAGGTCGGCCTCTGACCAGGCCCAGGCGTCTTGGATATAGTCAGGCAGGGTGGTCATTTTTTGCCGTTCATAGAGCGGTGTGTCATCGGCTAAGGCCGTGGCTGGAATTTCAGCGGCGATCGCCCCTTGGAAGAAAATTCTCACAATGGGGTCGGCAATGACTTGGCCGGCAACGACCCCCTGAAGCCCCCACCGCTGGAAAATCTCAATGAGTTCATCCTCTCGTCCCTGTTCCACTACAAATAGCATCCGTTCCTGGGATTCAGATAGCAAATATTCGTAGGGTACCATCCCCGTTTCCCGTACTGGAACCCGATCTAAATTCAGTTCAATCCCCACCCCCCCCTTTGCTGCCATCTCGGCAGTGGAGCAGGTGAGGCCCGCTGCCCCCATGTCCTGGGCGGCAATGACTGCCCCGGTTTGAAAGGCCTCTAGGCACGCTTCAATGAGGGATTTTTCGAGGAAGGGATCCCCCACTTGCACCGCCGGGCGATCGTCCATGGAGGCATCGCTGAGTTCGGCACTGGCAAAACTGGCTCCCCCCATGCCATCCCGACCGGTGGTTGATCCCACATACAATACGGGATTCCCCACCCCAGCGGCACCGGATTTGACAATTTCAGCGGTTTCCATTAAACCTAGGGCCATCACATTCACGAGGGGATTGCCACCATAGGCTGGCTCAAAGTAAACATCCCCGCCAATGGTGGGTACACCGACACAGTTGCCATAGTGGCTAATGCCTGCGACTACGCCCTGGAAGAGTTGGCGGGTTTTGGCATCCCTTAAACTACCAAACCGCAGGGCATTGAGGAGGGCGATGGGCCGGGCCCCCATGGTGAAAATATCCCGCAAAATACCACCGACACCGGTGGCGGCCCCCTGAAATGGCTCGATCGCCGAGGGGTGATTATGGGACTCAATCTTGAAGGCTAACCGCAGCCCATCCCCTAAGTCCACAACCCCAGCATTTTCCCCCGGGCCCACCAGTACCCGTTTGCCTTGGGTGGGAAACTGCTTCAGGAGGGGTCGGGAGTTTTTATAACAGCAATGCTCTGACCACATCACCCCAAACATGCCCAATTCGGCCCGATTGGGATGGCGACCCAACCGCCGGACAATTTCTGTATATTCTTCGGGCTTGAGGCCCTCGGCGGCAATCTCGGCGGCGGACGCAGGGGACGGGGCAACCATTAAGCAGTTCCTTTGCTAAATTCCTGGTTTTTCAAGACTCGCTCCATGACTTGGGCATAGGCCGTTTCTACATCCCCTAGATCTTGGCGAAAGCGATCTTTATCCATAATCCGTCGATCGGGATCCGTTTCCTGTTGATTCCAAAGGCGGCAGGTATCGGGGCTGATCTCATCAGCGAGCAAAATTGTGCCCTGGCGATCGCGGCCAAATTCTAACTTAAAATCCACCAGGGTAATGGCGCAGTGATTAAAAAACTCAATGAGGTGCTGGTTAATCTCTAGGGCCAGGGTTCTCAGGGTTTGAATTTCATCGGGACTGGCTAAATTGAGGAGGTTGAGGCGATCGCCTGTAAGCAGGGGATCCCCCAGTTCATCATTTTTGAGATAAAACTCCACCAGGGGTGGTGATAGCTCCATGCCTAGGGGCAAACCTGTCTGACGGCAAAGACTCCCGGCGGCGCGATTACGGACAACGACTTCTAGGGGGATAATCTCCACCGCCTGGATCCGCATTTGGTTGGGGGCCGGTTGATCAATAAAATGGCTGGGAATGCCCTGTTGGCCAAGGTAGCGAAATAAATGGCTGGCGATCGTGCAGTTCATTTCCCCCTTGGCCTTGATGGAGCCGCGTTTTTGGGCATTAAAGGCCGTGGCATCATCCTTAAAGTGGGCAATAAGAATGTCGGCATCCTCACTGGCGTAGATTTTTTTGGCCTTGCCCTCGTAGAGAGGCGAAGAAACAGACATCGTGACCCTCCAGCCCCTAAAACAATCTACTAATTGAATCTACAAATTGAATTCACCCATTTGCACGGGTTTACTGTACCGGGGTTAACACCTTATCCGTTGCTGTCTCAGCCTGGGAGAGCATCTCTGGATTGGCTTCCGGGCTATCGGCTTCGGAGGGGGGAACCACCTGCCAAAATTGGGGTAGATAGGTGTCCCACTGGCTGAGAATCTCCTGGGCACGGGGGCTACCGGTGCGATCGCTGTGGGCTTGGATCAAGTTCCGTAGCTGGGTTTGGCCCGCTGGCGAAACGACCCGCTGGAGTTTAACGATCTCTGGGTTGACCTTAGCGGGGAAGGTGTGGGTTTCATCTAAGATGTAGGCTAACCCCCCGGTCATGCCGGCCCCGACATTGCGGCCCGTTGTTCCCAGAACCACCACCACACCGCCGGTCATGTATTCACAACAGTGATCGCCAGTTCCTTCGACCACCGCAGTACCCTTGGAATTGCGGACGGCAAACCGCTCTCCAGCCCGGCCATTGGCATAGAGAACGCCGCCGGTCGCTCCATAAAGACAGGTGTTACCAATAATCACGTTATCGGCAGCAGCATAGGGAGCGTCAGGTTTGGGGGTAATAATCAGTTCACCGCCGTGCATTCCCTTGCCCACGTAGTCGTTGGCCTCGCCCACCAGCTTGAGGATCATCCCTGGTAAGTTAAAGGCACCAAAGCTCTGACCGGCACTGCCCTCAAAGTTAAGGGTCAACTGTCCTTCAAAGCCTGTATTACCGTACTTGCGGGCGATCGCCCCAGCAATTCGGGCCCCCACGGTGCGATCGGTATTCACAATCCCATAGGTGGCTTCCACGGTTTGTTGTTCACAGATTGCCGTTTGAACATCAGCTTCCGCCAAGATGCGATCGTCGAGAACGTCACCATTGCTATGCACCGCTTCATGGACAAGCCACTGGCGATCGCTGCGGGTATCGGGCAGTTGGGTCAGGCAATCCAAATTTAGGGATTGGGTTTTCTGGAGGTGAACATCGGCGCGTGGAGTAAGAATATCCGAACGGCCAATGATCTCATTGAGACTGCTATAGCCCAGCTTCGCCAGAATGGAACGCACCTCTTCGGCAATAAAGAGGAAGAAATTCACCACATGGTCAGGAATGCCAGGGAACCGCTTCCGTAGCTCTTCTTTTTGGGTAGCTACCCCCACGGGGCAGTTATTGGTATGGCAAATCCGCGCCATAATACAGCCTTCGGCAATCATGGCCGCCGAGCCAAAGCCAAATTCTTCGGCCCCCATCAGGGCCCCCATGATCACATCCCAGCCGCACTTAAGACCACCATCAACCCGCAGGGTCACCCGATCCCGCAGTTGGTTTTCCAGCAGCACCCGATGGACTTCGGTTAATCCCAATTCCCAGGGACTACCGGCATGCTTAATGGAACTGAGGGGCGACGCTCCCGTGCCACCGTCATGGCCAGAAATCTGGATCACATCGGCATTTGCCTTGGCCACCCCAGCGGCGATCGTACCAATGCCAATTTCCGCCACCAATTTTACGGAAACCTTGGCCTGGGGATTGATCTGATGCAGATCAAAAATAAGTTGGGCTAGATCCTCAATGGAGTAAATGTCATGGTGGGGTGGGGGTGAAATCAAGGGCACACCGGGCTTAGAACGGCGCAGCATGGCAATATAGGGGCTGACCTTTGGCCCCGGTAATTGGCCCCCTTCCCCTGGCTTGGCCCCCTGGGCCATTTTGATCTCAATTTGCTTGCCATGGCTTAAATATTCCGGTGTCACCCCAAATCGGCCCGAGGCCACCTGTTTGATCGCAGAATTGGCGGTGTCTCCATTGCGGAGGCCATTGAGGTGGGGCAGTTGGGGAGAATGGCCATCCTTGTCCACATCCTCAAGGATTTCAAACCGCACCGGATCCTCGCCCCCTTCCCCAGAGTTGGATTTGGCTCCCAACCGATTCATGGCGATCGCCAGAACTTCATGGGCTTCCCGGGACAAGGCACCCAGAGACATGCCACCGGTGCAGAAGCGTTTTGCAATCTCGCTGGCCGGCTCCACCTGGTCTAAATCAATGGACGGGCGATCGCTCTGGAACTCCAGCAAATCCCGCAGGGCCGTGGGAATCCGGGTGGTAAGCTGCTGGCGGTAGACCTCGTAGTGATCATAGTTTTTATCTGCAACAGCTTTGTGGAGAGCCTTGGCCATCTCCGGGTTATTCATGTGGTATTCACCCCCGGGCCGGAACTGGACAAAACCATAGTTTTTCAGCTTTTTACTGGTCATTTCCGGGAAGGCCTTGCTGTGGAACGTTACCGTTTCCTGGGCCAGATCCGTAATGCTTAGGCCCCCCACCCGTGACGTGGTACCAATGAAACCTAACTGCAACAGATCGGAACCAATCCCGATGGCCTCAAAAATTTGCGCCCCGCGATAACTGGCAACCAGGGAAATTCCCATCTTTGAGAGAATCTTCAACAGGCCATCTTCAATGGATTTACGGTAGTTGGCCTGAACCCGTTGCAGATCCATTGGGGCTAACTTACCCTTGGAAAAAAGATTCTGGGTGCGATCGCTGTGCCACCACTGGCGAATGGTTTCCCAGGTTAGGTAGGGACAAATCGCGCCGGCCCCATAGCCAATCAAGCAGGCAAAATGGTGGGTACTCCAGCACTGGGCCGTTTCTACCACTAGGGAGACTTGACGGCGAATCCCTTGGCTAATCAAGCTATGGTGAACCGCGCCCACGGCTAAAAGAGGGGGAATAAAGGTGGTTTCGGCATCCAGGTAGTGCAATGTCCCTGCCCCGTCATGGCGATCGCTCAGGACTAGAATTTCTGCTCCCTGGCGAACGGCCGCAATGGCCTGCTGACAGAGATTCCCGACGGCTTTTTCGAGACCGGTGGGCCCAGCCGCTAAGGGGTACTGGGTGGAGAGCCGCACCGGCCCAAAGTCCGACTCCATAATTTGGGTTAATTCTGCTTCATTGATCAATGGGGAATTGAGTTGGAGCAATCGGGCAAAACTCCCTTGCTCGTCTAAAAGATTCCCCCGGGCCCCCAGTCGGGTCACTAAGGACATCACCAGTTTTTCCCGCAGGGGGTCAATGGGCGGATTCGTGACCTGGGCAAACCGCTGCTTAAAGTAGTTATAGAGCAGGTGGGGCCGCTCCGATAGCACCGCTAGGGGAATGTCATCCCCCATACAAAAAGTGGGTTCCTTACCATCCTTGGCCATGGCTTCGATCACCATTTCCACGTCCTCGGCCCCGTAGCCAAAGGCCATCTGCTGCTGGAGATAGTCGGGGGGGGCGATCGCCAAATCTTCCTGGTAGGCTTGGGGTTCGATGTCTTGGCGGTAGGTTTTTAGCCATTCACCATAGGGGGCGTGGGCAGCCACCCGTTGTTTAATTTGCCAGTTGGTGAGTAGCTCATGGTTTTGTAGATCCACCGCGATCATTTGCCCCGGGCCGAGGCGGCCTTTCTCTAGGACATTGGCCTCTTCGACGGGAATGACTCCGGCTTCGGAACCCACAATCACCAGACCATCCTGGGTAATGGTATAGCGGGCGGGGCGTAGACCGTTGCGATCAAGGGTTGCCCCCACCACATGGCCATCACTAAAGACAATCAGGGCCGGGCCATCCCAGGCTTCCTGGAGTCCGCTATAAAACTCATAAAAATCGACGATTTCTGGATGCTCTACCAAATCCGGTTGATTTTGATAGGCCTCTGGTACCAGCATCATCATCCCTTGCAGGGGTTGGCGACCGGACTGCACCAAAAGTTCTAGGGCATTGTCCAAATTGGCGGAATCACTATTTTTTGCATTGACAATGGGCAGCAATTCCCCAAAAGTATCTGACCAGACGGGATGGGCCAACTGGGCTTGGCGGGCCCGCATCCAGTTAATATTCCCCAAAAGGGTATTGATTTCACCATTGTGGCCCAAAAAGCGCATGGGTTGGGCGAGGGGCCATTTGGGCATGGTGTTGGTGCTAAAGCGACGGTGATACACCGCAAACACACTGATATAGTCTGGATTTTGTAGATCTAGATAAAAATCCTTCAGGACGACGGAGCGAACCATCCCCTTATAAACAATTGTCCGGTTAGAAAACGAACAAACATAAAAATCTTTACACCATGCTGCCTTGGTGGCATTAATCGCCTGCTCCATCCGCTTCCGAGCCAGGTAGAGTTGCCGCTCTAGGGCATCCCCATTCAGGGTACTAGAGGCAACAAATAACTGCTCAATCTGGGGTTGGTTTTGCCGAGCTTGGGGGCCGAGGACATCGGGGTTGACCGGAACCTGCCGCCACCCCAAGAACTTTAGATCCGAGCTACCCAGGGACTCCTCAATTATTTTTTTGGCGATCGCCGTCGCCCCGCCCTGGGGTAAAAAGACCATGGCTACCCCAATATTTTGCCGGGGAATGCCATATTCTGGTAGTAATTGCCAGGGAACAGCGGTCATCAAACCTGCGCCATCTCCCGAATCTCTGTCGGCACTACAACCACCCCGATGCTCCAGACAGGTTAATCCCTGGAGGGCCTGCTCCACAATGCTATGACTGGCCTTTCCCTCGCGATGGGCAACAAAACCAACCCCACAGGCATCTCGTTCCTCCACCAACCATGGATACCCAGAAAAACCGCTGTCGGCGGGGAGAGACTGATGGCCGGAGGGGGAATTTTGATTGTGCATAGCAATGACAGACGAAACGATTGTGAATTTTAGTAATATTTCGAGAAATATGTCTAGGCGTTATTGGCAATTCGCAGGCATAGTATAGACCCTAAAAGGCTAGACTCTAAATTGTCACCCTAGCGATTTAGGCATGGGTGGGCAACTAGAAACATATACCGAACTAAACCGTCTGAGAGGGTCAGTTTAGACAGGAATTCTAGGTCTGCCCATCTATTATAGGGGTCGGCTAGGGATTGGGGAATCCCAAGGGCAAAATCCCTGGCCAAAGGAACCAAAACTTGTTACGCTTTGTTAGGTTGTTAGGATTCTGGGACATTTGCAGGGGACAGCGTGTCTGCCAATGTTGAAGCGTTCCTGATTCAGTTGTTGATAAGGACTAGCCTATGGCTGTATCACGTCGTCATTTTCTGACTATGGCTGCAATGGGGACAGGGGCACTCTTGCTTCCCCAAGGCTTGCAACTCCTTTATCAGCGGGCGGCCCAAGGACAATCTGTTCAAACAAAGGGATTCGGATCCCTAGTTAAGGATCCCCAAGGCATTTTAGATTTACCCCCCGGCTTTCAGTATCGGGTCTTTTCTAAGTTGGGGGATCCCATGAGTGATGGCTATCGTGTCCCCTCCTTACATGATGGCATGGCCAGTTTTCCAGGGGCCAATGGCACCACAATTTTAGTCCGTAACCATGAAGTCTATCCAGGCCTACCCAGTGGATTTCGACCGGTTCAGGCCCGTCCCGACCAAAAGTATGATCCCCTCTGTCCCGGCGGCACCACCACTCTAGTGGTCAGTAAGGATCGCCAATTAATCCAAGATTGTTCTACTTTGGCCGGAACCTATCGAAACTGCGCCGGTGGCTCCACGCCCTGGAAGACCTGGATTAGCTGTGAAGAAAATGTCTCCACTCCGGAAAATCCCGGTCGCCATGGCCCGGTACAAAAACGCCATGGTTATAACTTTGAGGTGCCGATCGCGGCGCGGGGATTAGTGACTCCCATTCCCCTCAAGGCCATGGGGCGTTTTCAACACGAGGCGATCGCCGTAGATCCACAAACCAATATTATTTATCAAACTGAAGATCGTGGGGATGGCTTATTTTATCGGTTTATTCCCAACAAACCGGGGGATTTGCCGGCGGGGGGAACGCTCCAAGCCCTGAAAATTAAATCGGCCCCTAAAATCAATACCCGCCTGAATTTTCCCGTGGGTCGTTCCTTTGACGTGGAATGGGTGGATATTCCTGAGCCAGATCCCGCCGACGATACGGTGCGATTCCAAGGGTTTAACAAGGGAGCCGCCCTCTTTACCCGAGGCGAAGGTATCTGCTATAGCAAAGGTGAATTTTACTTTACGGCCACCAGTGGCGGCACCAAGCGTCTAGGGCAAATTTGGCGATACCGGCCCGGTGCAACGGCGGATCAGGGGGGTACCCTAGAGCTATTTGTGGAATCCCCCGACAAAGGGGTATTAAACTACCCAGACAATATTGTCATGGCTCCCTTTGGGGATTTAATCTGCTGTGAGGATGGCGAAGATGAGATCAATCGCTTGGTGGGCGTAACCCCCCAGGGTCGGATGTACACTTTTGCCTTAAATGCCCTCAACAGCCAGGAATTTGCGGGGGTTTGTTTTTCAGCGGATGGACAAACGATGTTTGTGAATATTTACCATCCGGGCATGACCTTTGCGATTTGGGGCCCCTGGACAACCCGCACCTAACCTGCGGTCTCCCCCGATACCGGATTTTAAGCCCTTGTAATTCTTAGAAGTAGACTTTACCTTACAAAGGCGATCGCCCCATGGTTCCCCTGCGAGTCCCCTAGGATGAAAGCCCCTAAGACCGTGATTCCCTATCCAGAGCCAACTCCACCTGCTTGAATTCCTGTTCTAGGCGATTCTTTAACTTGGTGGGTAGGGGGCGATTGGGATAGGAACTGTAATGGCCCGCCAAGGAATTGAGGGCGGTTTGCATGGTGGTAAAGGACGCTAGGCTCCGCAGGGATTCATCCCGACGATAGAGGGCAAAGAAATCATTCAGCTTTTTCCGGGCATCGGCCTGGGCAACCTTCTTGTTGGCATCATCCTCCGGTAGGGCGATCGCCTCCCGTAAACTGCCAATTAGGGTTAACGTGTCCTGGCGAAAATCGCCACTTAAGCCGGTGGGAAGATTGCTGCAGCTGGTCAACAGCAAGGTGAGACAGAGCAGGAGTCCCGATACCATTCTGATAAAACGTTTCATAATTACCCTAGAAAATTTAGATACATTGCCCGACGACAGCGACTCAACTATCCTGACTGGGCCATTCCCATTCTCTCAGGGATCGATCGATTCTTTGGGATGATCCTTAACATTTTATAAAAGTTCGACACATCCCTTTACATATCCCTGAAATCAAGTTAACATAAGTTTACATTCAAATCACCTCATTCTCAGGTCTACCTAGTCCCTAGGTTTTCCGGGATCGAGGAAACTTGAATGTTCATTTTTTTAATGTTGTTCTATTTGTTTCAACAGGACTTATACTATGACGACCGTTTTACAACGTCGCGAAAGCCTGAATCTGTGGGAACAGTTTTGTAGCTGGGTCACCAGCACCAACAACCGCCTTTACATTGGCTGGTTCGGTGTTTTGATGATCCCGACCCTACTGGCTGCCACCGCTTGCTTCGTGATTGCCTTTATTGCTGCCCCCCCTGTCGACATTGATGGGATTCGTGAGCCAGTTGCCGGTTCCTTAATCTATGGCAACAACATCATCACCGGTGCGGTGGTGCCCTCTAGTAATGCCATTGGCCTGCACTTCTACCCCATTTGGGAAGCTGCCTCCTTGGATGAGTGGCTTTACAATGGTGGCCCTTACCAGTTGGTCATCTTCCACTTCTTGATTGGTGTTTTCTGCTACATGGGTCGGGAATGGGAACTCAGCTACCGCTTGGGCATGCGTCCTTGGATCTGTGTGGCTTACTCCGCTCCCGTGGCTGCTGCTACCGCCGTCTTCTTGATCTACCCCATTGGTCAAGGTTCCTTCTCTGACGGTATGCCCCTAGGGATTTCCGGTACCTTCAACTTCATGTTGGTGTTCCAAGCCGAGCACAACATTCTCATGCATCCCTTCCACCAATTGGGTGTGGCCGGTGTGTTTGGTGGTGCCTTGTTCTCTGCCATGCATGGTTCTTTGGTGACCTCCAGCTTGATTCGGGAAACCACCGAAACCGAGTCTCAAAATTACGGTTACAAATTTGGTCAAGAAGAAGAAACCTACAACATTGTTGCTGCCCACGGTTACTTCGGTCGCTTGATTTTCCAATATGCCAGCTTCAATAACAGCCGTGCCCTGCACTTCTTCTTAGCTGCTTGGCCCGTGGTTGGGATTTGGTTCACCGCCCTGGGTATCAGCACCATGGCCTTCAACCTGAATGGTTTCAACTTCAACCACTCCGTTGTCGATGCCAAGGGTAACGTAATCAATACTTGGGCTGACATTATCAACCGGGCTAACCTGGGTATGGAAGTGATGCACGAGCGCAATGCTCACAACTTCCCCTTAGATTTGGCTTCTGCTGAGTCTCAACCAGTGGCGATTGTTGCTCCTAGCATCAATGCCTAGAGCTTAAACGCCCAACTTCTATTCTCGAATCTGACCTGCCTTCATCATGGGGGCGGGTCTTTTTCCTATGATGGTTCCATGGCCCTCCTTTCGTCTGGTGTCTAAAATTTCTATGGCAACTCCCTTAATTCAGTGGTATCCCGGCCATATTGCCAAGGCAGAGCGGGCCCTTCAGCAGCAATTGCGCCATGTGGATGTGGTGCTAGAGATGCGAGATGCCCGAATTCCTTTGGCCAGCCACCATCCTAAAATGAAGCAGTGGGTCGGACAAAAACAGCATGTGCTGATCTTAAATCGGGTAGATACCATCTCCGATGGGGTGCAGCAGGCCTGGCAGCGATGGTTTAAGGAGCGGGGAGAGCAGCCATTTTTTACCAATGCCCAAAAGGGGGAAGGGGTGATGGCCGTGGCAAAGGCAGCCCAACAGGCAGGTATTGCCGTTAATCAACGACGGCGCGATCGCGGCATGGCACCTCGGCCCGTGCGGGCGGTAGTTTTGGGTTTTCCCAATGTGGGGAAATCGGCCCTGATTAATCGACTGCTCAAACGCCGGGTCGTTAATAGTGAAGCTCGGCCTGGAGTGACGCGGCAATTACGGTGGGTGCGGGTCTCCCCATCCTTGGAACTGCTGGATACCCCTGGAGTCCTACCGGCCAATCTCACTGATCAAACGGCGGCGGCAAAATTGGCCATGTGTGATGATATTGGCCAGGCGGCCTACGATGATTATTTGATTGCGGCGGCTTTGGTCAATTGTCTGATTCAACTCAATCACGCCTCGGCTTTGGGCGATCGCTACCGGGTGCCATTGGGGGATGACAATGGGGAAGCCTATGTCTATCGCTTGTCAGAAGAACGATTCCATGGACGATTAGAGCAGGCCAGTCGGCAAATTCTTCAGGATTTTCGTAAGGGTATCTTGGGGGCGATCGCCCTGGAAATGCCCCCCATTGAAGCGAGTTTACCTAGGGCCAGTTCCCTATCCCCTGAAATACCAGAAATAATTACTCCGCAATAGTTACTCCAATGTCGTCGTAGTCGCCCAAGTTTGTTGGGGCAAAAACGGGCGATCGCTGGGTAAGGGGGCAACGGGTTCCGTGAGGGTAAAATCTCCCTTGAGAATCCAGTCCTTGAGCAGGGTGGCAATTTGACGACCAAAGTAGATACTGCTGAGGGGGGCGGTACGCACCGTTTTGCCTTCAATTTTGATTTTTCCAGATTTGAGTTGTGCATAGCTGACCAAGCCAAAGGTGGGCCGAACTCGTCGGGGAATGGAAAAATCAATGACCGGAGCAACCACATCATTATCTTGAATGGCACAGTGGGCAATGACCTGTTCATCCAGAACGGGCAATGGGATGCCAACCCCCAACATGAGCGAAGGGCCATAGTGTTTGAAGTAGCAGCCCCGAACCCAATGGGCATCCATGTGTTTCGCATCACCAATGAGGGCAACGGTTGCGGCCGGGCCAATGGGCGTTTCGTTGGCGAGGCGTTTTTGCAGGGGAAAATGTTGCGTTCCTTCCCAGGAGATATAGCCAATCCCCCCCCCCAGAAAAATGCGTGTTCCCACACCAATGAGGCGTAAATGGGGATCATTGAGCAGGGGAGATACCGCACCCGCATGGGCATAGACTGCATTTCCCAGTTGGGGTTGTAGAGGGCCGAGGTAGGTATGGAGGAGGCGATCGCCGCCATTGACACCAACAATAAAATTCTGATAGAGGTTCCGAGGATTATAGAGATAAAATTGATTCACCGTATCCTTGGTGATCGTGGTTTCCAGGGTAGCCCGGGGATAGCAGTCGGTCACTTGCCCCACCGCCCGCACCGGAATCACCTTACCCGCAATCAAATCAGCGATGACATGGCCACCCCCCCGCTCCCGCTGTTGATCCCCCTCCGCAAGTTCTGCCCCCAGTTCCATCGCCTGGGCAGCCCCCAAAAATAGATCCACTGCCCCAAAGCCGGTATAGGCAGGGACACCCTCTAACCAACATTGTCGCAACTTAATGGGGGGATCCGTGGGCCCTAAGTTGAGCATTGCCCCGGAGGCCTCCATGGGTTCAAAGATACCGGTGGTAATTACATCCACTTGCTTAAAAACTTGGCCATAGTTTCCTGCCGAAATCCTTGCCTTAAGCTCATCTATTGTCCAGACGGTGGCTCGACCCGCAAGAATTTTTTCATTAATTTCCGCAATCGTTCGGGTTGCCACCATAGGTTTGAGCTATCTCCATTTTTGGGGACGAGATGATGCTTTCAAGCTTACCTTAGCGTTTCTTGATGGTCTTGTATTTGGAGAGGAAGTAAGCCTGATGACAGACGATATCATTACACATGCTTGTTTAACGTCAGTTACGGATAAGCCTAGGGGAGCAAGTTTGAGTCAAGTGCAATCGAGGGCTTTTTCGGCTGGTGGCAGTAGGCAATTAATCCCCCAACCAGGTTGACCAGGAAGTTAACCGGGGAGCGATGCCGGGAGTGCTCGATCTGGGAAATGTTCTTTAACTGGTCGATGATGGTCTCGATAATGGCTCGCTTTCGCAACAGCAAACGGTCATTGAGCTTGAGGAAGCGATTCTTCATATTGCGCCGAAACTTGGTGATTAACTGCACCCCGGTCTGCTGCAAGAGTTGTTTTGCCAACGTTTGCGAGACGTAGCCTTTGTCGGCGAATACCTTGCCGAAGAGCCGTTGCAGCAGCTTGGGGACAGGAGTCCGATCATCGGTGTTGCCAGGAGTCAGGGTAAAGTTGAGCAATTCCCCTTTGTCATTCACAACTAAATGGAGTTTGAAACCGAAGAACCAGTCCACCGAAGTCTTGCCCCGCTCGGCGAACAAATCAAACACTTTGTGCTGCTTGATGCGGCGATTGTGGCAAACCTTCAGGCTGGTTGAGTCCATGAAGCTAATCCCACTGCATTGCCCAAAGCAAGACCGCAGGTAGGCAGACAATGGCAATAACAGCGAAGGCAACCAACTGATAAAGCGGGGATAGCTCACCAAATCCGGGAACGCCTTGTGCCAGTAGCGACAAACGTGCTTGGTGTAGTAGTCCTTGAACGTGCGGTAGCCCTGCTGGTGAAAAGCAATTACAATCGTCATGATTTCGCTCAGGCACAGTTGTCGGCTCCGCTTCCGGGTTTGTAGCCCACTGTGCAAAAGTTGCTGTTGCCATTGGGGTTCAAAACGTTGGCAGAAGTCATCGACTGAGCAGAAAAGGTCTTCTAAGCTAGACATAGGGGTGGGAGTTGCTGAATTGTTTGCTTATTTCAGCCTACGGCTCTCAACCTTTCTTATCCAGAACTCACGTTAGGTAGTAAACTAGCTTAGGGACTGGCAGGACACTATCCTAGACCCACATCATCCAAAACAAAGGTCATCCAAAACAGAAGCATTAAAATTAAACTCATCGCCCCAATTAAATGATCAAACTGCTCTAGGAGGCGGGGAAGACGAACCCTAAGGCGACGAATGCCTACACCATAAAGGATGCCCCCGAAGCCAAGAATGACGAAGGCTTTTAAGAGATTCTCAGGGGTATAGGCGGCTAGGGATAAGCCATTGGCGGCCAATAAACTCAATAACAGTAACCCGATCGCCGGTCCATAGCCGGATAATAGGGAACCCTCCCCAGGGGGTGTTTGATTATTGCTGGGCAGGAAAATAAGCTTGGAATAGACGATCGCCGTGCCCACTGCCGCAATGTTTAAGGCGATTTCTTGCCAAAGAAGCACCCGATCTAGGGTCAACATTTTTGCCCCAAATCCAGCCAAAAGAGGGCATCCGGCAATAGATAGGGCCGCGATCGCCAGGGGGAGGTAGATGGAACGGGCCATGGGCTGTTGTTTTAGATGGGGGAGGGTGGGTTGGGGAACATTACCAACGGTTAAAAATAGGGATGATTTAGCCAATCCATGGGCCAGGGCATAGATGCCACCCACCGCCGGAGCCACTAAAATCCAACCCAGTTGGGAAATGGTACTCAGGGCCAAGAGCCGCTTAATATTTTGCTCAAAAATGGCGAAACTCAGTCCCAAAAAAGCCGTAGCTACACCAAAAATGCCGACCACTACGCTAATTTGTTCCAGGTTTTGGGCCGCCCTTAATAGGGAAAAAATACCGACATTTTCCACCACCCCTGCCATCAGAGCCGACACCGCCGCCTCGGATTCGGAATTTGTCAGGGGCAACCATAACCCTGACAGGAAAATTCCCCCCTTGGTAAAAAGAGCCAGCAAAATCAGGGCGATCGCCTCTGGGGACGCAGCTCCTAAACCCTCAAACCTAAAGGAATTATTGGCCTGGTAAACCAAAATTGTACCCATCAGGTAAAAAAGCATTGCCGTATTACTGATAAACAGGTAACGTAAAGCCACCCAAATGGAGCGATCGCTGCGGGGATAGGCAACCAATAGAAACACCACTAAACTCAAGACCTCTAAGTTCACATAGAGACTGAGGAGGTCATTGCAGATAAAGGCCGCGTTAGCACTGCCATGGAGCATCATCACCTGAGTATAGAAAAAGACCGTTTTCCCCTGGGGCCAACTGTAGAGAATCACCGATGCCGTGACGATGGCATTGGTCAAAATAAAGTAGCCACTCAGGGTATCCACCCGGAGACTGACACCAAAGTTATCCAGGAGTTCCAGGGTGAGGGGGGTTGGCGAAACCAATCGCCCTAGTCCATAGAATCCCGATAGGGTCGCCACCAAAAGGGCGGCGGGACGATCAATTTTGGGAAAAAGATAGATGGTCAAACCGACAAAAAAGGGCAATATGACCCAGGCGATCGTAACGTTTTCAAGGCTCAGGGCAGGAATCATGGCGTGGTTTGCTTATCAATTTCCTGGGTTTCCAGGGTGGGGTTATCCCGTGCCAGTTTCATTGCCGCCACCAGCATCAGGGTTTGCATGGAAAAACCAATGACGATCGCCGTCAAAATTACTGCTTGGGGAACGGGATCGGCGTAGGCTACATCCCGATCGGGCTTAAAAATGGGTGTGAATTGACCACCCCGGGCTGCAATTAACACATAGTAGGCAATCACGCCGGTACTCATCACATCCATGGCAATAATTTTCATCATCAGGTTTTTTTTAAGAATGATCCCTAAAAAACCCAATAGAATCGTTGCCAGTACTAACCCATCTAGTATCAGTCCATTTAACATAAAAAGAGATTGTCCTGTTCTGGTGCGGGATAGAAGTGGTAACGATAGGCTTTTTCCATGTCTCACATTGTAGTAGCTAGTTACCAACCGATATAATCCACACTCAGAACCCTTAATCAGCCACCATGAGTCCGCTGCCCAAGTTCAGCCTCAACCTCAATGAGGAATTTCCTGCCCTGAAAGCTGCCCCCAGTATTGAGGCGGTAATTCATTGGCAGGCCCATGCGGGCAAAAAGCTGGAACCTGAAGCTCTTCAAGCAGAACTGACCCAGCGTTTACCTGACTATCCCATCCTTCAACCTCAGCAAGATATCCAGTTGGGTGCAATGGCTACACCTGATGGTTTTTCCGAGTTCTTCCAGCAGAGACAGTGGAGTGGTTTTCGCCTCCAAGATGAGCAGAATCGCCATGTGGCACAGTTCACCCTTAACGGAGTTGCTTTTAGCCGATTAGAACCCTACGAAGACTGGGACAGATTTCAAACCGAAGCCCTGCGATTTTGGCATATTTTCCTGGAATTAGCTGAGCCAACCGTGATTCAACGCCTAGGCGTGCGTTACATCAACCGCATTCCCCTGGATGATGGTGAACAGCCATCCCATTACCTCACTACCATCCCCGCTCCCCCATCAGGGGTAGAACTCACAGCCGAGTCCTTCTTTCATCAAGACACCTACCCTATTCCTGGCTACTCCTACTCCATCAACTGGGTTAGAACTATCCAGCCTGCTGGTGCAGATCCCACTGATGGACGAGCCTTAATTGTTGATATCGACGTTTTCACTCAGGAGTTGCTTAAATTAGATCAGGATACCTTGGCCCAAGGACTCCAAGAAATGCGCTGGCTTAAGAATAAGGTCTTCTTTAGCTGCATTACTAGCTATGCCCTCAAACGATTTGGAGCCACATCATGACCACAGCCATTCTACCCAGAGGCGTTAGCTCTACGGCTGTTTATATTGACCAAGTCAGACGAGTCAATCAGCAGTACTTCTCCCAAACCGCCGCCTTTAGCAAGCAACCTGCAATTGAAGAGCTTGCAAGGACTTGGGCAGAGTGTAGAACCCCTAACTGGGATGGCTATGATGCGTTCCCTGTAAAAGAAGCAACTCTGAATTATGCTTATGCGGTGATTCAGGTACTGCCTCTGGGGTTTCCCTTACCTTCTGTGGGGGCAGAACCAGATGGCCACCTAACCCTAGACTGGTACCGCGATCCCCATTGGACGATCTCCGTCAGCGTCAGTCCCGAAGGCATTCTCTATTACGCGGCTCTTCTAGGAAACAGCGATCCGCGTGGCTCAGAGCCATTTCTAGGGGAAATTCCTAAACGGCTTCTCAGCTTAATTCAAGAAGTTGCCTTAGCCAAGAATTAAGGTTTCATGCTTGATCCAGAGAATATTTCCCCGGTTGAGGAAAATGAGTTACTCGCCCGCTACGTGATGCAGAGTAGTCTGTTTCGGAGCGATCGCACTGTAAAGCCTAATCTGTTCATCCCCCATCCCTACCAAGAACTATCCGTTACGCGCCATCGGGATGCAACGGAAGCGGAAATTTGGCAGGCAGGGGTTAATGTAGCGACTCAACAACAGAGAACCCTCCACGGCCGATCGGATATTCTGACCAAGAATTGCCTGGTAGAATCCCTGAGAGTGACAGCCCAACCCTTTCCTGATAACCCTAACCACGCCGATATTGAAGGGTGGCCGATGGCAAAGGAAGACCAGAAAGCAATCGCCCTCAAACTGGCTGCGGCTGCCACTAAACTGATCCCTCCCTCATCGACACTTGCTTGATCGGGAGAATAATCTATCAACCACCGCGCTCCCAGGTAAACTTGGAGCACAGCGAAAAATTTATCCGATTGCAGTATTTTGCTAGGTATGCTCATGCCCAACACCAAGTCCCCGAAGTATTTCCCAAACAGGAAGGGATGACCTTAACGTATAATAGGAATATATAGGTAAATCATCCGAATAGAATATTTCATCCATACTTACACCGTAAATATAGGCAATATAATTTGAATATATTTTTCTCAGAAGCCCCGTCTGGTATATCTCAAGATTGTGCGTAAAAACAGAGTTAATCATGCTTGTTTTGACGTCATACCAGTCTGGAAGAGAAATTTCATATTTCACTTTCGATTTCTTAGTGTTTAGGAAGCATTTATCAAATTCTTCTTTGACTATCCTGATGGCAAGCCCATGAAAGTTAGACTCCAAAGATTCAAGCCAGAACTGTCTTTCTGATTCATCGATCTGATCATAAACTGACTGAATTTCATACACTCTACCCTCTCTTGTCTCACCGCAAATCTGCCCCTCATAGCAAGAGTTTCTAAATGAAGCAAATGGGTTTACAAAAACAGCGTATATAACATTTGGATAAAGGAAATCTTGACTAATCTCACCCCACGACTGAGTGGCATAAACGATAGAGTGAAAACCCTCAAATCCCAGCCGATGAGAAATGGAGTTTGATATAGTATTTAGAGCTTCTTTAGAGTAATCAGGTATCCTCTGATTATTGTTCTTGTCGGTGTCTATGCAGCCGTCTAACTCCTGAAAGGCTATAGCCACAGTATACATAGACCTGTCATCTAAAAGATTGTTTTCAAACCATTGATAATATGACTCATCTGGGTAGTATACTGTTAACTTGATTTGCCCTTCTTCATCGGATGGGATAAGAGCTACAGAGGATTTGTTATTTCCTAGTACCTCCTGGACAAAGGCATCTCTAACTGTCCTTGTTTTCATTGGAGCAATTAAAATAGTATTAATTGCGTGTTCGGTCAGACCAGAAAAAATGGAACAAAAGTGATTAGCATACGCCAGAAGCTCTGTAAATGCTTGTCTCTCAGTTTGCCCCGACTTTTTAAGCTCGATTATCGCAAGTCCAATATATTCAGAATTCCCAAATAAATCTATACGTGTTGTTGTATCGCCAGATTTTTTGAGTCTTAGCTCTTTAGCGGAGAGAACCAACGACTCAAGTCCATCAATTATTTCATTGATCTTTCTCTCGACAATTTGCTGCAGCAAAAGACTTATTGGAGGGAATCCGTCACCATTCTACTCAACAGGCTCACGTTTTCCATGGATTAAGTCTGAAATCGAATCCTTATGGTTATTAAAGAGATAATCTCTGAAGTCGTTTTCACTTAATTGCATTTAGACTCCATTGCGAACGTGAGGCCAAGCTGCCTAACTTAGGGTTCACCAGCGATCGCTGGGGTTGTTTCTCCACTGGTGGGAGGTTGGGCACTAAAGGCAGAGCGTAAAAATGGTGGAGCTAAAAAGGTGGTGAAAATGACCATGAGGATAATCCCCACCTCTAGGGGTTTATCTAATGCACCCGTTGCCGCCCCAATACCCGCAAATACTAGGCCCACTTCACCCCGGGGAACCATGCCCCAACCAATGGCCAGACGGTTAATCCCCGGAATACCAAAGACAGTCCAACCACTGATCAGCTTGGTAAAAATGGCAATCACAATCAGAAAACCGGCAATGAGTAACCCGGCCCGATTTTCGGGAACGGTCGGATTGAGAATGGTTAGATCCGCCTCTGCCCCCACCGTCACAAAGAAAATGGGTACCAGTAAGTCGGCAATGGGTTTGAGGAGTTCTTCCAGTTGCAGACGGGCATTACTTTCATCCAGTACCAGACCCGCCGCGAAGGCTCCCAAAATGGCTTCTAGTTGCAGGGCACTGCCTAAAAAGGCCATAAAAAAGGCAAAGCCTAGGGCGGGAATAACGATATTCCCACGGGTTTTCAGACCCTCCGCCAGTTTGACAAAGGTCTTATTAAAGACACTGCCGAGAATAATCGAGCCAGCTAGAAACGTCGTTGCCCCGACAATTAAAAAGCACACATGGCGCACATCCACTTCGCCGGTTTTGGCTAGACTGGCCACTACCGCCAAGACAATAATGCCCAAGACATCATCTATGACGGCGGCACCCACAATGATTTGCCCTTCCCGCGATTGGAGTTGCCCTAGTTCCGATAAAACCTTGGAGGTAATACCAATACTGGTGGCGGTAAGGGCCGCTCCCGCAAATACCGCCGGAATCGCAGGCAGATGGAAAAACCACATCAGTCCCGCTGTGCCCAGAATCAAGGGAGCCAAAAGTCCCGTCATGGCAACGGCGATCGCCTGGGGGCCCACTTCCTTCAGTTGCCGCACATCGGATTCTAGACCAATTTCAAAGAGAAGGATAATCACCCCCAACTCCGCCAAAACCTTGACCACTTCACTCTGGGATTCGTAAATCTTGGTGAGGGTGTCCGGCTCCAGGTGATTGATCCATTGCAGGGCGGTCATAATCAATGAATCGGCCGCTTGGGCCCCGCTCACGGGAAATACGACAAGGTGCAGGGCAGAAATCCCAATCACTAACCCCGCCATGAGTTCTCCCAATACGGGGGGAAAATCTAGACGCTTGGCCGCTTCACCCCCCAGTTTGCTGGCAAGGAAAATAACCACTAAGCTGAGGAGAACCCCCGCTAGAACGATGGGACTCGTATCTAGATCCGTTGCGACCAAAGGCGAGATAAACGGAAAAGACATAAAATTTATTCTCAAGTAATTTATTGATTTATGATCCTGGCTTACCCAAGGTTAAACTAACATCAATTTCACGGCATTGTTAGCTCCACTAGGCGGTCGAAGCGGAAGGACTTGACCAGTTGATTGAGGCTGAGGCTCAGGGCCGCTTCAGATTCGGGAATCTCCTGGAGCAGTTCCTTGACCCGCTTGCTGTTGAGTTTTTTGGCAGCTTGGTGCAGTTCCCCAATCCATTCCCGGGGCATAATCATCAGGGTATCGCGATCCAGTTCAATGGGGGCGATCGCCGGAGTTGAATTTGATTCCTTGGTTGGGGTTGTACTGGCGTAGGTATAGGTGAGATTGAGGTGTTTAGCCAGGCGATCGAGAACCATGCGATTGCGGAAGGGTTTGGGAATAAAATCATCACAGCCATTTTTCAGGAGTTCTTCTTTTTCCTGCTCAAAGGTACTGGCGGTAACGGCAAAAATTTTGGTGGAGCGATCGCCCAGGTGGGTTTTGATGTGGCGGGTGGCGGCGCGGCCATCCATGACGGGCATCTTAATATCCATGAGAATGATATGGGGATCCCAGATTTGCCATTGCTCCACGGCCTCTTTGCCATTGCAGGCTTCCTTTAATTTGAAGCCAATGGGTTCGAGGAGGCGATGCAGAAGCTCACGATTTTCGGGAACATCATCCACAATTAAAATGCGATACTCCGGTTGTCCAGGGGCAAGACCGATGACTTTTGCTTTGGTTTCTTCGGTAGCTACGGCGCTCACATCAGCTAATTCGACCTGAATGGCAAAACTAAACGTGGTACCTTCTCCCTTTTTGCTTGTTACCTGAATATCCCCCCCCATCAGTTGCACAAATTGGCGACTAATGGCTAACCCCAGTCCCGTCCCTTCACTGACCTTCTTACTGCTATCGGTTTGGACAAAGGGCTGAAACAGAAGCTTTAATTCATCGGGGCCCATACCAATGCCGGTATCACTAATTTCAAAGAGCAATTGGGGTTCGGGTGTGTTCTGATAATTGACCTTGAGGGCCACCCCTCCCTCCTTGGTGAATTTAATCGCATTTCCCAACAGATTGACTAACACTTGGCGCAGTTTGGTCTCGTCGGTGATAATGGCTTCCGGTAAATTGTCGGCTAAATCAAACACCAATTGTAAATTCTTGGCTTGGGCCCGCACCTTTAGCATCTCTTCAATGGTTTTGAGGGCGCGGCTTAAATTAAAGGCACTGGTTTGGAGGACAATGCGCCCGGCTTCAATTTTGGCCATATCGAGGACATCGTTAATCAGACCCAGTAAATGCTCACCACTGCGGTTAATGGTTTCCACGGTTTGGTGCTGTTTGTCCCCCAGGGAGCGATCGCCCAGCATGAGTTGGCTAAATCCGAGGATGGCATTGAGGGGGGTTCGCAGCTCATGGCTCATATTGGCCAAAAACACACTCTTTGCCTTATTGGCCGCTTCGGCAGATTCCTTGGACTTGAGCATTTCCACTTCCGCTTGGCGGCGATCGCGGGAGGCAATGGCCAGGGCAACAATGTCAGTGATATTACTGGCAAAGGTTGTTTCTTCTAAGGACCATTTATGGGGCTGTTTCACCACTTCCACGGACAAAATACCCACTAACTCGGTACTTAACGCAATGGGCATACTCACTAGGGCTTGGACATCATTGGCTTCACAGTAGTTGCGTAAGACTTGGCTGCGATCGTCGGTGGCAATACAATTTAGGATTAAAGACTCGCCAGCGCGAAAATACTCCATAAAATCCTGACAGTCATCCATCGGGGTTGCGGTGAGCTTGCGATAGGCTTCTCCCCGTCGATCAAACAGTTCGATACAAACTAGATTTTCACCCCGTAGCTGCCAAATTCCCACCCGATCCACCTCTAGGGTATGGGCCGTAATTTCAACGATTTCCTTGAGGGCTGCCCCTAGATGACCTTTCTGAATATTGACGGAGCGACTTAGGGTAATCAAGGCAGTATTTTGATTTTGCAGAAGCCGTTCTTTGTGTTGCAAAATTGCATTAGCTGCCTCTAGGGCCTCAGTGCGTTCGTTCACAAGGTCTTCAAGGCGTTGGTTAAAATCCTTTAGGTTCGTAATAGAGGACTTGAGTTGCCGCGCCATATTAGAAAACGTGCGACTGAGATTGCCAATTTCATCGCGGGTATTAAACTCAACCTGAACATCCAAATTTCCCTGGGCAATTTCCTTGGCCGCTGTATCTAACTGGGTTAAGGGATGGGTTAAATAGCTACTGGCTAACCAGACAATGACAATCATGATCCCGATGGAGACAATTAAAATAATAATACCCACCTGGGTTTGTTCATAAATGAATGCCAAAACATCATCTTCATCTAAGCGAATGGCTAAACTCCAGTCGGTATTACGAATGGGGGCAAAAAAGACCCACTGCTGACCCTCCCCCTCCCACTTTTCCATGGCAATATCCCCCGTTTGACCCGAAAGCATCATTTCCCCAAGCTCTCGAATATCTGGGCGACCTTTGCGCTCGGCAACATCAAAAATTGACTGCTCAATTAGCGCATCATTGTCATGAAAAATTAACTTCCCCTGGCGATCAAGAATAAAAAATTCTCGATCCTGTAGCCCTTGGATATCAATGCGACTTTTCAGAGACACCAAAGGTAAATCAACGGTTGCCACCCCCTGTACCTGGCCATTGCGGCGAAAAGGCACGGAGTACGTCACCATCAAGACATTTCCCACTCCGTCATCAAAGTAGGGGGAACTCCAGCGGGGCAGCTTACTAGCCATGGGCTGGGAATACCACTCAAAGCCTTGCCCTGGCTGGCTGTAATCATTAACGGTGCCAATATTGACCCGCACCGGGCGATCGTTTTCATCTAAAAAAACATAGGGGGCAAATAGTCGCTGTTGGGGCGAATAGGCATTGGGTTGGTAGGCAATTCCCGCCCCATAAATCAGGGGGTTCTGAATCACGTTCAAACTGAGGAAGTTATAGAGCTGGGCTTCGCTGGGGTTGGGCAAGGCTTCAATGGCATTGGCTGTGGTCAGGGCAATTTCTTCAATTTCTTGGAGATTACTGTCTAACTGAAGGGCGTACTGCTGAACCAGTTCCCGCATCCACTGCTGGGCATCCTTCTTATCCTGCTCACTTAAACGAGCGCGACCAATATAAAACAGCCCCGTGTAGAGAATCATCACCGGGGTCAAGATGAGCAAGAGCAGCTTATGCCGGAATGCTAAACGACTAAACACCCTAATCGACCTGCAACGCTAGACCAATTCTATGATGTATGATGGCATTGAAATTTTGCTCTGTTCGATAATAAAAGCGATCCCCAGAATCGATCAAATGTCATGGTTCTATGACCAATGATCTCGTCCGGCGGCTTATTTGGGTGAACTCCGTCTTAATTAATGATTCTTTACCTTGACGGTCTTGACTTTTTCTGTCACATATAGTGCATGAGATAGCACTAGGCTATCCATGGTTTTAACTAGGAGGCACCTATGCCGAAGGATCGACCCCCCTTAGAAGATATGACATTGCGACAATTGAGACGGGTCGCCAGTGAATTGCAGGTATCCCGTTATAGTCGGATGCGTAAAGATCAACTCCTCACTGCTATTCGTGAAAAACAAGCCTTGGCTAATGGCGCGGCTGTTGTCTCTGCTAAACCTGTCCCTAGTCGTTTGGAGTTGCAAGAAAAAGTGGAAGCATCAAAGTTTGATCTTGGCCCTGCCCAGGAACCGGAAGTTGTACCCGCTAGCGTGGATGAAGGCCTAGGGGATTTGCCCGGTGGCTATGGTGATAGTCGGATTGTGCTGATGCCTCGGGATCCTCAGTGGGCCTATGCCTATTGGGACATCCCCAATGAACATCGGGAAGACTTGCGCCGCCAGGGGGGTCAACGTTTGGCATTGCGGATATATGATTCCACCAATATTAATTTAGACCATCAAATTCCCCACAGTGTCCAGGAATATCCCTGTGATGAGTTAGCTCGGGAATGGTATGTGCCGATCCCCGTGAGCGATCGCGACTACGTGGTGGAAATTGGTTATCGTTGTGGCGATGGTCGTTGGCTTGTGTTAGCCCGTTCCAGTCCGGTGCATATTCCCCCCACCTACCCCTCGGATTGGGTTTGGGATCAATTCATTACCGTGGACTGGGATATGGATCTGCGGGGTAAAACCGTCTTTGATCTTGGTTCTCCGGTCACCGCAGGCAGTAGTGAACCCAATCCAATTTATGAAGGCATTTTTGCCATGGCAGAAGGGGCAGAGGCCCAGCGGGTGGCCGGTTCCCTCTATGGTTCGATGCAGCAGGTTCCTGGATCGGTAACACCGGAAATGGCGATCAGTTCCTACGTCTTCCCCTCCGGCGTGGGTCTGTGGGCCCTACCAACGGTCTCTGGCCTTACTATGTCTGGGGTGGGCTTCTCGGCATCGGCCGCACCCATTCGTCCCCGTCAATTCTGGTTGGTGGCGGATGCAGAATTGATTGTCTACGGTGCTACGGAGCCTGATGCCACCGTCACCATTGGCGGCCAACCCATTAAACTGAATCCCGATGGGACGTTCCGCTTCCAGATGTCGTTCCAGGATGGCCTGCTGGACTTCCCGATCTTTGCGGTGGCGGCCGATGGTGAGCAAAACCGGGCTATTCACATGAAGTTTACCCGGGAAACTCCAGAGCGTCGTACCAATACGAAGGCGGAAGCGATTCTAGAATGGCCGGTATAGGACATTCACACACTTCAGATTAATGTCTTAACTTAAAAACCAGCCCTCCTCTGGATATATGTCTAAGGGGGGTATTTTTTTAATCAATTCTCAGAAAAAATATTAATTTCAGGCAGGGTTAGCCGAGGCGATCGCCGCTTTGGGGATGAAACCAATGTAAGGTTTCTGGGGAGAACGTCAGGCAAATGGATGACTGCCAGGGTTGATCCTGGGGAATCAGGGCCCGCAAGACCAGGGATGACTCATCAATTCCCACCGTGAGTAACCGATTCATACCCAAGTTTTCCACTAAGATTACTTCTCCCTTCAGGGCGATCGCATCTTCTGGTTGGGCTAGGCGAATATGCTCCGGTCGGATCCCTAACGTGACCATGGATAGGGGCGGAAAATTGGTTTTTAGAGGCAATTTAACATTACCGAGGCGGGCGGAGAATCCTTGGCAGGGTAAGGAGAGTAAATTCATCTGCGGGCTGCCAATAAAGCTGGCAACAAAATGATTGGCGGGCTGCCCATAAATCTTATCGGGGGTGGCCAACTGCTGAAGATGGCCCTCATAGAGGACAGCCACCTTAGTGGATAACGTCATAGCCTCCGTTTGATCATGGGTGACATAGACCACCGGAGCCGGTTGCTGGCCAAAAATTTCCTTTAACTGGGCCCGCACTTTTTCCCGGAGGAGGGCATCTAAATTACTGAGGGGTTCATCCAGTAAAAAAACCTGGGGTCGCCGAACTAAAGCACGGGCTAGGGCTACCCGTTGACGTTGACCTCCCGAAAGCTGGGCCGGTTTGCGATCGCCCAGTTCCTCAAGATCAAGCCTTTGGCAGGTTTCCCGCACCCGTTGTTGAATATCGCTTTTACTGAGGTTTCGCAGCCGCAGAGGAGAGGCAATATTTTCATTTACCGTCATGTGGGGATAGAGGGCGTAGCTTTGAAAAACCATGGCCATGTTGCGATCTCCAGGGGAATGGCCGCTAATCTCCTGATCATTTAGGTATATTTGGCCGCGGGTGGGTTGTTCAAGGCCCGCAATCATCCGCAGAGTTGTGGATTTACCACAGCCAGAGGGGCCCACCAGGGTTAAAAATTCATCTTCCTCCACCGTTAAACTCAAATCCTTAACGGGAACCACTCCGGAACGAAAGGTTTTATTGAGATGATGTAACTTTAGAATCGTCATAAACTTGGCTGACTTTTTCCTTGATACCAGTACTACTTTCCATTATGAAGAGGTTCATGGGGCTGCATATTGAACCATCACAGAACCTAAAGTCAAACCTAAAGTTATATGTAGTTTTATATGTAGTTCCAGAATATTTCCTTAAGGGAATCTGAGAATTTTGATTCATGATTTACGCTGGAGCGGTGAGCAGGAATATGATTCTGTTCAACGAATGAATCTAACGAGTTAATTGACTATGAGTGGATCCAGCAAGCGGAAACGGGTTGGTGTAATGACCAGTGGGGGTGACTGCCCTGGCTTAAATGCGGCTATCCGGGCGATCGTGAATCATGCCAGCTTAAGTTATGACTGGGAAGTGCTGGGAATTCCCCACGCCACAGAGGGACTCCTCAACCGTCAATCCATTCCCCTAGGAGTCCATGCCATGAATCTGCGTGGCATCGATTTACTTCTGACGATGGGGGGAACCATTCTTGGCTCCGTAAACAGCGGGGATCCATTGCCCGTGGCGGATCAAATTATTGAGGGCTACCATGACCTAGGCCTAGATGCTTTAATTGCGATTTGCGGCGATGGTAGTCTAGCCATTCTGCACCAAATTGCCAAAAGGGGTGGATGGAACTTCCTGGCAATTCCCAAAACCATTGATAATGATGTAGCTCTCACCGATCGCTCCATTGGCTTTGATACTGCGGTGAATACGGTAACGGATGCCCTCAATCGGATTATTTCCACGGCGGCCAGTCACAACCGCATCATGGTTGTAGAGGTCATGGGGCGAACCACGGGGCATTTAGCTCTCCATGCTGGAATTGCCGGTGGCGCAGATGTCATTTTACTGCCAGAGATTCCCTACTCCATTACGGGTATCTGCCGTCATATTGATGAGTTGCGGGAACGTTGGAATCGTAAGTTTGCCTTAGTAGTCGTGGCAGAAGGGGCCCAGGAAGTGAATTCCCCTGGTTTTGTGGCCACCTCTCCCAGCCATCCCAGTATTGGTCAGTACGTTGCTGAACAAATTAGCCACTGTAGTCAAGTCCCCCTAGAAGTGCGGGTATCCGTCCTCGGCCATGTGCAGCGGGGGGGAATGCCCTTGGCCCTGGATCGCATTTTGGCCGCCGCCCTGGGGAATATGGCTGTAGATTTAATTGCCCAAAGTAAATTTGACCGGATGTTAGCCTGGCAGGCCGGAAAGGCTATTGCCATCCCCATCCCAGAGGTTTTGGCCTTGAGTCCCCGTCCCTTGGAACCCACGAGTTTTCTGATTCGCACCGCCCATGGTCTAGGAACCTACGTGGGGGATAATCCACCTCTGCCAGACATTGATTTGAGTCTTTGTGGGGAATCCCTAGTCTGTGAGCTTTGAGCCGGTACAGTACAATCGAAATGAGAGTACGCCCTAGGCGATCGCCATTGAGGAGAATTTTTCCATGATCAATTTAATCATTGCCTGGATTGTCACCAGTGTTAGTTTATTTATAATTTCTAAGATTCCTTTTTTGGGTGTGGAAATTGATAAATTTAGTACGTCTCTGTGGTCAGCAATTATTTTTGGCATACTGAATGCCACCCTAGGAGCAATCCTGCAATTTCTGGCATTCCCGATTACGTTTCTCACCCTGGGTCTATTTGCGTTAGTCGTCAATGCGGCTATTTTTGCCCTTGCGGCGGCCTTTGTGACTGGATTTACCTTGAGAAATGGCTTTTTGAGCGCCCTATTTGGCTCTATTGCCCTGAGTATTATGAATTCTCTCACCTATACCCTGTTGAATCATTTGGCAATCGTCTAATTGCTTGTTTTTTAGCTTTGGATGATTAGGTTTTAATTAGCCTTCAAGTCGCCAAGTATGGATCTGCCCCGGCTTGATCTCAAGGGAATCTTGGGAATGGCTACTGCTACTCTCAGGATATTCCAGGAGATTTAAGGATTCTTTCACTAAACCTTCTGCTTCGGCGATCGCCCCGGAGGTTAAATTTAACTGAGATCCTTCTCCAATGGTTTCCTGGCATCGTAAAATCCATCCCCGTTGATCCTCTGCCTGCTTCAGGGTCATCAAGTGCAAGTGGGGACAATCCCAGGCTAAAAGACTGGTTTCCGGGGGAAGTGAACCCGAAGCCGACGTTATTCTATCTTCAACAATCCGGGGCACAAGGGGCGAATTGAGTTCCTGGGCCTGGTGATGGGTTTGGGCCTCCTGCCAGGTTTGTCCATGGGGATAGAGGGCATAGGTAAAGGTATGCCGACGGCGATCGCAGTCGGGGTCGGGCCAGGTGGGCGATCGCAAAAGGGTAAGGCGAACCTGTTCCGGTTGGGCATCCACACCATGCTTATCCCTGGTTAATAAACTCAGGCCGTAATCCCCCTTTTCCGTGGCCAGATCCAGCCAATGGAGAAAGGGAATTTCCCATTTGGCCTGATCCGCTGCCGATAACTCAGGATTAGGATCGGCATTAGGAAGGGTGGGACGTTCCGTGGTACCCCCAGGACTTTCGCAAGTAATTTTTGGCGCGGCGATCTCCAGGGGAAAAGCAGCTTTCAAGAGAATGTGGGATTCCTGCCAATCAATCACCGTCTCAATCTTGAGGACAGGGGAATAGATTTCCAGGCAATAGTCCTGCTGAATCTGGGATTGGCGAAACTGCCACGTGACCCGCAGCCGTTGCTCTAGGGGATGCCAGCGGATCCATTCAATCTGCTGTAGAGTGGCCTTCTCCAGAGGATAGTTTCCATAGTTGGGATCAATATTCCAGGCATCCCAGTATTGACCCTGATCTTGGAAAAACTGCAACTGATTCCCCGGCCCCTTAAGAATAAATCGCTGCTGAATCTTATCGTAGAGGTTGGTAATCTCCCCAGTTTGGGCATTGATTTCCACATGGAGATAATTATTTTCAATTAAATAGCCCAAGGGAGGACGAAAGGGTGTCACCGGTTCCGGGATTGGGCATAACCAATAGAGGCCATAGCCGAGGGGTGGTACCTCTAGGGCGACAAACCCTAAATTCTCTGCCGACCCCCGATCCCAGGGAACACTATCCCCAGCAGAGTTCTTGATCTGCCAAAGGTATGGAGCTAAGGACTCTAGGGGAACATGAACTAGGCGGGTACGGGCCCAACTCAGGCTATTAAACACCACCAGGGGAATTGCATCCGGTTCCGGCGGCTCGGGATAGGTAATATTTTCTAGGATATGGGTTTGGGCCGTCTCTAAAAGGGTATTGGCATGGCTGAGAATCTCTGACCAGTCCCCATTGGCATCGGTGTACACTGGGGCGATCGCCGTACCCGGCAAAATATCATGGAACTGATTAAACAGAAGTAATTTCCAGAGTCGCTCTAATTCCTGGTGGGGATAGGCCGCACCCACCACCATCCCCGCCAAGGACGACCAGATTTCTGCCTGGACAAGGGCTTGCTCACAATCCTGGTGCAACTGCTTTTGATCGCCATGGGAGGTATAGCAGCCCCGATGGAATTCTAGGTATAGTTCATCCTGCCACAGGGGCAATGACTCTAAACTTGTTTCTGCCTTGAGGGCCTCTAGGTAGGTCTGCACCGTGGTAAACGCCATCCTGGGCATAAACCCCTCTAACCGCTGCCACCGTCGATAGATCTCCAGCATATCCGCCGTGGGGCCACCGCCATGATCCCCCACACCCGGTAACCAGAGACTACGATGGGATCCCGTTTTCCCATACCACTCCTGGGCATAGGCGGCAATTTTAACCGGATCCAGACCCTCGCCAATGGGAGCAGACATTAAACTCAGAACCGAGTCGCCCGTGCCATCCTGCCAACGAAACCAACCATGGGGAAAGACCGTGGTGTCGTTCCAGCGCAGCTTTTGGGTAACAAAATATTCAATCTCCCCCCGCCTCAAAAAATGGGGCAATTGCCGACAAAAGCCAAAGCTATCCGGTAGCCAGGCAACTTTACTAAGTCCGCCGAATTTTTCCTGGACATACCGCTGACCATAGAGGATCTGCCGGGCTAGGGATTCACCACTAATCAGGTTCAGTTCTGGCTCCACCCATAGGCCTGCGGCAACTTCCCAGCGGCCCTGCTGCACTGCCCGTTGAATCCGTTGAAACAAATCCGGGTCGGTTTCTTCCAGATGGGCATAGAGGGCGGGACTAGAGTGACTAAAAATGAGTTCCGGGTACTGGTCTTGTAGGGCTAATACCGACTCAAAGGTACGTTTAGCTGCTTCCCAAGTCTCCGCAACCGGCCAGAGCCAGGCCAGATCCAAATGGGCATGGCCAGTCAAATGAATCTGATAGGCCCCTAGGCGCGATCGCCATTGTTTGAGGTGTTCATGGACTATTTCTAAGGCCGAATCCAGTTGTTGCCGTTGATTCTCCGTGGCAGCTAACCTTGTTAACTGCTCCTGGAGTTGTTCTTGCTGATCTGGATCCAACTCCCCTAGAAAAAGTTTGACAATTTCTAGCTCCTGGGCGACAAAACCGGGATCAATGCCGGTAGCGGATTCATAGACCACCTGCGATCGCACCAGGGCCCCCGGATCATGGCCCGGACTCACCAAATGTAAACAAATCTCCCAGGATTCCCCCGGAGTCACCGCCGCACCCAGGCAAATCCGGCAGGAGTGATCAAATAGATCCCCTTCCTGAACCCGTTCGCCATTGACATAAATTTGGGCGTTCTCTGCCCACCAGGTTAGCTGTATTCTTAGGGTCAAACCCTCTAGGGTATACCCCTCTAAATCCGCTGGAACCGTAATCTTCTGGCCGAGCCAAAGGGAAACCTGACCCTGGGGCCAAGAAATATGACCCTTTTCATTCAGATCAAGGGGGGAAGCTAGATTGACCAAGGATGGTGGTGTATTAGAAGCAGGTGGAGGCGGTAAACGATACCAACCCGTTTGCCGATCTTGAAGCACACAGGATTGCAGCCGCTGGCATTGCTTCGTCAGTTGATCTGCTAAATTTGCCAAAACAATCAAGGATATGGAGTGACATTAGAACATTACCATTGATCCTATCCTTGGCTGCAAAGGGTCATTGTATTTCGGGAAAGGGGTGTTTTTGGGGAAATGATCAATGGATAGATTTACAGATGTGCTAAATTAGCAACACAGTGCAATACATTACAAAGACTTCTGCCATTAAGATACCTACGTATGCTCAGTTAGAAGGTTTATTTTGGCAGGACACGACGAAGGGATTGGGGCTGAAATTACTCCAGATGGGGAGGTGTTCTGATGAGTCAAGTTGATTATGCTGCTATGTCTGATCCAGAACTGAAGCAGTACTTCCTGGAGCATCGTGAGGATGAAGTTGCATTTCAAGCATATTTGCAGCGGCGCAGAAGACGCTCTTCTGGAGTAATTGCAAAAGTGGGTGATCCGGACTTCGATTTAAAAATTGAGGCTGCTATCCGTCAGAAACTGCAAAAAGCTCTAGGTTAAAGCGGTCTGGCAACTGGAGCGGACTAACGAGAGATATTAATATAACTACAAAGGCTCCTGATAGTCGATCAACCGCTAGGGTGAGCGTCAGGAGAATATAACAATGCCTAAACCTCGAACCCTTTATATCTGCCGCGAATGTGGGGCGGAGTCAGTACAGTATTTTGGTCGCTGTGCCAGTTGTGGTGCCTGGAATAGTTTGGATGAGCAGATCATTTCTGGGGCTACGGCCGGGGAAGACCGCTTACTGGGGCGCAGTCGAGATAAAAAAAACAAGGAACCGGAAGCCACGGCAGCTGTCACCCTGGGGGCGATCGCCGAGAATCAGCAGTTTCGCCTCAGTTCGGGATTCAGTGAGTTAGATCGGGTCTTGGGGGGAGGCATTGTCCCTGGTTCTCTTGTCTTAGTGGGGGGAGATCCCGGCATTGGCAAATCCACTCTTTTACTTCAGGTGGCGGCAACCTTGGCCCAACAGGAACGCATTCTCTACGTCTGTGCGGAAGAGTCTGGACAGCAGGTGAAGTTACGATCGCGACGATTAAAGCTACCCCAGAGCGCGCAGTTATATTTATTACCGGAAATTGACCTAGAAGTGATTTTGCAGGAACTCAGAAGTCTACAACCATCGATCGCCGTTATTGACAGTATTCAAGCCATTTATCTCGCCAGTTTAACGTCGGCCCCCGGCTCGGTATCCCAGGTACGGGAATGTACGTCGGCCCTAATGCGGTTGGCCAAACAGGACGAAATCAGTCTCTTTATTGTTGGCCATGTCACCAAAGAAGGGGCGATCGCCGGCCCCAAGGTATTGGAGCATTTAGTGGACACAGTACTCTACTTTGAGGGCGATCGCTTTGCCAGTCATCGACTCCTGCGGGTGGTTAAAAATCGCTTTGGGGCAACCCAGGAAATTGGTGTCTTTGAAATGGTGGATCGGGGTCTAGAGCAAGTCACCAATCCATCGGCCCTGTTTTTAGGGGAGAGTGATCCGGCCCCCGGTACGGCGGTGATTGTCGCCTGCGAAGGAACACGGCCCTTGGTGGTGGAACTTCAAGCCCTTGTCAGTCCCACCAGCTATCCCTCCCCCCGCCGCTCAACCACGGGCCTAGAATACAATCGCTTCTTGCAAATCTTAGCAGTCTTAGAAAAACGTCTGGGGGTTCCCCTCTCCAAGCTAGATGCCTATGTTTCTTCATCCGGGGGGCTAACGGTGGCCGAACCGGCGGCGGATCTGGGGGTGGCGGTGGCGGTGGTGGCCAGTTTCCGCGATCGCCTTGTTCAGTCGGGAACCGTAATGATTGGGGAGGTGGGCCTGGGCGGCCAGGTTCGTTCAGTCTCCCAACTGGAAACCCGCTTACGGGAAGCTCTGAAATTAGGATTTAAGCGGGCGATCGTCCCCAAAAGCCAAGACCTTGACATTCCAGGGTTAGAAATCTGTCCCGTGGGTCGGGTTGCCGATGCGATCGTAGCCGCCCTCGCCCCCATGGATCAGGGAGAACACGCCTAGAAACTTTAGAAATTAGAAATAAGACTGGGGAAGGATTCCTTGCAGCCAGGCCCCAAAGCCTAGCACCAAGACCACTAGGTAAAAGGTTGCCACCACCCGCAATTCTGACCAGCCACTCAGTTCAAAATGATGGTGCAGGGGAGCCATTTTGAATAGTCGCTTGCCAATGCCATCGGGCCCCTTCGTTGCTTTGTAATAGCCCACCTGGGCAATGACGGATAGGGATTCGGCTAAAAAGAGACCACTAATAATCAGTAATTCCCAGAGATGATGACTCACCAGGCCAATGCCCGCCAACACGGCCCCCAAGGCCAACGACCCCGTATCTCCCATAAATACCCGGGCAGGATGATGGTTATGCCAGAGAAAACCTAGGCAGGCCCCGGCCATGGCGGCGGTGAGAATCATTAAATCGGGAAAATCGGCAGCCACTAAAATACCCAGACTCAAAAGGGCGATGGCCACGGTTCCGGCCGCCAACCCATCCAAACCATCGGTGAGATTCACCGCATTGCCTTCTGCCATGGGGACAAAAATTGCTAGGGGAATAAAAAGTAAACCGAGGGGCAGGGCCCATCCCCAGGAAAATTGAATCGTTGTGACCGTGGGATCCATCCTCAGGAGCCAGGCCGCAAAGCACAGGGCTGCCCCCCCTTCTAGGAGTAGCCGTAGTCGCGCCGACATCCCCTTATTGGATTTACGGACGAGCACTTGCCAATCATCCCACCAGCCAATACCCCCATAGACCGTAGTTAATAGGGCGATCGCCAACACCCGCAGCGGCCACTGTTCCAGTCCCAACCCAGTCCAAGCGAGGGCAACCAATAAGCCGGTGGGAATCAAGAAAATTCCCCCCATGGTGGGCGTACCGGATTTCTTGAGGTGGGATTGGGGGCCATCTTCGCGGATAACTTGACCGGTCTTAAGGCGGCGCAAGAGGGGAACGACCCACTGACCCATGAGCGCGGTTAGGGTGGCAGTCCCGACCAAGGGCAACGTGAAGGAGATCGCGGGCTGTTGCCAATGCTTGAAAACGACATCACTGGCGATCGCCATCCCTAGGAGAATGAGCGTCAAACAGATAAAAAGCCGTCGCCCTGTCAAAAAGGATGGTGTGGCTAAGGATTCAGATTTTGTTGGGGTCATATTCCCACCGGAAACAAGTTGGCCAAGGTTGCACTCGTTTTGTCCCTTTTATCTCTGTTAGTGCCTATCCCCATGGATGCCGCTCTTAATCGATGTCAGACTCGTCGTCTTCTTCGTAATCGGCTACCGGATCACTGACAAAATCATCTATTTCACCAATGTCTTCAGACATCGATGTTTCTTCCGGTTCCACTGCATCCCGGAGAATAAACCGGCCACTTTGCTTCAGCCAGTCTAAAATTGAACGATTGGGGCGAGAGGCGGTTGTCAGATTTCGTTGCTCCACAGGCTCTTCATAAAGCGAGGGATTATGTAGGGTCATAGGATGTTAGCTGCCAGTAGGTGGGTGTATTGAACCGGTTGAGCCATCGGGAAGAATCAACCATCCTATATCCTAGCGTCTTTCAAGAGGAAGGTTTGATAAAATTCAAGCTCCGCTTCCAGGGTTTTAATAATCGTAGCCCCCTGGCGAAAGCCATGGCGTTCATCGGCAAAGGTTAGATAGGTCACCGGAATCCCTTTGGCCTTTAGGGCTGTCACCATTTGCTCCGCTTGATTGGGGGGCACCACCTTATCCTGAAGTCCTTGGAAAAAGATCACCGGACAGGAGAGTTGTTCACAAAAGTGAATGGGCGATCGCTGGTAGTAGATGTCTCGGCCGGCGGGATAGGGGGCAATGAGGCGATCTAAATAGCGGGCCTCAAATTTGTGGGTATCCTTGGCCAAGGCCTCTAGGTCGCCAATGCCGTAATAGCTGGCTCCTGCCCGAAAGGTATTGGTAAAGGTCAAAGCTGCCAAGGTGGTATAGCCCCCCGCACTACTGCCACGAATGGCCACCCGATCGCCATCCACGCGCCCCTGGGCTACCAAATAGTTCACCCCGGCCACCGAATCTTCCACATCGGCAATACCCCACTGGCCCAATAGTTGCTGACGATAGGCGCGGCCATAGCCCGTAGAGCCACGGTAGTTGACATCCAAAACCGCAAACCCCCGACTCGTCCAGTATTGAATCCGCAGATCAAAACCACTACCACTGGCCGCAGTGGGGCCACCATGGCTTTTGACTAATAGGGGGGGACGCTCCGAATCGGGCCCTTGGTAGTCCTTGTTTTGGGGTGGATAGAAAAAACCGTAGGCCGTTTGATGGGAGCCAGTGGGGAAGGCGATAGGTTCCGGCGTAGAAATATACCCCGGATCAAGGTCAAGGGTGGTGGAGGTTTTTAAGACCCGTAAGGCTTGGGTTCTGATATCCCATTCCAGGATGCCGAGGGGGTGGCTGGGACTACTGGCAAGGAAAACAACGGAATGCTCGGAACTGGCCTGAAGTCCCTGAATATCGGTGTGGGGTAAATCGATGGGAGTAAAACGCTGATCCGCCAAATGTAAAACGCCTAAATGCCAAATGCCGCGATCGCTGTAGGTGAGTACCAGAGTATCGGGGGAGAGGGGGGCATAGGTGGACTGACCAAAGACCCACGGCGGGACACCACAATCTACGTCCTGGGGATAGAGGGGCTGATGGATACCGTCCTGATAGCTATAGAGATTCCACCAGCCGGAGCGATCGCTGATATAGAGTAAGCGACCATCCGCCAGCCAGCGGGGTTGTTGTACCGCTTCCTCCAAACCACCAGCAATTTTGATGGGTTCCCCTAAAAGGCCATCCCCCTGAATCTGGGCCTGCCAGAGCGCGGTTCCATCCCAGGGGAGTTGGGGATGATTCCAACTCAGCCAAACTAGGAATTGACCATCGGGACTGAGGCGAGGTGAGCTATAAAAGTCGCTACCGGAAACTAAGGTCTGGGGTGCCCGCCGTTCTCCATCCCGTTGTAGGGGAATGGCCACCAGGGTATTGATGACTTCTCTTTCCCCAGGGGAATGCTGTTCCTGGACGCAAATTAAACGGTTATGGTGGCGATCAACTACGCCATCGGCAAAGCGGGCATTGGGGTGATTCGTTAGGGCATAGGGCACACCCCCCGCCTGAGGGTCTAAACCATAAATCTGTTGATCGGCCTCGTTCACAAAGAAAATCTGTGAACCATCTAGCCAATAGGCTCCGCCGCCGTATTCGTGAACCCGCGATCGCACACTGTAGGAGGGGTCTAGCAATGTCACGGGTTGGGGGTTGGGATGATCATTGTTTCCCTGCCACCCCTTTTCCTGCCGCACTAAGACCGATCGCCCCTTTTCCTGGGGTCGAGTTTCCAACCAATAGATGTCCTGGCCATGGGTGCGAATCTCCCCTAAACCAATGGACTGGGAGGTCATTAAATCGGGAGTCAAGGGCGATCGCCAGGTACCAAAGGGAGAGGTCAGAACCATACAAAACCAGGATGAAGGGTTAAGGGGATTTTAGCGGATCACTTACCTAGAGGCATTTCATCGCCCCAGCTTCGGTATGCTGGAATATAGTCTATCGGGAACCTTGGCCCCATGTCTCCCTCTCCTTCCTTACATCAGACCTTGGCCATTATTATTTGTGCCGCCTGGGCCGATGGCCATTTAGACCCCCAGGAAATTGATTACCTGAACCATCTATTGCACCAGTATGGCCTCAGTCAGGATCCGCACCTTAGAAGCCTGCTGGAATCTCCCGTTTCCCTGCAAGACACGGAACAGCGCATTGCCTACTACTTGACCCAAGCCACGGAAAGCGATCGCAGTAAGCTCTTGGCAGATATTGGTACGCTGCTGATTGTGGACAATGTGGTTTCACCGGAAGAACACCAATTATTGGATGACTACTACAAGATGACGGCCCTGATTCCCCCCTTGCCGGAAGAGCCGATGGCGATCGCCGAGACCGTGGGCCGTTTTGTGCGTCAGGGCTTGAATACCCTGATCAAGGCGGTACATCACCCTTAGCTTTTAGGTTTTATGGCTCTTAGGTTTCATGGCCAAGTAGCCACTAAAGCCGCCGGCATGGCCCGTTCCCTGGGCACTATCGCGAATGGCTTCAATTTCAAATCCATAGCCCTGTAAAAAGGTCGTCACCCCCGGATTACGGTAGCCATCTAAATAGATCCCATAGACCCGATCCTCCTTAAAAAAGGCCTCTGCCCCCTCTAGTACCTCCAGTTCTTGACCTTCCACATCCACTTTTAAGAGCAGGCGATCGCCGTCAATGGCAAAGGAATCGAGACGACGGGCAGGAAGGGTCATGGTTTCAGCCGTCGCACCATGGAATGCGGATCGGTAGGCTTCACTGGTAAAGATATTGGATACGGCTCCGCCAATAAAGGTTAACTCACCGGCCTGGTTAGATAGGGCCACACAGTGGGTTTCAACGGGGGTATCCCCTAAGGTCTTGACTAATCGCTGGTAGGTTTCTGGGTGGGGTTCAAAGGCATAAAACTTAAGATCGGGATAGAGCGATCGCAGGCGCACCAGTAGGGCCGAAAAGATACCCACATTTGCCCCCAAATCCAAAAACGCATCGGCGTGGGGCAACAGGGCCGCCAGGTAAAAGACAATTTGCACCTCATCCCGGAGAAACTGGGAGGACGTACACAAACGGGACATCCGTAAATAACCGTGTTCCTGAATGGAATTAATGTGTATACGGCTGCCAAAGAGGTAAATATCCAAATCCCGATCCGACTCCAGTAGCCGAGTCACAAAATTGCGCAACTTTGGCTTGGTATTGAAGTGTCGATGTAGAAATCTCAGAAAGGGTAATTGAGAGCTTACAAAGGATGGCTTGGAATTCACCGAATATGTTCCTGGTAGAGACTATAATCTTGTTGCCTAAATTTTTGCATTAATTATTTATTTTCGTTCAAAGTGAATAAATTGCATCAAGGTCTAGATTGGCAACGTTAGAGCTTGGGATAGCAGTCCTGGGGATTTTCCCCCCTTGGGAACTAGGGCCAGTTGAAGATGTGGCCAAATCTTGGCCATTGATTCATTCAAGGCATATTAGATTAAATTCAAATTGTTTTATGTTTTCTTTTATATCCTCGTAATCTAGGTTGTTGTAGGAGTCAGAGCGGTGTCCCTTCAGGCTGTAGCAAATTTTACTGATCAGGCTTCCCCCCAAGCGATCGCCCATCAATTGAACTATATTTTTGCTCCCCAATCCACAACGGTGCGGCTGGCATTTCGGGAAGATGGTTGGAAAATTCTGCTGGAAGCCGAGCAGGTTCCGGATCAAAATCACTGTCTCGTTCTGCTGCGGCAATTACTCCTCCAGTGGGTGATGCCCCCTGAGATCCATGTTTACGGCCGCCAGGCGGGCCAGGCTCCGGCCTGGGGAGTTCGTTTACGCCCCAAACCCACGCCCCCCAGCTATCTAACTCCAGAGATCGCTCTGCCTGACACCCTTGCGGCCCCGGATACAACTGCCGGTCAAGTTGCCCCCCCCCTAGAAGAAGAGGCCCTAGACCCGCGATCGCTGCGGGATCCTTTCTTACTCATGTCCAGTTTGGCGGTGATGGTTTCCGGTGCCTTGGGTCTCCTGTGGACTTCCCCCGGTTATTGGCTCCAGAGAGCTACGGCTCCAGACCACGACAACGTGCGGGCATTGATTTTAGATCAGGCCGATGCCCTGAAGGAACGGATTCCTGCCGGCGTGGCCCTAGGGGAATATTTTCCACCCCAAAGTTTACAAGGCGAAACTATCCATCAACTGGCCCTGGCCCCGGAACAAAAATTAGTTGCCCTCACCTTTGATGACGGCCCCCACCCCACCCACACCCCCCAAGTACTGGAAATTTTACAGCGGGAAAAGGTCAAAGGTACCTTTTTTGTGGTTGGCCAGCAGGTGAACCAGTACCCAGACCTGGCCCGGCAGATTGTGCAGCGGGGCCATACCATTGCCAACCACACCTGGACCCACCCCACCCACCCCCATTCGACCGAAGCCGCAGCCGCAGAAATCAACCGCAGTCAGGCCCTTATCCAAGAGGTCACGGGGGCCAGTTCACGGCTCTTTCGTCCACCGGGGGGAAACCTCACCAATGGTCTGTCGGCCCGGGCCGCAGGCACGCAGTACAGTGTGGTGATGTGGTCAGCGGATCCCCGGGATTGGGTTCCGGGGCGATCGGCCCAGGTGATCACCCAAGAGGTTCTAAATCAAACTAAGCCAGGGGGAATTGTACTGCTCCACGATGGCGGCGGAGATCGATCCCAGACGGTGCAGGCCCTACCGGCAATTATTAAGGGTTTACGGGACAAGGGCTATACCCTAGTGACACTGCCGGAGTTATTTGCGGCCCAAGACCCCAGCGGAGCAGTGCAAACACCGGAATGGTTGAGTCTCCAGAGCATCCCCGAACTAACCCAGGTGCGGGATCAATTACAGGGAAAAGTAGATGAACAGTTCCACGACCTGAAAACTAAGGCCCTGTTTGTACCGGAGCAGCGGCAGAACCTTGCAGATCGCTACCGCCTGCACAAAGAATCCCTGAGTTGGGTGCAGCAACGCCTGGATCATGAAACCCGCTCCAAGGAAAACTGGTTGCGGGCCCTTGAGTTGGGTGGACAGGCCGCCGCCACCGGCAAGGGCGAGGATTGGGAGCGGTCCCAAGGGCAGTGGCAACAGGCGATCGCCCATTTGCAACACATTCCCGAAAATGCCTTCATCTATTCCGCTGCCCAACTAAAGTTACAGGAATATCAACGCAACTTAAACATTGTTAACCGCAACCTAGAGGTGGCCCAGTCACAATTTTTAACCACCGTTGCCCAGGAAGCCGGTCTCTCGAACCAGGCCTCGATCGCCCTGTGTCAGGTGGGGGGAGCCTGCCGGGCCCTGCGGGGAGATTTGGTGCATAAAAGTACCGCCAGCTTGATTAAAGTGCCTGTGGCCGTCGTCGCCCTCCATTGGGCCCAACACAGCCAGTATGGGCTGGATCGACCGGTTTTTATTACCTCTAGTAACTATACCGAGGATGCCTCCACCATCCGTCCCCGGAATCAATACCCCCTGCAAACCTTAGTGGAGGCGATGATTAGCCACAGTAGTAATATCGCCCCTAACCAATTGATGGATATTATGGGCTGGGATTACATCAATGCGGTTCTCAAGGACTATGGACTCAGCCGCACCCAAGTCGGTTCAAAATTTATGGGCGATCGCATTGCCCCCGCTAAACTAGGGGTCAAATCCAATTTAAGTACCAGTCGCGATCTAACCCGTTTAATCAGTCAAATTTATGGCGGCAATGTACCTGGGGCCCAGATACTACAGAATGCCCTTGGCAAGCAAAAAGATCGACAGTTGGGTTACGCGGCCCTGCAAGATACCCAGGCAACATGGCTGGGGGAAAAAACCGGCGAAAATGCCTTTGTCTTGGGAACCAGTGTGATTTTTCGGGTCAAGGCTAACACCTATGTCCTCACCATTATTGACCAGGGTAAAACCGGAGATGCAAAGCTCCGCCATGCCATCGGGGCGATCGCCCACCATGTTATTCGCCACCCTCAGCTTTTGGCAACATGAAACGGCGGCAGTTCCATCACTGGTTTGGGTGGGGTACTGCTAGCTTGGCCACATCCATGCTCCTCGGCCAATGCCAGGCCTCCGTCCTAGATCAAGGGCAAACGCGGGCGATCGCCCCGGAACCCATCATCGAACCTCCCCCGGAAACGGAGCTACTCATACCAACATTTTTAGGGAATGATCAGCGGCGATATTACGGCCAAGGCATTCCTGAGGGTTTGAAACTGCAACAGAAATTTCTCTTGGGTACGGGCCAAACTCGGGTGGGTTCTGAGATGCGATCTTGGAGTGGCGTTGGTTGGACGGGCCAGCCCACCCTAGTGAAAGATCAAGGGGACATTTACTTAATCATTGGTGCCTACGACCACAGCCTACGGAAGTTGCGCCTCTCGGACTTGAGTGAAGTATGGCGATACCTCTTTGAAGATGTGGTCAAGGGGACTGCCACAATTTATATCAATGCCAAGGCTGAACCAGAAAATCAGGTGGTAATTGTCCAGGGCAGCCGTATGGGCCTCAATCGCAGTCTCACCAGCCCCGTCATTCCCAGCTTACGGGCCGTTTCCTTTCGCACCGGCCAAGACCTGTGGCAGATGGATATTCCACTGACGAAAAGTTATAGCCGTGATCACGATGGTAGTCCCATCTATCTACCTGAAAATTACGTTCTCTTCACCGGGGCTGAAAATGGTATGGGCTATTTCCTGGGTGCCGATGCCCGTCTGACCCAGGAGAAGCAGGGCCTGACCCAACCAAAAGTTTTAGGGGAAGTTCAACTCTACGATGCCCAGGATCCGCTCCGCCAAGGGGGCAACCTTGTCACCGAATCCTCCCCAGCCCGATGGTTAGATCATCTCTATGTGGCTGCCGGCTCCGGCCATATCTATGGCATCAGCATCCCTGAAAAGAAAATTGTCTGGGACTTCTTTGTGGGGACGGATATAGACGGCAGCGTCGTTATTTCCGAGGACGGTAAGCTCTTTTGTACCATTGAAAAGGAATATAATTCCGGCTTTGGCGGTGTCATCAAGTTGGACCCAAGCCGCCCCGCCCAGGAGAGTGTGGATTGGTTTTTGCCCACAGGAAATGCTCGCGTTGCCACCTGGTTGGGGGGAATTATCGGCTCCGCCGCCATCAATGATGACTATAACCCCGATGGCCAGCGGCCGCGCCTGTTTGCCACCCTGCCCCTAGATGGCCACCTGTACATTGGTTCCCAACACCAAGTTACGGGCAAAACGGTTCCCGGCCCGCGCCATGAGACCACCTATCCAACGCCAGTGATTGCGGTTCGCCACCCCTTAGTGCCGTCGATTTCAACGCCGATCTTTACCGAGGGCGATCGCCTGATTGTGGCCGGCTATGGGGGGATATACCTCTTTCAACTCACCTATGAACCTGCCACCGCATCCATGGAAAATGCCCTAGTGAATGATCACGGCGACTACTACCATCTCGAGATCCATCTCATTGATCGCTTTAGCCCCAGCACCTCCTTTGAAGCGACTCCCATTGTCTGGGACGGCAAGACTTATATTGGTGCAAGGGATGGTTACCTATACTGCCTTGGTTAACTCTTTTAAGGCATTTCTAGGGTCATTTAACAGGGAGAATCGCTAGATGGCCCTGATCATTGCTGGGGAACGGAGTGGCGTGGGCAAAACCACCATTGCCTTGGCCCTGAATGCGGCCCTCAGGGCTTGGGGAGAATCGGTACAGGTTTTTAAGGTGGGGCCGGACTATATTGACCCCATGTTTCACAGCCGCATTAGTGGGCAGCCCTGCCGTAATCTAGACCCGATTTTGACCAGCCCGGCCTATGTGCAAGCCTGTTTTCAATCCCATTGTCAGGGGGCAACCTACAGTCTGATTGAAGGGGTGATGGGCCTGTTTGATGGCCGTGGGGGGACTCAGGCGGGTAGTACGGCGGATATTGCCCGTATATTAAATCTGCCGATCCTGCTGGTGATTGATGCCCAAAAATTGGCCGGTTCGGTGGCGGCGATCGCCCAGGGGTTTGTCCAATTTGATCCCAAGCTCACCATTGCCGGCCTGATCCTCAATCGAGTCGGCAGCGATCGCCACCAAGCCATTCTGCAAACGGCCCTTGAACCCCTCGACATTCCCATTGTTGGTTGGCTCAGACGGGAGGATGCCATTCAACTGCATCACCGCCACTTGGGCCTCATTCCCTTGGGTGAGATGTCAGATTTTAATGCCCTGGGCGATCGCCTAGCCCATCTGGGCCAAACCTGCTTTGATTGGTCAATTCTCCGGCCGTTATTGGCAGATTCCAAGTCATCCTCCTCCCTGCCAACAGGAGAGCCTCTTCCAGAAAACAATCTCCCTCAAAAAACCCCTAGGGTCTCCTTAGCCATTGCCCAGGATGAAGCCTTTAACTTTTACTATGCCGATAATCTTGATTTACTGACGGCCCTAGGGACAACCCTGGTACCCTGGAGTCCCATAAGGGATACCCATCTCCCCCCTAACATCGGCGGACTTTACTTTGGCGGTGGATTTCCGGAAGTCTTTGCCCCGGACTTATCCGAAAATGAATCGGCCCGGAGAGCGGTTGCCCAAGCCATTCAAAAGGGTATGCCCACCTATGCGGAATGTGGTGGTCTCATGTACCTGAGTGAGGCAATTATTCCTGAAGCGGGTAAAAGCTATCCCATGGTTGGCGTACTACCCACCCAAGCCCACATGGGACAACGCCTCACCCTGGGCTATCGTCACGTCACCGCGATCCAGCCTAGTCCCCTCGTCCCCCTGGAAACAAGGCTGTGGGGCCATGAATTTCACTATTCGCGGCTCACCCCTGAACCCGACTGTCCCCTTTGGCACATTGATGAGGATAATCATAATCCCCTACCATCGGCCCACGAGGGTTGGTTTAGCCCAACGCTCCATGCCAGCTACATCCACCTGCATTGGGGAACTCACCCTGACTTATTGGCGAGATTTTTAGGGAAGATTTACAGCTATCGCCTTCTTCCTTAGGACATTGCTGGCAGGGGGGTGTGGGGGCTTCGCCCCCAGCCAGGGGTTTCACCCCTGCACCCCATCCTAAACCAAGTAGCAATAGCTATATCATTACTCCGTGGCGTGAAGCACATTGTTTTTGGGATTGACGAGGTGCAATAGTTTTTGCTTAATCTGGGTATCGTAAACGTGCCATTTCAGTTTGGCGTACTCGGTATTCTCATTGAGTCCAGATAGGAAGCCCACGGGAATTTCAAACCCCCCCGCCTGGGAGCGACCGCCCCCAAAAAAGCGACCCTGGTTATCCTGACCAAAGGCTTCTTTGATAAATTCATCGGGGTCTAGGGTGATTTTATTAGTCCGCAGGGAGCCGACAATTAACTCCACTTCCTCATCTTCGTCATGGACTAAGCCGTAAACCACCGCCGTATGCACGTTTTCTTCAGTGACTAGGAAATCTGCTGCCTGGGGAATGGCATCGCGATCATCGTAGCGGAGGTAGCCGACTCCGGCAATGGAGAAATTATTATGGATCGAACGATTTTTGAGGGAGCGTTCAATCACATCCATGACTTGTTTTGAGCGATAGGAGAGGAGAACCGTATTGAGCAATTGACAATCGTAGAAGCGACTCAGATAGGCTGCGGCAATAAAATCCTCTTCCTTAGCTTGGCGCAGGCAATTGGTATCGGAGCGGAGACCATGCATCAAGGCCGTCGTACATTTCACATGATCACTGTTGCTGGTATCTAGGGTGAGTAACCCTGCTTGCAGGTATTGGGTAAAAATGGTGGCGGTGGCGCGGGTGGTGGGACGAATATCGGTGAATTCTGCCTGGAGGGAGTCCTGGAGGTTGTGGTGATCCACAATGGCGATCGCCGGTAGGCCCGCTTCCTGGGCCATAGCCAAAAGTTGACTGGTGGTGCCCTGGTTATCCACGAGAACATAGCCACTGTAGACGGTCATGTCCCGTTGCTCCTTGATCTTGCTGCCTTGGGCGGGCCAGCGCACTAGGGGAATGCCGGTGAGACGCACTAGGGTAATATTTTCTTGGTGGCTGAGGGCCCCAGCGTAGGCAATATCACACTGAATATCATACCTATCGGCAATGAGTTTGTAGGTCCAGGCAGAGGACAGGGCATCGGGATCGGGAAAATCTTGCAAAATAACCAGTTGGCGGGTTCCTCGGTGGCGATCGAGGAGTTGGCGCAAGGCTTCTGCCCGCGGATCACTCAGCTTAGGTGCGGATGGTACTTCCCCCTGAATTTTGCCGTTACCATTAATGCCATTACCGTTCCCTTCTATGGTTGGGGCAGTATCAGCTTTAATAGTGGTCGATTCGGGAGCATCAAGCGTGTGAGGAGATTGCATAAGTCGTCAGTGGAAACCCAAGCCTTAAATAACAAAGGAGCGAGACAAGCGTCATGATAAACGTTATGGACGTTCTTCGATCATTGCAAATATTCGCTAATTTGACATCCCCCAAGGGGTTAGGGGAGAACTATTCACCTAAATTAATGTATCGCTTATTCTGGGGCTTTATTCTGGGGTTGGTCATTTTTAGCTTAATTAATATCCCCGTAGTCCAGTCCCAGCAAGTCTTCGATGCCCGGACTGCACCCCCTGTAATGATGGAAAAGACCCTCCAGGAGCTTAGCCATAGTACGGTGATTTACCTCGGGGAAACCCACGATCGGGTGGCGGATCACCAAGCCCAACTAACCATCATTGATCAACTCTACCAAAAACGGCCCCTAGCGATCGCCCTGGAGATGATTCAACGCCCCTTTCAAGCAGTCCTAGATGGCTATATTGCCGGCGAATTAACGGAACTCGAGCTACAGGAGCAAACGGAGTATGCCCAGCGGTGGGGATTTTCCTGGCAGTTGTACGCCCCCATTTTTCGCTTTGCTAAGGAGAACGGGGTCCCCCTGATTGCCCTAAATACGCCCACGGAAGTCACCCGCAAAGTCGCCCGCGAGGGCCTTAATAGCCTCAGCCGTGAGGAGCAAACCTATATTCCTCCCCTTGATGAGATTGATCTTAGCAATGAGGCATACCGGCAACAATTGGCACAAATTTTCCGAGAGGCTCACCAGGGCCAAAGCCATAGCCTGGATTTAGATAAATTTTTCCAGGCCCAAGTTCTCTGGGATGAAACCATGGCCGCCGCGATCGCCAATTATGTTGAAGCCCACCCGGAGCATTTAGTCGTTGTATTGGCGGGCCAGGGTCATGTGCGCTACGGCTATGGTATTCCAGATCGGGTGGCCCGTCGTTTAGAAGATGCCCCTTCTTTTCAACAGCAAATTATTTTACTCAATCCCAGCGAGGGCGATCGCCAAACCCCAGGAATTGCCGATTGGTTTTGGATCAACTCCTAAAGGGCACCTCGAAAAATTGCTCGATCTGCTAAAAATAGAGGCTGAAACCATTGAAATCTCGTTTGCGATCGCCCCGAATTTTGAATTAACGAGGTGCCCTATAGTGAAAAGGCAGTGGTTCCAGTCAATGTGGGGGCATCTTTGGTGCAATTGACGTCCTTGACAACCGTTCAACTTAATCCGTGGATTCAGGAGTGCCAAGCTTTGGCCAGTGGGGGGGAAACCCTGGAGCGATTACCTCCTCCCGATCGCGGTGCGGTGGCGGTCAATATCCAAACCCTAGCCGGCTCTGTTCATTCATGGGGGGCGATCGCCGCTACCTTTCCATTGATGAGTGTGATTAAACCCTTTTTATTGCTCTATATGCTGCACCAGTCTTCCGTTGAAGATGTCTTTAGCCATGTGGGGCGATTTCCTTCGGAGCGACCCTATAACTCTGTCTTGCAATTGGAACTGGATCAAGGCTTCCCCCGCAATCCCATGATCAATAGTGGCGCAATTCGGCTCGCCGCCAACCTGGAGGGGAAAACCCCCCGCCATGCCTGCGATCGTCTGGCCCAATGGCTAAATGACCAGGCCGGTTGTCACCTAAGTCTAGATCGACAGATTTTACACCAAGTTCACTGTCACCCCAATTGGCAGAATCGAGCCTTGGCCCGGCTACTGGAACTGGCGGGCCACATTCAGGATGGGGAAATGGCCTTGGAAATCTATAACTGTATTTGTTGCTTGAGGGGAACGGTGACAGATCTGGCCCGATTAGGGCTTTTACTCGCCGGAGGGCAGCCCCAGATTCAAACCCGCCACCGTCAAGTTGTCAATGCCCTCATGTTTAGCTGCGGTCTCTACGAACGCTCGGCGGACTATGCCATTGATATTGGTCTACCCATCAAGTCTGGGGTCAGTGGTGCCATGGTGGGCATTGTGCCTGGACAAGGGGCGATCGCCAGCTATAGTCCCCCCCTAGATGCCAGCGGGAATTCCGTTTTTGGTCTGTGTTTTTTACGCAGGCTATCCCAGGAACTACAATTAAGTCCCCTAGCCTAGAATTAACAAATTGACCTGCTAACGGGTTAGCCTTCTTCTAGAGGCTCGTCTTCTTCCTGGAGATGAACCACAAGGCGGCGATCGGGTTCTTCACCACGACTAAAGGTTTTTACATTGCCATGGGTTTTAATCAGGGTATGCACGACCCGCCGTTCTGCCGCAGATAGTCCTTGAATTTCTACCTCTTCCCCCGTTTCCTGCACCTGGTGGGCCACATCCTCGGCAATCTCCTGTAACTGCTGATAGCGATCGCGACGATAGCCCGCTAATTCTAGGGTGAAGGCGGTTTGTTCTTCCCGAGGTCGGCCCAAATTTACCGTGGCATTGAGCAAATATTGGAGGGCATCCAAGGCCTGGCCCTTCGCGTCCAATAAATGGGTAATTTGCTGAGGACTCAAGCTGTGCTGATCAATTTCTAACCAACAACCATCCACAACTCCCTCTAGGGGAGAAGGGGTGATGGCCACAGATGCTCGAAAACCAGCCAAACCAAGGGTATGCTCCAGCCAAGAACGGCCCTGCTCTATGGGTTCATCGGTCATGGGTCAACTCGAAGGTTTACGTTTGGTTTTGGATTCAAAGGGTAAGGAACTGCGATTTTTCACCGCCTCGGCTTTTTCCTTTTCATCTAGGAGCTTTTGTAGATTTTCCGGCAGTGGCTCCCGCTGCAAAATAAACGTCTGCACCGTTTGGAAAATGTTGGCAATCAGCATATAGAGTAGCACTCCCGCCGGCAGGGGGAAGAAAAGAAACATCCCCGAAAAAATAATTGGCGTGAGTTGATTCATCGTCTTTTGTTGGGAATTGGCCGCTGCCCCTTGGCCGGATAGTAGCTGGTTCACGTAGAGACTAACCCCAAAGGTTAAAATCATCGCCAAAATGTCCCAGTGAATCCCCCCCCAATTAATTTGCCGTCCCCCCCCCGGCAATGTGGTGACTAACTCATTGTCCACCGCACCAACTCGCCCTAGGGCGGAAATAAACAAAAAGCCCTTCTCCGCCGCCATGCCGGGAATCGTTCCCTGAATCGTCACATCACCCGGCTGCATAGCCACTAAATGACCCGTTTCATCCAGCGTTACCCGCTCTTGGCCGCGAGTAATTTGCCAGGAGGGCTGAATCTGGGTCTCTGGATAGCTCTTGAGCAGTTCTGTAAAGGGCTTTCCTTCCTTTGTTTGAAAATCGAGATTCACGTCCTGGCCAACCCCCAGTTTGGTTCCACTGGGGAGCACCGCTTGTACCGGATAGTGGATGCCCTCGGCAACATAGATATTTTGGGGCTTACTGGAAAAGGGCTGTACTTCCGTGACTTGCTCCGATGGCACAATTTGCAGGTTTACTTGGTAATTGACATTGGCAAAGGGTGATCCCCGCAGGGTGGCAAATAGGGCAAACAGAATCGGTAACTGAAGCAGTAGGGGAAAGCAGCCCGCCAAGGGATTCCCAAACTCCTTGTAGACCTCCGACATCGCCTTTTGTTGTTCCGTCGGGTTGTCTTTGTACCGTTCCTGAATTTCTTTCATCCGCTCCTGCATGAGGGGCTGTACCACCTTCATCCGCCGCATATTGCGAATTGATCCAGCACTGAGGGGATACACAGCAAAACGAATGACGAGGGTTAATGCCACGATCGCCAAGCCATAACTAGGCACAATCCCGTAGAAAAAATCCAGGATTGGCAGCATGACGTTGTTAGAAAGAAATCCAATACCAAAATCCATGGGGTCGCACGCACCTGCGGTTAAAGAGCAATTACAGAACTATCTTAACTGCCGATAGCACCACTGACGCTTTGGGCTTGGGGAGTCAGCTTTTCGGCAATGAAGGCATAGATGTCACGGAAGTTGGGAACAGCACGCATTTCTAGGCGATTACCATCCTTGAGGGTGACAACCATATCGCCATAGGAACCCCAACCTCGGGGAACTGTGACCACCTTGGCGACTTCCGTATAGACCACATCGGAGCGATCGCGGCCCATCCAACCGCCAATGACGGTAATGCGCCGATTGGTGATCCGATACCGCAGCCACAGGGCACGGACAATTGCCCCCACGGTGAGGGGTAGGCAAATGACGGTAAAGCCCAAAAGAATATTAATCATTAAATCACCCCAGTGGGGCCCGCCTTCATAGTAAATGTCTTCTTTAATTCCTGGCATGGAAAAGTCCTGCTCTAGCCACTAACTGCTTTAATTCTGGCAGAAATTGCCCACTCTGTTGACCCACGGCCGCCGCCCGGGCCACAAGAACCACATCCCAGCCAGAAACTAGAAGGGGTAAAAGCTGCCGACACAGTACCCTCAACTGCCGCTTAATGCGGTTGCGTTGGACGGCTTTTTTACTGACTTTAGAGCCAACAACAATGCCAATGCGGGTTTCTGTCCCAACCGTCTGCGGGCAAACCCAAAGGACAAGCCACGGACTATGGAAACTCGTCCCCTGCTGATAGACTCTAGCAAAGTCCCGACGATGGCGGAGTCGATGCTGGGCAGGTAACACTAGGTCACATTAGACAGCAAGCCGCGATCGCCCTTTACGCCGCCGTGCTTTAATGACTTGTTGACCAGTTTTTGTCCGCATTCTTGCGCGAAAGCCGGAAGTGCGTTTACGTTTGCGAACAGTGCCGCCGAATGTGCGTTGAGTCATGGCTGTATAATCTTTATCTTACTAACAACCCTCACAGGGGCAATATTCCTGGGAGCGATCTACAATCATATCACCTCCAGGGAAACCTGCAAGTCATTTTGTTGGGGGTGGCCGTTTTCTTTTGGCTATGGGCTGAGGTTTTGAGTGGATATCAGTGCTGCGGATCTATGGAAGGATATTTTAGAGCGGTTACAATTACTTTTGAGCCGACCCACCTTTGAAACGTGGATCAAGACCGCTACGGTTGAATCCTTTAACGGGCAGATGCTAACAATCTGTACCCCCAATCCCTTTGCCCGGAATTGGTTGCAGAAATACTATGTCAAGACAATTGCTGATGTTGCCCACGATATCCTTGGCCATCCCATTGACATTCAGTTGGCGATCGCCCAGGGGATGGAACCCGATGCCAGCCTGAATCTGGAACTCATTAGCCCCGAAAATGGCAATAGTGGTAGCCATGGTCCCAACCTTAGCCAGGGAACTCCTCCTCAACGGCAACGCAGTATCAGTGACCTCAACCCCAAGTATGTCTTTTCCCGCTACGTGGTAGGCCCCAACAATCGCATGGCCCATGCAGCCTGTTTAGCCGTGGCCGAATCCCCAGGGCGGGAATTTAATCCCTTGTTTCTCTGTGGTGGGGTCGGGTTGGGGAAAACCCATCTCATGCAGGCGATCGGTCATTACCGCCTAGAGAACGATGCCAATGCCAAAATTTTCTATGTCTCTACGGAGCAGTTTACCAACGATTTAATTGCGGCCATTCGCAAAGACAGTATGCAGGCCTTTCGGGAGCATTACCGAGCGGTAGATGTGATTTTAGTCGATGACATTCAGTTTATTGAGGGCAAGGAATATACCCAGGAAGAGTTTTTCCATACCTTTAATACCCTCCACGAAGCCGGGAAGCAGGTTGTATTGGCCAGCGATCGCCCCCCCAGTCAAATTCCCCGCTTACAGGAGAGGCTCTGTTCCCGTTTTTCCATGGGCTTAATTGCAGATATTCAACCCCCCGATTTAGAAACCCGCATGGCCATTCTCCAAAAAAAAGCGGAATACGAAAATATTCGCCTGCCACGGCAAGTGATTGAATACATTGCCGCCAGCTATACCTCTAACATCCGTGAATTGGAAGGAGCCTTAATTCGAGCCGTAGCTTATATTTCTATCTCTGGTTTGCCCATGACCGTAGAAAACATTTCTCCCGTCCTAAATCCAGCCACTCGAAAAATTGAAACCTCACCGGAGATCATTCTCGATGTGGTCTCCCAAGCTATGAATATCCCCATTAGTGATCTGAAGGGAAACTCCCGTCGTCGAGAAATTAGTGTCGCCCGTCAATTGGGAATGTACTTAATGCGTCAATATACGGGACTGAGCTTACCTAAAATTGGTGAAGAATTTGGTGGTAAGGACCATACAACCGTCATGTATAGTTGTGACAAAGTGGCAGAACTCCAACGTACAGATCCGGAAATGGGTGCGTTACTACGGCAACTGAGCGATCGCATCAATTTAGCTAGTCGCCCATCGGATAATTAGAAATAAATTATACTTAACGGGACTTTTCTTCTAAATAGTCTATATCTAAATAGTCCATAATTGAGACAAGGTCACCCTACCAGGTTTTTGGCTTAAATTTATCATTATTGAGAATAACAATGCTATCACCGGACTGGGCTAGGACAAATAACCCCTGGTGATAAGCATAGCGGGCAACATCGGCGGGAATTACCATGGCGGCAACGGCGGCCATTGCATTCATTTGACGGTAACGAGGCATCAGGTCTTTGAATTTGGCTAACCGCTCTAAATGTTCATCCACATCAGTTTGACTGAGTTTACTTTTGACTTCAATCAAAATCACATCGGTCTCGTTCACCACAAGTAGGTCAATTTCAATGGCTCCTTCCGGTCGGTTAACAGAAATATCGGCGTGGAGTTCATGGACATCAATTCCCCGTTCTCGAAAGAGACGGACAGCAGCGGGACGGACTTGCCATTCGACAAATTCGCCGAGGCGGTTGCCTAAGTCACCAATTTGTTTGTTCACTTGCTGGATTTGGCGATCGGTCTTTCGGGATTGCTCCTTGAGAAGTCGCTCGGTTTCCTGGGACTGCTCCTTGAGAAGCCGCTCGGTTTCTTGAAATCGTCGTTCGGTTTCTTTTTGGGCTTCGGCGAGTTCACCCAATAAACGCCATACATCATCGGCAGTGGTTGCCATGGTTTTGACCCTAGGTTTTTATGGCTTGGCTATCTCTAGGATACCTAACTGCACTCCGCCGCTAGGGCAGACTCTACGGGCACACCATCAATCTCTAGGACTGCCCCTCCCTCTACTAATTGACACAGGCTTTGCTCTAGGGGAAGTTGGGGTTGCTCCTGACCTTGCAAAATGGTTAGTAGCTCTTGGGGAAATTTCAACTCTACGGGTGCAGGCACAAAGACAAAGATGGTTGGTGGTGGCGGTGTCACTGGGGGCGCGGGGGGTTGGGGCGCGCTTGATGTGACAGGTGTGACGACTGGCGGTGCAGGGGGTTGCACTACAGGACTAGTGGCTGGAGTTGTTGTAGGTGTAGGGGGATCACTAGGAGGAGTGGGACAAACTCCCAAATCCTGACATTGAAATTGAAATGCCCCTAAATCGAGCAAGCCTTCCCTGAGGCGAGGTAAACCCCGCTGATCTGTGGCTGGCAAACCTGTTTGGCTAGGATCACCGACCGCTAAGGCTGGACTGTCCGGTAAGAGGGCATGGGTTTGGGTGGGGCCGCCATTGTCAGCGAGGGGGCCAATAATTTGACTAGTTGGAATTGAAGGAGCAAAGTAATTAACGTTTTCTGTGCCACTGGAGATCGCGCCATTAATGCCCAGAGTGTTGTTTTGCCCAATAAGGTTATTGTCGGTAAATTTTAGAGTGTTAGTGTTACTAATTTCAGGGCCGGTGGGTGCAGTGTTACCACTAATAATGCTGTTGGTCACGGTAAGCGTACCAGTATTGTCAATCCCGCCGCCATTCATGTTGAAGCCATTAAGCGTATTGCCACTGATGGTGCTGTTGGTCACGGTAAGCGTACCAGTATTAGCAATCCCGCCGCCATAGGCGTTGAAGCCATCAACCGTATTGCCACTAATGGTGCTGTTGGTCACGGTGAGCGTACTAATATTGGCAATCCCGCCGCCAGTGCTGTTGAAGCCATCAACCGTATTGCTACTGATGGTGCTGTTGGTCACGGTGAGCGTACCAGCATTCACAATCCCGCCGCCAGTGCTGTTGAAGGCACTAGCCTTCCCTCCTGTAATAGCCAGATTGCTCAGATTAACCATACCCCCTGTAATATTGACCACCCGACGAGTATTTTGCCCACTAAGAATGGTACTTGCTGCTTCTTGCCCGTTAATCGTTACATTTCGATCAATCGTTAGCGTTGCCCCTTGATAGGTTCCGGCTCCTAAATTAATTGTCCGGGTTCCAGCGACTGTACCAATGGCATCATGGGCATTCTGAATATTCGATGTTTCAGGAGAAGACTCTGGATTGACAAAATTCAGGTTAAAGGTCAACCCACCTGTACTCGTCATGGAAATAGTTGCTACTCCAGACCGGAGAAACTGTCGCCCAGTTAGCGTTAAAGATGCCGTTCCCCCTCCGGTTTGATTAATACTAGTGGTGAGGGTAATATCACCTGCCTCTGACCCCGGCTGATTCGTTGTCAAAACAACACTAGTACCATTATTTAAGCTGGTTTCAATCGATCCTGGTGTAACTGTGCCACCCGTAGGCGCAATATTGATATTGAGTGGGTCTAGGAGCCAAGTGCCATTTTCCCCAGATATTGCACCTGCATTCACTTGGGCGGTTTCTCCAACTTGCAGCAGATTTTTCCCAGAGGTTTCGACAAAGCCGCCATTACCCCCTAATGCCCCACCCCGGGCCATAATCGTGCCATTAAAGACGGTGCTGTTATCTGCCCAATTAATCACTGTGCCGCCATTGCCTTGAGTTACCGCATCCGCTGTCATCACAGTGTTATTGTCCACAAACAGGTGCTGGGCATTGAAACTACTATCCAGGCGACCTGTACCTGCTGTTCCTCCCAGATAGTCACCACCTCCCAAGATCGTGCCGCCCCCTACACCTCCAGAGGCATTGAGTTGGGCATTAAGCATCGCCACATTTTGACCGAGGACATTGATCTGTCCGCCCATCCCCTCAGGATTCGACACATCTATCGTGCCACTGGCAACCGCCGTTGCTCCTTCAACGGACACATTCACCTTACTGGGGTCATGCACCAAGCTAATCGAGCCATCGGGATTATGTACCACGCTATTCACCCGTGGACGATCTTCTCCCCCCGTAATCAATCGGGGTAAATCTACCGCTTCAATCACCCCATCTTCGGGGATCCGATCCGCTGGAATCTCTAAGCTAAGGATCATCCCCTCCTGGGAAATCCGCACCATGCCTGTCTCGGGAATCGCCTGAATTGTAATGGTTCCCCCTGGAGCCGATAGGGTTCCTGTATTGAACACCTGATGACCCATCAACGTTAAATTCTGCCCTGGGCCAACGGCTAAATTCCCTTCATTAATAATAATTCCTGTACTTAAAAACTCAAATCCGGTGGGGTTTCCCACTAGGTTGGCGTAGTCATTAAACCCATTAATGTCAAAAATACCGCCGTCAAAATGCACCCGTTGGGCGGTGGAGGCATGGAACGCTGCTGGTACGTTTAACTGGGCATTGGGCCCGAAAACAATTCCCGCAGGATTGAGCAAATAGAGGTTGCTATTGCCTCCCGTTACCTGGATTAAGCCATTGATATAGCTGACATCGCCACCATTCACGCCCGCCAGGATATTTTGAACCTTGGAATTGGATAAAAAGTTGGCAATCTGCCCATCACTTAGACCAAATTGCTTAAAAAGGTGAAATAAATTTTTGCCATCCCTGGAAAACGCACCACCGCCAATGTCAAACTGCTGACCATTTACGGTAACAGTTGTACCTGTGCCCCCCACTGCTGGCGTAATCTGGGCGAGAGCAGGGGAGGGAAGAAGGTAACCCAACAAGGCAATAGAAGGGGACAATTGACGGATTATTTCGAGCATTTTCTTAGGCTAAGCAACGGGAATATCTAATAATGTAGCTAACTTTTAGAGATCGCCCCTGAGTCCTCTAAAAATTCGTTATTTCTCTTTAAATTTATATTTATATCTTAATCATTTAACGCCTGAAACCACTGCCCTAAATTGTTCAGTTCACTGAAATCTGGCAGAGCATCCCCAAGGGTTTCTTCTTGTCGTCCACGTTGAAATCCTTGATCAAGTCTTTTGCGTTCCCCTTCTTGGAGAATGTCTTGATAAATGACCGATTCGCGCATCATTCCCTCCCAAAAAATGGGCGGTGGTTGCCACCATGGTTTTGATTAACCTCTAAATATACTAAAAGGGCATTAATATCTGCTGGGTTTACCCCCCCAATGCGACCCGCCTGTCCCAAGGTTAAGGGGCGCACCTGACTGAGTTTTTCCCGCGCTTCCATGGAGAGGGTTTCAATTTGGTTATAGTCTAAATCCATCGGTAGCGATCGCTGGCTTTGACGAGACACTTGATCAATTTGGCGTTGTTGGCGATCGATATAACCGGCATATTTGATGGCAATTTCCACCGCTTCCTTTTCCAGGGTTCCTAGGGTTGAATTGCCCAGGTGATAACGTTCAAGATCGCGATAGTGAAACCCCGATCGCCGCAATAAATCAGCTAACGTGATTGCACCCTTAATGGCTTGCTGGGTATCTTGGGCAATGGCGCGGCCAAGGGTTTCTTGTTCCTTAACCCGGGTGGTGTCGAGTCGTTGGGCTTCGGCGGCAATTTGAGCCTGTTTTCTTTGAAAAATCTGCCAGCGGCGATCGCAAATTAGGCCAATCTCTCGTCCCAAAGGGGTAAGGCGTTGATCCGCATTATCCGATCGCAACACAAGTCGATATTCCGAGCGACTGGTCAGCATCCGATAGGGTTCTCGCAATTCCTTTGTGCAAAGATCATCAATCAGGGTGCCGATGTAACTCTGCTCCCGCGCAAATGTGATCATCTCCTTGCCCTGGGCAAAGTGGGCCCCATTAATGCCAGCGACAATGCCCTGGGCGGCGGCCTCTTCATAGCCCGTGGTGCCATTAATTTGTCCGGCACAAAATAACCCTGCGATCTTCTTGGTCATCAGTGTTGGATAGCACTGGGTTGCCGGTAAATAGTCGTACTCCACCGCGTAGGCGGGGCGCAGCATAATACATTGCTCTAATCCAGGTAAAGTTCGCAACACCGCGAGTTGCAAATTTTCCGGCAATCCCGTCGAAAATCCTTGAATATAGAGTTCGGGAATGTCTCGCCCTTCCGGTTCAATGAAGATCTGATGGCTTTCTTTATCGGCAAAGCGGACAATTTTATCTTCAATACTGGGACAGTAGCGGGGCCCCTTGGCATCCACCCATCCCCCATACACCGGGGTTAGGTGTAGATTTTCACGAATGAGGGCATGGGTTGCGGCCGTAGTCCGGGTAAGATAGCAGTTCATCTGCTCCCGCTCAATCCAGGCCTGGGGATCAAAGCTAAACCAGCGAATAGTTGGATCCGGTGGTTGAGGCTCCATTTTGCCGTAGTCTACCGATCTCCGATCCACCCGGGCCGGTGTGCCTGTTTTTAAGCGGCCGGTTTCAAAGCCTAAATGCTGTAAGGTTTGGGTTAAACCCTCGGCAGCAAATTCACCCGCCCGCCCCGCTGCCATGGATTTATTGCCCACCCAAATTCGCCCCCCCAAAAACGTGCCCGTAGTCAGAACCACCGCCCGACAGCCAAAGGCAACCCCGAAGTAGGTTTCAACCCCAATCACCCCACTATGGTGATCTAAAATCAGGTCTGTCACCATTGCTTCCCGTACCCAAAGGTTGGCTTGGTTTTCAATGATGTGTTTAGTGACGGCGGCATATTCCCGTTTATCGGTTTGGGCCCGTAATGCCCAGACGGCAGGCCCCCGTGAGTTATTCAACAGGCGTTTTTGCAGATAGGTGCGATCGCTAATGCGGCCGATTTCTCCCCCTAGGGCATCCACTTCATGGACTAATTGGGATTTGGCAGGGCCACCCACCGCCGGATTACAGGGTTGCCAGGCAATTTTATCCAGATTCAGGGTGAGCAAAAGGGTACGGCAGCCTAACCGGGCCGAGGCCAGGGCCGCTTCACAACCGGCATGACCCGCTCCCACCACCACCACTTCAAACTCATCTTGAAAATGGGGTAACGAAGGTTTCGACACGACGGAATTCAACACAGAATTAGACGAATCAGCCATGGGTGGGGGACAATCTCTGGAAAAAACAGCATCTCCTTCCATTATCGGCTAGAGGAAGGTAAGCAAAATTCCCTAGGGCTAAGAATGAGGGCGATCGCCGGGTCGATGGATGTATAGTAAAGATTAAGAACAAATGTAAAGTTTCATGAAGAGTTATGCAGCTTACACCTAGCTTAGAGTCCTTAAACGTCAACCTAACGGATATAACCCACCACGCCTACGAAACAGTTCAACGCGGTAAACATTTTTTTGCGATCGCCCATAAGGCCCTGAGTACCCACATTTTTCTGGGCCTATTTCCACCCACCCAAAAACGAACCCAACCCCTATCCCCAGAGGTTTTAGCCTGGGTACAAGAACGCTACAATGCCCTGCTGGAAACGGATTGGCAGGGTGCCGAACGGGGAATTTACCCCATAGATTTACTGTTTGATGCTCCTTGGACAGAGTTTTTGCAATTTTATCCCAGCCTCTGGCTGGACTCTTCCAAGATGTGGCAACGGGCCAATGCCAATATGTTTCAGGAATTTGATGCCGCCATTAACTTGGAGAACTATCCCCAATACTATCGGCAAAATTTTCACTACCAGACCGATGGCTATTTGAGTGAGACCTCCGCCAATCTGTACGATATGCAGGTGGAAATTCTCTTTGGTGGTACAGCGGATGCCATGCGGCGGCGGATATTAGCTCCCCTAGTGGATCATGTTCAAAGGAATTCCCCATCCCCGCGAATCCTGGATATTGCCTGTGGCACGGGACGGACATTAAAGCAATTGCAGGCCGCCTTTCCCACCGCATCCCTGTTTGGCTTAGATTTATCAGAGAGCTATCTTCGCAAGGCTAATACACTCCTGATCCAAGAAGCCGGTGTGCTTCCCCAATTAGTGCAGGGCCGGGCCGAAGACCTTCCCTATGTGGAAAATCATTTTGATATTTTGACCTGTATATTTCTATTCCATGAACTTCCTGCGCCCGTGCGCCAACAGGTTATTGCCGAAGCCTATCGAGTTCTTCAGCCTGGCGGTATGTTCATTCTTTGTGACTCCATTCAGGTAGCAGATTTTCCGGGACAGCGGGTGATGATGGATAACTTTGCTAACCTCTACCATGAGCCGTTTTATCGAAATTACATCGAAGATGATATTAGCCAACGCCTGACGGATGACGGATTTGAACTTTTAGGCGTAGAATACCATTTTATGAGTAAGTATTGGATCGTTCGTAAACCGTAAGAGTTTGTAACATCAGAGAAACAAAGTTAGGTGTCCACATTCAACGCACACTCTCTCTGAAGGGGGTCATTTCTGTAAGGCACTCTTTCTCCTATTTTTGCTAAGCCGATGTACTATTGATGATATCTCCGCTTGACAGAAAGGATGAAACCAACACTAAGCATCAAACAACTGTGTGCTGAAGCAGAGCAGTTTGCTGAGATAGAGTCCATATACGATGAACCCAAGCTTTACGGAGTAACTGACGGAAAGGCTGTTGGAACCTATCTTGAACAAAAGTTCACAGCATACTTGGCTGAAAACTATAATTACCAGCCCGGAAATTCAGCTTCAGGTATTGATCTCCCTGATCTTGAAGTTGATATAAAGGTGACTAGTGTAAAGCAGCCTCAATCTTCATGCCCTTTCAAGTCTGCCACCCAAAAAGTCTTTGGACTTGGATATCATCTTCTGGTTTTTGTCTACGACAAATACGATGACCCTGATAACAGAACTGGAAGATTGGATATGCAGCACACTATATTTATAGACAAGAGTAGAACAGCAGATTTTCAAACAACCAGAGGCATCTTAGATATTTTAAATCGTGATGGGAATAAAGATGACATCCTTGCCTTTTTGGAAGACAGAAACTTACCAGTTGATGAGATAGGAGCAAACCAATTGGCTGATAGAATACTAGAATCACCTCCGAATCAAGGCTATCTAACGATATCTAATGCTCTTCAGTGGAGGTTGCAATACGGACGTGTTATTCAACAGGCAGGTAATGTTTCAGGAATAGTTAGAGTTCAATAATCGAAAATGGTGAAGTCATTAGATAAATGGCAGTTCGGTGATTTCCAGACACCTAATGAACTTGCAAAATGTGCGACTAGACTGCTTAGAAAAAAACACGGCATCTCTCCCGATCTAGTAATAGAGCCAACTTGTGGAAAAGGAGCTTTTCTTAGAGCATCTCTAAGTGAGTTTGAGTGCTCTAAGATTATAGGTTTTGATATTAATGAGAAATATGTTGAGAAAGCAAAAGAAACCTTGTCAAAATATCCAAATTCAGAAAATGTAACTGTTCTAACAGAAGATTTTTTCGGCATTGATTGGGATTTCTTTCTTGCTAATTTTTCAGGTTATATCTTAGTCATTGGGAATCCTCCTTGGGTTACAAGCAGCGAACTAAGCATTCTCAACAGCAAAAACTTGCCTTCAAAGTCAAATTTTCAGAATCGTCGAGGCATTGATGCTATAACAGGTTCAGGTAATTTTGATATTTCAGAATGGATGCTACTGAAACATGCTGAATGGCTCACAAAAAGAGAAGGAACTATAGCTCTCCTGTGCAAGTATTCAGTAGCACGTAAAGTCTTTAGGCAAATAAGAAAAAGATCAGGTAATAGATTCTCTGCTTCCATTTACCTAATTGATGCAAAAGCTTTCTTTGGAGCTTCAGTAGAGGCTTGCTTCTTTATCTTATCTACTAATTCTCATACCAATTCTGACTGCGTTGTTTATAAAGACCTAATATCAGATCAGATACTGTATCTTATTGGTGAAAGAGATGGTTTTATCCTCAAAGACACAGCAAAATACGAAAAATGGAAGCATTTATTAGGCCAAGATATGAGATATACTTGGCGTTCTGGAATTAAACATGATTGTTCTAAAGTAATGGAACTAGAGCAAGTTGAAAATGGGCTATTTCAAAATGGAATGCATCAAAAATATTCACTTGAAACAGATTATCTATATCCTCTTTTGAAAAGTTCGGATATTGGAAATGGTAGGATTAATACCTGTCGAAAATTTGTCTTAGTTACGCAAAAAACAATAGGCAGCGATACAAGTATTATCAAAGATAAAGCACTTAATACTTGGCAGTATCTACTTGAACATGATGTTCTATTAAGTCGTAGAAAAAGTTCGATATACAAAGACAAGCCTCCCTATTCTATATTTGGCGTAGGAGAATATTCATTTAAGAAGTGGAAGATTGCTATATCTGGATTTTATAAGAGGTTGAATTTCTGGCTTGTCAAGCCCATTGATAATAAACCAGTCATGCTAGATGATACTGTTAATTTTTTGTCCTTTGACACGGAGAATGAAGCCAATTTTATATTGAGTCTTCTTAATTCCAAGCCATCCCTCGAATTTCTTGAATCTATGATTTTTGGGATGAAAAAAGACCAATAACTATAGCTATTCTAAGAAGGCTCTCCCTAAAAGCTATTGCTAAAGAAATAGGTTTCTTGGAGAAGTACATGGAATTAGCTGAAGTTGTGCGAGTTAACCCTAGCGGACAGCTAGAGTTGGGATTAGCAGAGCAAGCATCGCGCTATCAAGATCGATAGACACTTAATACTGCTTTGGTGCGGACAAACCAGAGGTTATCGGTTAGAGTTCAGGGTTGTCTGTCGCCGCACAACTTCACCATTAGAGATACAAGATCATTCGTAAACCCTCATCTACTTCTGTCTGCAAATAATTTTGCAATGAACCGATGCATTAACAGTCCTCATGGGGCAGAGACCTACAACTGTATCCTTGCCATTACTAGATCTAAATCAGATGACTCTTTTGAGTAAACTTGTTTTAGCTTATACAGAACTTGATTACGGTCGTATCTTTTCAAATAGGCTTGTAACGCTTTTGTATAAAGCTCACTGCGCGACAATCCTAACTCCTGAGCCAAGGTTTCTGCTTTTTCAAAAATTGAGTCTGGAAACAAAATTGCAGTTTTCATAGTGATATTTACTGTTAATTTACGATCTATGCATACCCTGGTTATACAAAAACCGTAAAAATCATAGCAATCCCAATGCGATGGCTACAGGTCTAAACCCTTTCAAACATAAGTAAAATTTTTATTTTCAATTAAGACATTTGATATATCTAATGATTCAAATGATACATTTTTTGGCTAAAGTTGACTCATTGATCTGGTTCTATTATCTGGCTCCTCAGGATAGAAATTTTTCAATTAAAATAAACGTTCCGCCTCAAGGTGGTTTTATGAAATTAATCAATTCGATCCATTTTCGTAATTTGACTGGAGATGCCTTTGGCGGCCTAACGGCAGCCATTGTGGCTCTACCCATGGCCCTTGCCTTTGGAGTTGCATCGGGAGCGGGGGCGATCGCCGGTCTGTATTGTGCAATTTTACTGGGCTTTTTTGCGGCCTTATTTGGGGGAACCCCCACCCTGATTTCCAATCCCACCGGGCCGATGACGGTGGTGATGACCGCTGTCTTGGCACGAATGACGGCCAGTGACCCAGAACAGGGAATGGCGATGGCCTTTACGGTGGTGATGTTGGCGGGGGTGTTTCAGATTATTTTTGGGGCCTGTAAACTGGGCAAATTTATTACCCTCATGCCCTACACCGTCATCTCTGGATTTATGTCGGGGATTGGCCTAATTATGGTACTGCTGCAAATTGCCCCCTTTCTCGGTCAGGTTAATCGGGGAGGCATTAAGGGAGCAATTATTAATCTTCCTGAATATATTTCCAATGCCAATTCCGCAGCGATTATTCTCGCCTCCATGACCCTGGCAGTTATTTTTTTAGTTCCTGGCAAGGTGCGCCGTTTTTTGCCACCCCAATTGATTGCTCTAATCCTGGGGACGATTATTTCCTTGGTGGTTTTTGGAGATAGTGACTTGGCGCGGATTGGCGAAATTCCCATCAGTTTACCCAAATTGCAGTTTCCCACCTTCAGTGCCGATCGCCTCGAAGTGATGCTTTTAGATGCGGTGATGTTGGGAATGTTGGGCTGTATTGATTCCCTCTTAACCTCCGTGATTGCCGATAGTATTACCCAAACCCAGCACGATTCCGATAAGGAACTCATTGGCCAGGGAATTGGCAATATTATCTGTGGTGTTTTTGGGGGATTACCTGGGGCAGGGGCAACCATGGGGACGGTGGTCAATATTCAAGCGGGCGGCCGCACGGTGCTATCGGGGATGATTCATTCCGGAATTCTACTTGTGATTGTATTGGGGGCAGCCCCTCTGACCCAACCCATTCCCCATGCGGTATTGGCGGGTATTTTAGTGAAAGTGGGTTTAGATATTATTGACTGGAAATTTTTGAAGCGGGCCCATCGTCTATCCCTGCGGACGGCCGCCATTATGTATGGGGTCATGCTGCTGACGGTATTTGTGGATTTAATTGTCGCCGTCGGGGTTGGGGTATTTGTTGCCAATATTCTCACCATTAAACGATTGGCGGATATTCAATCGGATAAAGTCAAAGCCATTACCGCCGCTGACGATGAAACACCCCTATCAACAGAGGAAAAGGCCCTCCTGCGGCAAGCATCGGGGCAAGTGTTGCTCCTCCATTTAGGAGGGCCGATGAGTTTTGGTGCTGCCAAGGCCATTTCCCAGCAGCAAGTAATTATGCAAAATTACCGAGTCCTGATCCTTGATCTGAGTGATCTGCCCTTATTGGGAGTAACCGCCACCCTAGCCATTGAGAGCTTACTCCAAGAAGCCCGCAAGCGTCATGTAGAGGTCTTTTTAGTTCGAGGCTCCGCTGCGGTGCAAACTCGCCTGGCCCGGTTTGATATTCTCAAGACCATTCCGGAAAGTCATCAACTGGGCGATCGCCAGACGTCCCTCGAAAGAGCACTTGGTTCTTTGCTTGCGGAAGTGTAGTGACCTTTGGAGAATGGGGATGGAAAAAGTTGAGTAGAATAGTACCACCCCACCCCATTCGCCATGGAACCTCCCATCCCTGAGGCCTTTGATCCCATTGATCGGGAAGCCTTTGAAAATCCCACATTACAACGGCTCTGGTTATTTATTTACTTGATGCCCATTTTTGGTTTAATTCCATCCCTCTGGAATCTAAGTCAACGCAGCAGCGATCGCCGGCAACGGGCTGTGAGTCGTCTGGCCATTACGTTGGCATTGACCTGGGTTCTGGGGTATGGGCTACTGAATTGGGGGGCGGGGTTTAGTGAAGGCTTCGGTATCACCCAATCTGGTTTTCTGGTTATTAATAGTCTCTGGAGTTCCAGTTATTTTGTCGTCAGTCTTTGGCTCATGGTACGGGTGTGGCAACGGCGATCGCTCCGTATTCCTGGCCTTAGTCGCCTTTCTAAATACTTGCCTTAGTTTGCCCCTTTAGTGAGCCATTGCCCCCTTAGTTGTGACCTATGTCCCCCCGCCGTTGGTTTGTACTCCTAGTTGGTCTAGGCGTTATCTTGGGCCTGATGCTCTGGCTAGTGAACTCCCTTCATTGGCTTTATATTCAGGTCTCCTTTACAACGCCCCTGCTCGCCAATATTTTACTGCTGCTGTTGATTGCCCTGCTGGCGGGCCTGGTCTATGCCTTTTTCTATTACCTCTTTCTCTTTGGTAAAGGGGGCAAAAAAAAGCGGCGATCGCCCCATCTGCGGGTTCCCGTGGAAAAAACCGAGGCGGCGGAAGAAACCCTGCGGGCGGTGCGGCGGCAACTGAGTCAAATTGAAGATGAAGTAGCTCGCCAAGCCCTATTGATTCGGGCTAGGGAATTAGAAGATAGTTTTGTCCGCCAAGAATTTCGGGTGGTTGTTTTTGGGACCGGTTCCGCCGGTAAAACCTCCCTAGTGAATGCCCTCCTAGGGGAGATGGTGGGGGAGGTGGGGGCCCCCATGGGAACCACGGATGTGGGGGAAACCTATAGCTTCTGGCTGGGGGACATGGATCAGGAAATTCTAGTGACCGATACCCCTGGCATCCTAGAGGCAGGCATTGCCGGAACCTATCGGGAGCAAATGGCACGCCAATTGGCCGCCGAGGCGGATCTCCTCCTATTTGTTTTAGATAATGATCTGCGCCAGTCTGAATATACCCCCCTCGTTAACTTGGTCGATATGGGGAAGCGATCGCTCTTGGTGCTGAACAAAATTGATCTCTTGCCGGAGGAGGATCAGCTGGCCCTCCTCAAACAATTGCGTTGGCGGGTGAAGGGACTTATTGCGGCGGCGGATGTTATCGGTATTGCCGCCCATCCCCAACCCCTGCGCCTAGAAACGGGGGAATGGCTTGATCCCCAACCCCATATTTTGCCCCTGATTCGGCGGATGGCAGCGGTTTTACGGGATGAGGGAGATGATTTAATTGCCGATAATATTTTGCTCCAATCCCAACGCCTAGGGGATGAAGCCAGGCAAATTATTGATCAACAGCGGCGACGGCAGGCGGAAAAGGTCGTAGAGCGGTATCAGTGGATTGGGGCCGGGGTCATTTGTGTTACGCCGATTCCGGTAGTAGATCTATTGGCCACCGCTGCGGTGAATGCCCAAATGGTGGTGGAAATTGGCAAGGTCTATGGCTGTGAACTTAACCGCGATCGCGGCCGGGATCTGGCCCTATCCCTGGGCAAAACCCTCGCCAGTCTCGGTATTGTCAAGGGAGCCGTGGATTTGATCGCAGCGGCTCTGCAACTCAGTTTGGGGGGCATCGTCATTGGCAAAGCTGTCCAAAGTATTAGTGCAGCCTACCTCACCCGCATTGCCGGAAAAAGTTTTATTGAATATTTTCGCCATAACCAGGATTGGGGGGATGGGGGCATGACGGAAGTGGTGCAACAGCAGTTTCAACTGAATCGCCGGGATGAATTTATTAAAGCCTTTGTCCAGGAAGCGATCGCCAAACTACCGGAAAGCCTTGGTAAAGTTATTCCTGCCCAACTCAGCCGCCCCCTTGAAGACCTCCGGGAACGGGAAGAAGAAAATTGGCTCCCCTAGAACATTTGAGGTATGGCCTGCTAAATTAAATGGGTTTGGGGTTGTTGCCACCGTAAATTGGAGGGTATTATGACCTCAGCGATCGCCAGCCAGCACCCTAGCTCTCCCTGATCATGCAATTTTTATCTGCATCGTCCTTGTTTATTTCTCCCGATCAAAATATTGTCATTGCCGCATCCGATGTCGGCATGAACTTTCGAGCAGGACAACAGATGGTTCCCGTTTTGCAAAATATCAACCTATCTGTCCCTGCGGGAAGCATCGAGCTATTGATGGGGCCATCGGGGTCGGGGAAAACCACCCTATTATCCATCCTGTCGGGGATTCTCACCCCCACCAGTGGCCAAGTTCATCTTCTTGGTAAAAATATTACTGCCCTCTCGAAGCGGGCCCTTGCTCGTTTTCGTTTAGAGCATATCGGTTTTATTTTTCAAGGGTTTAACCTATTTCCGGCCCTAACAGCCTTAGAAAACGTAGAAACCACCTTTAATCTCAAGGGAATTCGCGGCCATGAGGCCAAACAAAAAGCGGGGCAACTCTTGGAGCAGGTGGGACTGATCCATCGATTAGATTACTTACCCCAAGACCTCTCCGGCGGCCAAAAACAACGGGTGGCGATCGCCCGGGCCTTGGCGGGGGATCCCCAGCTGATTCTTGCCGATGAACCTACGGCGGCCCTAGACTCCCATAGTGGTCGGCAAGTCATTGAGATTTTGAAGTTTTTAGCCAAGGAAAAAGGATGCACGGTGCTGATGGTGACCCACGATCGCCGCATTGCCGACATTGCCGATCGCATTACCTATCTGGAAGATGGGATGATTACCGATAGTCCCATTGAAATGCCCCATTGAGTTAATCCATGGCCGTCTCTGCTTTTGTCACTGGAGCCAGTGGCTTTGTTGGCACGAATTTAGTCCATCTCCTGGTGGAAAAAGGGTATCAAATCAGGGCCCTGGTAAGAAATCCAGATCGGGTTCCCCATCTCCACACCCTCGGCATTGATCTGATTCCGGGGGACTTAAACGTAAACCCAGCCGATTTAGCACAGCAGATGCAGGGCTGTTCCGTTCTCTTCCATGTGGCGGCCCATTACAGCCTTTGGCAACGGGATCGGGATATTCTCCACCAAAGTAATGTCTTAGGCACACGCAATATCCTGGCAGCGGCCCGTCAAGCCGGAATAGAGCGCACCGTCTATACCAGTTCCGTGGCGGCGATCGGCGTGGATCCATCGGGTCAGCCGGGGACAGAGGCCTATCAAAGTCCCCCCGAAAAACTCATCGGTGATTACAAAAAATCTAAGTATTGGGCCGAGCAGGAAGCGGTCAACGCCGTGCAGCAGGGCCAGGATATTGTCATTGTCAATCCCAGTACCCCCATTGGCCCCTGGGATGCTAAACCCACCCCCACGGGTGAGATGATTTTGAAATTTTTGCGGGGTCAAATGCCCGTCTATGTGGAAACCGGATTGAACCTGATCCATGTGCGGGATGTGGTGATGGGCCACCTCCTAGCCCTAGAAAAGGGCAAAAGGGGCGATCGCTATATTTTGGGCCATCAAAACCTTACCCTGGGGGAGATTCTAAATCGTTTAGCCACCCTAACGGGCCTACCCCGACCTTGGGGAGCGATTCCGATCCAACTTCCCCTTGCCGTTGCCTGGATAGACGAAATGCTCTTAACCAAGCTGGGTAAACCGCCGTCTGTTCCCATTGCTGGGGTACAAATGGCACGGCAAAAAATGTTTTATGATGCCAGTAAAGCCGTAAAAGAACTAGGTTTACCCCAAAGCCCCATTGACCAAGCCCTCCAGGATGCCATTGATTGGTTCCAGGAACATGGCTATGCTTAAATAACCCTCGGTGCGCCCGTAGCTCAGGGGATAGAGCACTCGCCTTCTAAGCGATCGGTCGATGGTTCAAATCCATCCGGGCGCGTTCCCCTTTTTTCTTGCTAGTGATTAACTACTCTAAGCTACTTTGCTGATCATTTTTCAGGGCGATCGTCTACGTCCCAAGATCGTTTTTGTCCCATAGCCTGCTTGAAATCATGGAATATTCTCCAGCATGATCGCATATTCACAATGCTTTTGAGGATTATTCGATGTGCCCTTTAGAAAACAAAACCCGCAAATTCAGTTGAAATCCCAGTAAAACGTCTTCTCCAGAAATCGCAGTATCAAAAGAAACCATTTCAACCCCACCCCCACATCGATAAATCTCAACAGTTCTAGTTTTGGGGTTAATTAACCAACCCAGCCGACAGCCATTTTCGATGTATTCCTGCATTTTGGCTTGAATCGTTGCTAAATCATCGGTTTCCGAGACTAGCTCAATCACAAAATCAGGACAAAGGGGCGCAAACCCTTTTTGTTGCTCTACGGCAAGGGCATCCCAGCGATCTTGAGCAACCCAGGCCACATCAGGGGAGCGAATCGCACCATTCGGTAAGTGAAAACCCGTGGAGGAATCAAATACTTTGCCCAGTCGCTGCTGCCGATTCCAAAGGACAACATCGCCATTTAACTCCGAATTATAATGTCCACTTTGGCTTCCAGTAGGAGACATAGCAATTAATTCGCCGACAGCGGCGCGCTCGAACCTGATGTCAGGGTTAGATTTGACGAATTCCAGGAACTCTTCGTCGGTGACACGCAAGGTCTTCGGCAGGTGGACGGAAGGACTGACGATCATAGTACAAAATCGGGCAACCTAAAATAATTCTATGCGATCGCCCTAGGGGAACAACTCAGTCACCAAATTGGGACGAAGCATAGGGAATTGTTCTTCAGAGGCATCCCCAAAGGAAAGCAATGCTATCATTCTTTTACTTCTCTCATTATTCTCTTTACACTGTGTACTCATAAATTCATGGGCGATCGCGCAACTTATCTAGGAAAGGTCTATTTAGTTGGTTCTGGTCCCGGGGATCCGGGTCTGTTAACGGTGCGGGCAAAAACCCTATTAGAATGTGCTGATGTGGTTCTTTACGATGCCCTCATTAGTCCAGCAATTTTAGGTTTAATTAATCCCCAGGCGAAGCAAGTTCATGTTGGCAAACGTCGTGGGAATCATACCCTAAACCAACCGGAAATTACCCAGCTACTCATGCACTATGCCCAAGGGGAAGCGGTGATTGTCCGTCTCAAGGGGGGAGATCCCTTTATCTTTGGTCGTGGCGGTGAAGAATTTCTAGCCTTGGTTCAGGTAGGCATTCCCGTGGAAATTGTGCCTGGGGTGACTAGTGGTATTGCTGCCCCGGCCTACGCTCACATTCCCCTGACCCACCGAGACTACAGTTCCTCGGTTTTATTTGTGACGGGCCATGAAGCTATTGGCCGCTATCAACCCCGCGTGAATTGGCGGGCGATCGCCCAGGCTGTAGACACCATTGTCATTTATATGGGGCTGCACAATATCAAGGATATTTGCCAAGAACTTATAGCCGGCGGCCGAGATCCCCAAACCCCCCTCGCCTTTATTACCTCTGGTACCACGATCCATCAGCAAATCGTTACCACCCAGTTGGCCAATGCGGCGGCGATCCTGGAAACAACCCCCATCGAAACCCCTACCCTGATTGTGATTGGAACGGTCGTAAATATTCGCGAGATTGCCCAAAACTATGGAGATCAAATGGGTCTCAGTTAGGCAATAGGTAACTATGCGTAATAAATTATACTTAAGGGCACCTCGATTAATCGAGTTTTCAACGCTTAGGGTCTGCCATCAGTCTGTGCGAGTAACCGATCTTGCAAAAAAATAGCCACCAGCAGCCTTCTGACAAGGCTAAAACAGAACAAGTTTAGCTTAATTATCTCAGTTTTGTAGGTTTCAAAGCTGACGATCCTAGAGTGTTGTATTTTCAGTACACAAAGCGCTTCAGGAGGAAGATGAATGGCGAAACTGTGCGAGAGTACTTTCACGCCGTAGTATTAAAAACTTGATGCGCAATGGCTGGTGGTTTTTGAATCAAATTATTAGAGTATCAAAATAATAATCATTCAACGATAAATTGATGGGACAATCGAGACGCTATCAAGATGTATGCCAGCAGTGATGGATGCTTGACAGGCGAGAAGCTGATAGAATGCTTTGCCCTAAGCTTGACAAAAACCCTGAGTCGTCATAGTATGAACGTACCCTGTCTTGTGTACTTCTTATGTTTTCGACATCGTTTGATTTCCTGTTGTTGCACCCTTGCACAATCTGCTCATGTATTACTGTTTTATCTGTCACTATCCCACGCTGCCAGCAATTATTTTCACCTAATCCAACGCAGCAAAAAGCATTTCTATTTCAAGCCAAGAAACAAAGTCGACTTAAGCAAAGCGACAAAGTTTTAGCGATCGCCCATCAAAATCATTCGGGCCTCGCGCTGAATTCAATCTAGGCCCATTATTGCAGATTCCCGTTTACAGATTATGTAATGGGTCTAGTGATGTAATGGGTCTAAATTTAATATCTGAATAGGGCAAATACTAAGCCCTGCTTTGCTTTGACTGCATTTAGAACAAATAATAACACGCGACACATTGTCATCTAGCATAATGAAATTGAAAAAATTATTACAACAGTCAGATTACTATCTTTTCCTGTTGGGAATTGCTGCTTTTGGAATTGCCTTACTTCTCCAAGTGGACTGGCGGAATAGTCTCCCAAATCTATTAGGGTTGTGGCATCGTGGCCAAATACTTTTCCATCCTGGGGGCAATAATCTTACCTCCCTACTTTTGCCATCCTTTATTGCCGTTACTTTTACCTTTTTGTTGAAGGAGCTATTTCCCCGTCCCACATTTTTAACCCGTATGCTTGTCAGTGGGGGAATTGCTTTTCTAGGTATTCGTTATGAATTTTGGCGATTTTTTAGCAGCCTCAATTTAGATGATCCCCTCAATGGAACATTGTCGGTCATCTTATTTTTGGCGGAACTGCTTACCGTTGTGAATACGGTTTCCTTTTTTACCCATACGATCTTTTCCATTGACCGAACTAAAGAGGCAGATCGCCTCAGTGCAGCCGTGATCGATGGAACCTATCAACCAACGGTGGATGTGGTCATTCCCACCTATAACGAAGGAGTCGAAATTCTGCGGCGTACTGTGATTGGTTGCCAAGCCATGGAGTACCCCCATAAAACCATTTACCTTTTGGATGATACTCGGCGGCCGGCGGTGCGGGCCCTAGCGGCAGAATTGGGCTGTGAATACCGCGATCGCCCGGATAACCGTCATGCCAAGGCCGGTAACATTAACCATGCCCTGCCCTCTATCCATGGGGAAATAATGGTTGTCTTTGATGCGGATTTTGTGCCTACCCGTAATTTTTTAACCCGTACCCTTGGTTTTTTTCAGGAGGAAAATACAGCCCTGCTGCAAACCCCCCAGCACTTTTTTAATGAAGATCCCATTTCCGTCAATCTCGGACTCGAAGGAATTCTGAATAACGAGCAAAATTTATTTTTCCGCTATATTCAACCCAGTCGGGATTTCTTTAATTCCGTAATCTGCTGCGGAAGTTGTTTTTTGATCCGGAGATCGGCCCTAGATGAAATTGGCGGCATTCCCACCGACAGTATTACGGAGGATTATTTCACCTCGATTCAACTCCAGGCCCATGGCTACCGGATTAAGTATCTGAATGAGGCTCTATCTGCCGGTCTCGCTCCAGAAAGCATTAGTGCCTATATCAATCAACGGTTACGCTGGGGCCAGGGAACCCTACATCTGCTTTTTTCTAAGACGAACTTTTTTACCATTCCAGGTCTGGGTTTTCTCCAACGACTTTCCCATACCCTGAGTCTGATCTATTGGTTTTTAGCCATTCCTCGGGTCATTTTCCTGCTGATTCCCTTGGCTTTCTTACTTTTTGGCCTCGCTCCCCTGCGGGCAACCGTTAATGAAGTTCTCTATTTTTACTTACCCTACTATCTGGCTAATATTATGGCCTTTTCCTGGCTAACGGAGGGGCGGAGATCGGCCTTTTGGTCCGATGTTTACGAAACGATTCTTTGCGTGCCCATGACCCTCACCATCTTCCATACCTTCTTTTCCCGTAGTGCCAAGCCCTTTAAGGTGACTCCCAAGGGAGACGTGAATTCTCAAAATATTTCAATTAACTGGTTCCTGTTGCTACCTCTGCTGCTCCTTGCTGGTCTCGTTATTACTGGGATTGTTAGTCGTACCGTGGGCCTCCAAGATACCGTGGTCAATCCCGATAGTTTAAACATCAACTTAATTTGGTCAGCCTATAATCTATCCCTGCTTTTAATTTGTATCCTTGTGGCAATTGATGTACCCCAACGGCAACATACGCGATTTTTTCGCCAAGAACTCTGTGAATTTCAGGTGGGCCAAAATCATTTTCGGGGGCATACCCTAGATATTTCTGAAGCAGGAGCTCGCATTCTTTTAACCCACAAGATGTGTGATTCTCAGCCAAACTTCAAATGTCTACCGGATCAGGTGGGTCCGGCGATCTCCGCCTCGGCTTCTGCGATCCAGCATGATAATTATCGGGAAAATAATAATAAAAGAGTATTTTGGCTTTTAGACCCCAATCCCCTGGCTGATTTACCCATTGATGCTGAATTGCGTTGGCACAAGCGCAGGACTTCAAACCCTGAGAATAAAGTCTTGGCAAAGAATTCTCAGTCATCTGCCAACTACAGCGTAGAACTGGGCATTAGTTTTATTCACCTATCCTTACGGAAACAACGCCGCTTAATTACCTACCTTTACTGCCAACCTGGACAGTGGGGGGATATGAAAGTCCCGGAACACAAAACTGCCTGGGCCTTGATTCAATCAGTACTGCGGCTCCATCCCCTAGCGGAAAGTCGTTAAGATCTATCCTGGAAAAAGTCCCCCAATATGCGAGGCAAATAAATACACTTCAATGAGAATTGTTGCGATCGTTGATGCCCGACCCCAATTTATTAAGGCTGCGATTTCCATCGCTTGCCTACAGTTTGCCTAAATTTGAGGTACATCTAGGTATATTTAATAATTATTAAAAACTCTTGAACCCCATGCCTAGATTGGATGGTTAACCATTTTAGTTATTTTAGGGCTGTATTTTTCTTGCCTAATGGGATACCCCCAGGGGAATTCGAATCCCCGTCGCCTCCGTGAAAGGGAGGTGTCCTAGGCCTCTAGACGATGGGGGCAAGATTCAGCATTAACTATGCTATCTAAGGGAGGGGGACAGTGTCAACCTATAATTCTCCTGATCGTAGATCGAATGGGAGGGAAGGATCAATTCACAACTATCATGAATCCTTGATGGTCAATGCTTTTACCCCATTTTCTCGACGGGCTTTCATCAGGATTGCTCCTAAACTTGCATAGTTTTTTTCTTGCCCATATAAGCCATATTGTGGTTTACCGTCGATTTAGACCGAAGGCCCTATGTCCCCATCTTCCCCCATCGCTCACTCCTTCTCGATTGTGATGCCCCTCTACAATGTGGTTCAGCAACGGGGGCAAGCGGTTTTAGAAGAAACCTTTCGTAGCATTGCGGCCAGCTTGGATTATTTTCGAGGGCATTATCCCCAGGGCGATCGCATTGAAACGGAGATCATTATTGTCGATGATGGCTCTACGGATGGGACGGCGGAGGTAGCCGAGGGCTTTTGGCGCGATCGCGGTGATCATCAGATCATTCACTACCCTAGTAATGCTGGAATTGCAGCGGCGCGAAATACGGGGGTTAAGTTTTCCCATGGCGAGGTCTTGTTTTTCTGCGATGGCGATGACTGCTATATGCCTGAACATTTATTCTTGGCGTTTTCGGTGTTGAATCAACCCCTACCGCCCCAGTATCAGACCAGTCAGGGGGAGGAGTATTTTGGGGCCGTTCGCACTGGTATCTATTGCCGCGATCGCCTCCATGATCATTGGCATAATGCCCTAGAGCAAACCCTAGTATTAAATTTAGGGGTACGGCGGGACGTCCATGATTTCATTGGCGGCTTTCCCGAAGATGGCGTATTTAGTGAATTTCGCTTTGGAGGCGAAGATGTGGCCTATGCCCAATGGTTGCATCAATTTTGTCATACGGCCCGTTTAGAGCGCAAAACCGTCGAATATCGCCGTTATCCAGGCAGCTACTTTGATCGTCAGTTGGAGAAATTCCAATCTCCTCCCGGTTTGACCCCTAACTTAATGACAGCAACGGATTGGCAGCACCAACAGGAGATTAATCAACTGGTTGAAACAAGATTAAGCACTCTGAAGGGCAAACTAGCGATCGCGATTTAACTCTTAGGGAAGTGGGGGCAAATTTTGAGAATTTGGAAATATGAAATATTAAATTAAATGGGGGATTCAGGGTGGTTGCCCAATTCATTTTGTTAGGCTAGAAACTAGACGCACAGGGAAAAAGCCATGAATGAATCCCAAGAATGCTTGTATCTGGCGGCCCAAGCGGAAGTTAAAGCCTATCTCGCCCACTGGTTTCAATTAGGAAAGAAGCTTTACATTTTAGGGGGCCGTCAAGCCCTCTTACCCCAGCCCGTTATTGTCGGCGATCATTACAGTTCGTCCTTTGAAGCCTGCTGGGAATACATCATGTCCGGTGAGGCGGGGGATTGCTACCTAGAAGAGACTCAGGAAACCCTACAACAACTACTGAGCGATCGCTGGGAAATCACCCAATGTGCCCGCTGTCAAATGCCGGTTCCCTTGCCTAATCATGGATTACCTCCGGTAAGCTGCCCCTGTGCAAATCTAGACAACTGGCCCAATTTAGACTTGCCTCTGCCGCGATCTCCCGTCAAAAATCGAGAGCATCTAGGGGCGTTACAAAAACGAATCCAGTCTCTCTAACGGTAATCATCTATATCTTAACCCTAGAGACCCTAGAGACCTTCAATGGGAACCCCCAGAAAACTAGCAATTTCTGCCCCTTGGTTTTCCAGTTCTGCTAGGGCCACAGGGCTACCAATGCGAGTCAGGGGAATTTCACCCCGACCCTTTAGGCGTAGATAGAGTGCCCGCTTTGGATTGAGACCATCCTGGATAATGACCCGTATCGCTTGCACGTCACCCATGCGGCAACTGACTTCAATGCGACGATTTTTGCCGGGAAACCCCCAACGAAAAATCTGGATCATTCCCGTTTCTTTATTGAACTCATTAAATCCACCGCCAATATCCCAGGCGATCGCCAGCCAAAGGTAGGTTGCCAGCAGCAGGGCCGCCACACCATAAAACCCGATTGCCACCCCTTGGGGAATAAATACTAGGTCGATGGGATTACCAATGGGTAAAAGGTTAACGTGTAAATAACTCGATAGCCCAGCTAAAAAAAAGCCGATCCCACCAATGGAGACAATGACGGCCCAAAAATAATTACTGAACCGACGAGACCCCAAGACTGAATAGTGAAGAGTCGATTGATTCAACGAAGTAGAAGATGCCATGGATGAATCCTTAGGATGGTCAGAAACTTACAGGGATGGCCCCGTGAGGGCAATACAGTCAATTTCGACTTTAACCCCTTTCGGCAGCCGGGAGACTTCCACACAGGCCCGGGCTGGAGCCGTTGCTTCCGAAAAATAACGGGCATAGACCTGATTCATGGCGGCAAAATCATCTAAATTTGCCAAAAACACCGTTGTTTTCACCACTTGGCTCCAATCCGTACCCGCCGCCGTCAAAATTGCGCCAAGGTTGGCCATGACCTGTTCCGTTTGCATACCAATATCATCCGCTCCGACAATTACCCCAGTGTCTGGATCCAAGGGAATTTGCCCGGCCACAAACAGCCAGCCACCGGCCTGCACCGCTTGGCTGTAAGGGCCCACCGGGGCCGGAGCCGCCGCTGAATAGATGATCGTTTTCTTGGATGGATGGGTTTCATTCATGGGCTATAATTTATATCCGCCACACTACACCGATGACGGGCTAGCCGATTAACCTGCCCTCGGTATAAATTTTAGCCTTAAAGCGCACAATAGGGATACGGATGGCTCATGCAGTAGACAGTCTAGGGGCAAGAGAGAAGGTACGGCCCCCCCGTGATGTCAATCTATGACTGGACTTTTGGCAGATTTTTATCCCCTGGCGGCGATCGCCACCACCCCCCAGGGGTATCGCTGTCTTTCATCCCTGGCAACGGAAAAGGAAGTCACCCTCTGGATACCCACCCACTTAGGGGAGAAGGTGGCACTCATAGCCACGGTTGATCATATCCGTGTCTTTGAGGGTTCACTGGCAGACCATCTCCAGCGGATTTGGCCGCAGCAGCGGGGAATTATTTTTGCCATGGCCACCGGGGCGATCATTCGCTTAATTGCCCCCCTGCTATCGAATAAACATACTGATCCAGCCATTATTGCCATGGCAGAAAATGGGGACTGGGTCATTAGTCTGACGGGCGGCCATTACCGTGGGGGAGATCGCCTAGCAAGAATGATTGCTGCCCATGGGGGAGCCGAGCCTGTTTTGACTGGAGCCGCCAATGGTCGGGATTATCTGGCCCTAGATTGTCTGGGTCGTCCCTTTGGTTGGCGAAAAGGGATGGGAGCCTGGACAGCCTTAAGTGCGGCCCTGGCCAGGGGTGAAAACATTGCCATTTACCAAGAAAGTGGTTCAACCCTATGGCAATCCACCTATCCACCGGATCAACCCTTAGATATTTGCCCCCTTCCCTTTCCTGAGGAGTTAGCCGGGCCGAGTATATGGATTACTCACCGAAATATTCAGCCATCGTCCTCCCATTCGCCGATAGCGGTTTGGCATCCCCGCACCCTCTGGTTAGGCATTGGTTGTGAGCGGGGCACGAGCTTAAGGGTACTCCAGCAGGCAATCCAAAAAAATCTGGCAACGGCCGGTTTGAGTGAGGCGGCGATCTCCGGTGTGGCCAGCCTAGATATTAAAGGGGATGAAGCCGCCATTCTTGCCCTTTGTCAGGAAAATAACTGGCCCCTCCGCCTCTTTAGATCAGAGCAATTGGATGAAATTAGGGTTCCCAACCCCTCTCCCGTTGTGGCTGCGGAAGTGGGGACGGCTAGTGTCGCCGAAGCGGCCGCTATTCTTGCCGCTGATTCGGGAATGTTGATCCTGCCGAAACAGATCCATCGTCTGTCGGGGGAGCCGGGGGCTGCTACCCTGGCGATCGCCCAGAGTGAGGAAGAATATACGGGCCGTCAGGGCAAACTCTGGTTAGTGGGCATGGGCCCCGGGGCCTTAAGTCAACTCACCCAGGCTGCCCGCACCGCCATTATTGGGGCCGATGTCCTGATTGGCTATGGCCTGTACCTAGATTTGCTGGCTCCCCTCCAGCGGCCGGGACAAATCATGGAAGCCTATGCCATCACCCAGGAACGGGAACGGGCCCAACGGGCGATCGCCCTAGCGGAGTGGGGGTTGACGGTGGCGGTGATTTCCTCAGGGGATGCGGGCATCTATGGCATGGCGGGCTTAGTCTTGGAATTGTTACAAACCCAAGGCTGGAATGGACAGGATCCCAGTGTCGAAATTTTTCCTGGGGTCAGTGCCCTGCAAGCGGCGGCGGCTCGGGTGGGTACACCTCTGATGCATGATTTTTGTGCCATTAGCCTCAGCGATCGCCTTACCCCGTGGCCCGTGATCAGAAAACGCTTAGAAGCTTCTGCCCAAGCTGATTTTGTTGTTGCTCTCTACAATCCGCGCTCCCGCGATCGCCAGCACCAACTCGTCGATGCCCAAGAAATTTTCCAGCAGCATCGCCCCAGGGATACGCCCGTTGCCCTCGTCCGCTCTGCCTACCGTCCCGATGAAACCATTCACCTGACCACCCTAGGGGACTTTAATCCCGAATCTGTGGATATGTTTACGTTGGTTCTCATTGGCAATGCTAGTAGCTGCCAATACCATCACTGGTTTATTACCCCACGGGGCTATATCATGCAAACAGAGGGAGCCAAATCATGACTGAAACCACCACAATCCCAGACATTGGCAAACTTTTAGAGCGAATTGATCAGCGGCTGGATTCCATGCAGACGGATATTCAAGCCATTGATAAAAAGCTAGATATTCATATTGCCCGCACCGATGAGAGATTTAATACACTTCAAACAGAAATTCAATCCCTAGATAATAGACTCAGTGCACAAATGAAAGCCTTGGATGATAGGCTCAGTGCACAAATGAAATCCCTAGATGACAAACTTAGTACACAAATCAAAGCTTTAGATGATCGGCTCAGTGCCCAAATCAAATCCCTAGATGATAAACTCAGCGCAGAAATTAAAGCTCTAGATAATAAACTCAGTGCAGAAATCAAAGCTTTAGATGATCGGCTCACGGTTCAAATTAATGGGGTAGAGGCAAAACTGACGACCGAGATTGGGTCGGTACGCATTGAGATTAAAGCCGTAGACGATAAGGTAGAGGATCTTCGCACGAGCCAAAAAGCGACCGATGCCCGGCTCTGGGGATTTATTTCTGCATTACTCTTAGCCCTAACTGGATTCCTAGCGAAAATTACCCTCTTTGATAAGGTTTAGTATGGTTAGTGATGACTATGCCAGGCTTGATCAATGGCGGCATATAGGGCATCGGGTTCGCCATCATTCCAAAGAACATGATTTGCCTGGGCAATTTTTTCAGTGAGGGGCATCTGGCTCCTAATCCGGGCATTGGCATCCTCTAGACTCAGGCGATCGCGGGCGATGAGGCGTTGCCGTTGTAGGGATTCAGGACAGGCCACAACCCATATCTCTGTGACTAATCCAGTCATCCGCGCCTCAAATAGTAGGGGAACGACCCAGACAATAACCGGTTCCGCAATGGCTTGGGTGAGTTTAACTAGGCGATCGCCCACGTAGGGATGAATCAACTGCTCTAGCCAGGATCGCTCCCCAGCATCTCTAAAAATGATTTGCGCCAATTGCCGCCGATCCAACGATCCATCGCCTAGGATGATATTGCTACCGTAACGCTCAATAATAGCCCCATGGATCCATGTCCCCGGCTCCACCGCTTCTCGGGCCAGGCGATCGGCATCAAGGATAGGGAGACCGTAGGTACGTTGTAGATAGTCCGCCCCTAGACTCTTGCCACAGGCAATACCCCCCGTCAGGCCAATAATGCGCTGAGAAACCAAATTGTTTCCCTACACGCCACCCTGAATAATTACCGAAGGATTAATTAGGCGTACCGTGGCCCCAACATCTGAGGGAACCGTCGGCAAAAATCGCTGGTAGGTTGCGGTTTGTCCCGCCCCCAGAGTCGCAGGTTCAGGCACAGCAGAGCCAGTTTGCAAAATGGAACCATCCCGGGCCAATACCTCAAAATTAATCGACTGAATTGTGACGGGTTCACGATTACCATTGGTGACGGAGCCCACCACCTCTGAGGAACCGGGTAATTTGATCACTGGTTGGATGCTGGGACGACCGACTCGAATATTTTGCAAAAGCCGTTGTTCGATCACCTTTGGATCTTCTTCGTCGGATCCTAGGGCATCAGGAGAAGCAGCCATGGGGCCTGCTCCAGATAGATTTAGGAGTTGGTTCCACATGGCTTGGTTCATTCCCCACTGAGCCGGAGAATTTCCCACCACCACAATGTCCCCCGGAGCATTTTGGGCGACACTGGTGAGACCCAGAAAGGAGAAAGATATTACCCCCAAACCCAGGAAAAGCTTGCCCCCTGTGGAGATGAGGGAATGGGAAAAACGACCTAGGGATAAGATTGGTTTCATAGTGATAACGTAATAACGCCCCATTTGGCCCACCCCTTGATTCTACTGCAAATTTTTAGATGGCGAAAATGCCCTAACACCGCTTATTTGGCTGGCACATACGATTTACCTGAATGGAAGCCACCCCCTATCTATCCAGTGCTGGGCGATCGCCAGGTTCATATTTGGCTACTCTCCCTTAGGTCTGGTCAATCTCCCCAGGATCGGCGATCGCTTCTGACCCAATACCTGCATCCATACCTGCTAGAGCAGGGAGATTCGGAAACCAGAACCACCCTAGAAAACATTGCCCTAGAACCCATCACCCTAGAGCAAAATGACTACGGCAAACCCTATCTACCCCAGTTTCCCCTGGAATTTAATTGGAGTCATTCCGGAAACCTGGCACTCTTGGCCGTGACTCACCTAGCACCTCTGGGAATTGATCTGGAAATCCTGCGGCCCAGTCGATACCGGCGGGCGATCGCCCAGCGTTTTTTTTCACCGGAGGAGCAGTCATACCTAGAAAGGGCCCCATTGGCCCAAGCGGATCAGCGATTTCTTTCCCTATGGACTCGCTACGAAGCTGAGATGAAGGCCAGGGGACGAGGTATTTTTGCCCCCCCCACCCATGGGGAAAACCCGGCCGAAAATGATACTAAGACCCAGGAAGAGAGCTATATTCACTATATTCATACGTTTCAACCCCTGCCCCAGACCATCGCCAGTGTAGTTGTTCTCACCCAGCATATTCCCCAGCTAGTCTTCTTTGATGCCCGACAAGATGAGCATTCAAAATAATGAGTGATTCAGAGCAATTACAGCCGAATCATCGCCGTGATGTTTTCCAAGGGATTGTGGCGACAGTCACGACTAAAGGTATTTACCTGCCACACTTCCTGGTTTGTCCAATCAAGGGCCGTTAGCCAACCGCTGCGACGATGATAGGCCCCCGTATCAATATCCAGCCAGCCGACCCCCTGGGCTACTTGACCGGGATTGACCCCTGGCAATGTAAAGCTAATGGTATGGCCCGTAACAATGGTTTTATCGGCAAAATAGGGTTCGTCACTTTGGTGAAACAGGTCTCGAATCCAACAAAATTCCTGGCTGGTTTGCTCCCCTAGGGTTAGGGTGGGATCCACTCCCGCATGGACGAGCCACAGATCCCCTAAGTCAAAATAGAGGGGCAAGGTTTGCAGCCAACGGACATGTTCCCAAAGTAGATCCTGGGAAGTATAGCTGGCAAGGGTCTCCTGGCCACCACATCCACCCCAAAATAATAGCTTAGATGTATCTAAACCTTTTTGGGAAAAGGCGGCCATCATCATTTCTTCGTGGTTTCCCCGCAGGCAATAGTAGTCATGGTGACGGACAAGCTCTACCACCGCCGCACTATCGGGGCCCCGATCCACTAAATCCCCTAAAAAATAAATCCGATCATCTACACCGGGGGCGATCGCCTCAAGTAACTGACTTAAGGCCGCATACTGACCATGGACATCGCCAATCACAATTTGCCGCCCCCCTGGCTTGGCCTGGGACATGGATAGAACCTATTGGGTTACTGGGTAGGATTGGATGGCGTTAAAGATAGGGCATCAGAACCGGAGGGAGAAGGGGAAGGGGTGGGAGGAATACGGGTCGTACCACCGTAGCTAGGGTTGGGCAACGTGGCCACTGTTAGCACTTGGGGTGGGGTTGCATCGGGCGGATAGAGGAAGTCCACCTGAACAGGGCGTTGTTCTCCGGGCCGCAAGTTTAAGGTCACTAAGGGTTCTCCCCGCTGTCCCCGCCGTTGCACCAAATGGACATAGCGTTGTTGAGGCATCCCCAAATCATCGGCATAACTCACCCGCACGGTTCCTCGGAAAAAGACCTGGGGAGCCGGTGGATCTAAAAATTGCAAACTAGTGGGGCTATGGTCTTGCTTGAGGGGGGTTTGTACCGTCAAGGCAACGGACTGCAAAGAGCGACTATCGTTAACCAGGGGCAGAGTTAAGCTGTAATGAACCCCATAATTGCCATGGGCAAAGTAGGCCGTATCTGGATAACGGGCCAGCATGGGCGCGCTTTGAACCTGACCTGTTCCCAATGTTCCCCGGTGCAAGGTACTTAAACCATAGGATACGGCCCGACCTGTACTGGGAATGGTGAGGCGATCGCTGCTGCCATCATCGGTAATATTGGCTCGCCACTGGGAACCCCGACTAACCCCCGCCACCCGACCATAGAAAAAGCGGGCCGGATTACTATCTGGGGAACTGGGGGGAATATCCCGGGGTGTAACCAGTTGACCTCGGTTGAGCATGGCAATCCAATCCTCCAGACCGGGGGCGTATTCTGTGCCATCGGGATTCACCCGAGCATAGGCGGACATCTTGGCCAAATAGACCGGGCCATTGCTCTCTAGGTGCATCAAGGTGGAGCGGCCATTGGAGGAAGACACCTCGCCAAAGGGGTGGGGATCAGCAATCACGGGTAAATGGGGAAGAACCTCACCGTTTTCACTGATGGCGAATTCAGCCCGGGCCCGATTTGTGACGGCATTGGGGAAGCGGGTGGGTAGGGGCAGGGGTAGATTGCTCAACATCCGACTTTCGCCAGCGGGAATCACAATTTGGGAGGGAAAGAAGGTTTGCCGCACGCCCCGCAACACCTGATTGGTCACCCGACTGCCGGGGCCGGAAAAAACATAACCAATGGGATTGTCCATGACGGCAGGCAAACTACGGAAGGGGGCATCCGGTGTACTGAGAAAACTAGCCGCCTGGTAAAAATTAATCGTTACCGCCCGATTGCTGGGATTATGGGCCAATAGTCCTAAATATAGGGTGGGGGTACTCACGGCCCGGTTGGATTGGGTAATGTGGTGGGAAAACACATCAAAGCGACCCTGGAGCGGATAGTTCAGATGAGCCGCCGGCTGCCATTTGCCCTGGGGAGGAAAGGTCGAGAGTAGAATTCCCTCAGTGCGAACCATTTCCGGGCTATTGCTATTGAACACCGGAATGTCATCCAGGCTGCCGGGCAAGGAACGAATTTCCTGGGGTAAATAAGCCATTTGGCCAGGGTTGGGATTGGCGATCGCCGCCGTTGGTGGTGGAGCCGGGGCCGCTACGGGTGGGGCTGGCTGGGCTGGAGCGATCCTGGGGGAAGGTGTCCGTGGTGCCTGAACCGGATTAAAAGTATTAGCAGACGGAGCTGTCGGAGCCGATAGACGCGGAGCAGGATGTTGTTGTCGCTCAAGACCCGGTAATTGCTGGGGTGGTAAGTGGGGGGCCGCTTGGGCCAAGATCATCGGAGCAAGCATAGCCAATCCAAACACATTACAACAAAGACGTGAAGCCGCAAACGCTAGAATATTAGGACATGACTTATATGTCCCCTAGGATTTGCATTTACAAAGTATAGCCCACCTGCTCGGAAAATAGGCAAATGTGGTTGCATAAGTTATTGAAATACCTCGTAGCCCTAGGGGCATAAGGCCTGGCATAGTCCAGTTCTCCCTAGATTTAGTAGGCTACCCTTCGTTAAAGCTATTTGCCATCAAAAAGTTGAGTCACTGTTTTCTCAAGGATGCCTAGGGCTGTGAGGGAGCCTTGAATCAAATGCCAGGCCGGTAGGGGTTGACTTAAAAATGCTTGCAATAGGGGCAGAGGCCGCAACGAGCCATCCGGGGCGATCGCTGGTGTTAAATCGGGAATGGGGCGATCGCTGGCATCACTGACCACGCGCACAATTGTAATGGGTAGCCCCTGACGGCTAAAGGCATCCACCAAAGGAAAACCTTCCATATCCACCACCTCGGCTCCGGTTTTTGTCCCCCAAGTCGCCTTTTCAGCAACCGTACACAGGGGGCGATCGCTAGTGAGGGCCGTCACTGTCGGCCAGGATGTAGGGGCTAGGGCTGATGTTTCATGGTCTATCCCCTTGAACACGGTGGTAATTGGGTCACAGATTTGCCATTCCCCTTGGCCATTCCCGCACTTGCCATAGACAACAACTTGCCCCACTCCGTAGCAGGGAACCAGTGCACCACACACCCCTAGCACCAGAATTGACGTTGGTGGGGACGGAAGTGGCGAAAATTTTCCTAACCAAGACTGTACCGCCGCCATGCCCATGGGTAAGGCCCTAAGTTCCACCTCTTCCCCCTTGGGTTGCCTAGCTTTGCCCAGTCCCCGCTGTACCGCTTGAAATTCTGCCCCCTGGGGCACTAAGACTAGTTGCCGATTCATAAACTGACCGATCTAAGTAGTGTCACAGTCAAACCTTAAGTAGAGTGGTGTAAGGCCATCGCTGCCCAACAAGTCCCCCTACCTCCCTTGTGTATGGTATCGTTCTTGCAAATAGCAGGTATATGGGCATAAATCATCCTTGTTGAGTAGAACAGTGCTTGAAACTGTCACATTAGGCCTAGATTGCCGGGGGTAATTATGATACCAATGAGTCTGACTCAATTCCGACTCAATGTGGTAAGCCTAGGCTGCATTACGATCAGCGCGTGTAGGAGTGAACATTAGTATGGTACAGATGGTGCTGGAGACTCCAGTTTCTGTAAAAACCGCAGAAAAATTCTGCCAGGAAATTTTGCCAGAGGTGTCACGCACCTTTGCCATTAGTATTCGTTTTTTGCCAGGTACCCTAGGTCGGGCCGTTCTGGTGGCCTATCTCATTTGCCGCATTGCCGACACCATTGAAGATGATCCCCTTGCCAGCATCACGGCTAAGACAGCCCTTTTAGATCATTTACTAGAATGTTTTGACAGCCCTTCCCTAGCCAATCACTATGGCCATACGGCCCGGGGAGTCCAAGGGGAGGCAGCCCACGTTCGCTTAGTCGAAAACACCAACCTTGTCTTTGCCATGTATCGGAATTTGCCCATAGCATCCCAGCAGCATGTGCGGCGATGGGTGAGTGAAATGGTTCACGGCATGAAAAAATTTGTGACGGTTCATCCCCAGGGGATTCGGATTCAAACCCTAGCAGAATACAAGGAATATTGCTACTACGTTGCTGGAACCGTAGGCTATTTACTTACTGACCTATGGCAAGAGCATTCCCTCAGTATTGGTGCCAACGAATATCAAGTCCTATTGAAGCGTTGTGGCGAATTTGGGGAGGCCCTGCAAACCGTCAATATTCTTAAGGACATTGCCTGGGATGCAGAGCATGAAAACTCAATTTATGTGCCCCAGGATGCACTGATTGCCCAAGGGAGTAGTCACCAACTGCTCCTAAGTCCTGATCACCTAGCACAAAACCATGCAGCCATTAAGGAACTCATTGCCCTAGCATGGCATGACCTCGATCAAGCCCAGGAATATTTACTCTCAGTGCCCAAGGCAGCGGTTCCGATTCGCTTATTTTGTGTGTTGCCTCTCTTGTTTGCCTATGCCACCCTGCGGGATTTGACCCAATCTACGGCCATGCTACAGCCGGGAGGGTCGGTGAAAATTAGCCGGGCCGAAGTTAAGTCCTTGATGTTGATGGGGCCCATTTCGATTTTGAGTAACCACACCCTGCGTTGGTTGATTGCCCAGGTACGGCAAAAACCCTTTATTCTGCCTACTCAGGTCAATTCTGCATCTTAGAATGGGCTTGATCCCTAGGTTGAGTAGGAACACCAATCGCTCCAGCTACCGGCATAAAGTTGTCCGTGGTCAAGGCCAACTTGGGCAAGTCCTAGCAGATCCACGCAGGCAGTGACTCCAGAGCCGCAATAGACAATTACCTGCTCATAGTTTTGGATGTCTTGCCAATGTTGGGTTAGTATTTCCTGGGATTCCAGGAAGCCTTGGTCATTGGTAATGGCCTTCCAAGGATAGTTGAGGGCCCCTGGAATGTGACCGGCAATGGGATCAATGGGTTCGACTTCGCCACGATAGCGTTGAGGTTCCCGTGCATCTAGAATCACTGTCTTTGGGTTTTTCTGGGCAGCCTCTACCCCGGAGCGAGCGACCACCCAATCCTGGCGAACCTGGGGAATAAAGGGCAAAGCGTTCGGTGCTTTTAGTTCTGGAATCTGTGAACAGGTAGGATACCCGGCAGCTTTATAGGCACCGTAGCCCCCATCTAGGATGGCCACGGCATCATGACCTAGCCAGCGCAGTAACCACCAAAGCCGAGCGGCAAAGGCAAAACGGGAATTATCGTAGGCAATAACCTGGCTAGTAGGCGTTACCCCCCGCTGATTGAGGGTCTCAGCCAAGGTTTGGGGGTTGGGTAGGGGGTGTCGTCCACCATGTTGCCCCAGCGGCCCCGATAAGTCCCGATTCAGATGGAGGTAATGGGCACCGGGGATGTGTTCCTGGCGGTAGGCTTGTTCACCGCGATCGCCATCCATCAGATCAAAGCGACAGTCAAAAATAACGAGATCCGGATCCTCCAAGTGGTTATGGAGCCATTGGGCACTAATGATATGGGTATGGGTTGCCAATTCTAGCAATTTCGTCTCCATTAATTAGATCCATTAATCAGGCGGTTTTACCGTTCTCTCCATGGGATTCCAGCCAAACGTCATTATTCAGCATTGGTTCGATTGAGCGATCGCTCATCCACTCTTGAGGAAAAATAACGTTAGGGTATTCCTTAGAGACGTTCTTTAAGGCAATTTTCCAAGCCTTGTTAAAACTAGTTTCCCATCGACTACTCAGGCTGGGCGCAGCGTCCAACAAAATTTCTAGCTCACCTCGTTGAGTCCGAATCGTTCGTTCCCAACCATTGTATTCATTGGGTAAGTTCACGTATAACCGTTTCAATAAATGTTCCAATAAAACAATGAGACGACTAATCAACTCCTTCTTTTGGGAAATTCCCAATCCCTCTACCTCTTCGATCAAATGCTCAATATCTAGATGATCAAAGTCCCGCGCCTTCAGCTTGTTAACTGTATCTTCAGACCACAACAAAATATCTTGCTCATAGAGGGAGATTAGGTTCTGAGTATGGGACACGATGGGAATCTCTTTAATGAGTATCGGGTCGGAGCAAGGGAAAGGCAATTACATCTCGAATACTGGCGGCATTGGTCAATAACATGACTAGGCGATCGATGCCAATCCCTAATCCGCCGGTGGGGGGCATTCCCTGCTCTAGGGCCATCAGGAAATCTTCATCAACGTTGTGGGCCTCTAAATCTCCAGCGGCTTTGCGGGCGGCTTGGGCCTCTAGGCGATCGCGCTGATCCAGGGGATCCGTTAACTCAGAAAAACTATTGGCGTGCTCCCGGCCCACAATAAAGAGTTCAAATCGTTCCACTAAGCCGGAGCGATCGCGGTGGGGCTTAGCGAGGGGCGAAATTTCCACGGGATAATCCAGGACAAATGTGGGCTGAATAAGAGTGGCTTCAACTTTTTCTTCAAAAACCTCATTGAGAATCCGGCCCATCGTACTTCCCTTGGAGGTGGTTTTGACACCGATGGCCGCCGCTGCTTCTTGGGCTTCCCCAAGACTGGAAAATCCTTGAAAATCGAAGCCCGTGACATCTTTGACCAAATCATGCATGGTCACTCGTCGCCAAGGAGGGGTTAAGTCAATGTCCTGGCCTTGGTAGTGAATATTGAGGGTTCCTAAAACCGTTTTTGCTGCCTCACAGACGATCGCCTCCGTCAGGGTCATCATATCGGTGTAGTCGGCATAGGCCTGGTAGAGTTCAATGGACGTAAATTCAGGGTTGTGACGGGTGGAAATACCTTCATTGCGAAAAATCCGGCCCATCTCAAAAACCTTTTCAAAGCCCCCCACGATCAACCGCTTCAGGTGTAACTCCGTGGCAATCCGCAGATAGAGCGGCATCTCTAGGGTGTTGTGATAGGTGGTAAAGGGCCGGGCCTCCGCACCCCCAGCTTCGGACTGCAAGACCGGGGTTTCAATTTCAATAAAACCCTGATCCTCTAAATAACGGCGAATTGCCGCTGTGATGAGGGCCCGCTTGCGAAAGGTATCCCGCACCTCTGGATTCACAATCAGATCCACGTAGCGTTGGCGATACCGTTTTTCCACATCCGTCAGGCCATGCCACTTATCAGGTAGGGGTAACAGGGACTTGGTTAGGATGGTGTACTCCTGGACATACACCGAAAGCTCTCCCTTTTCCGTGCGCTTGATGGTGCCGATCGCCCCGATGAAATCCCCCACATCCGTTAAATGCTTCAAATCATTAAAGGCCTGGGCCTGGCGATCGCCCATGTGGGCCTGGATTTCTTTTTTATCTAGGTAAAGTTGAATCGAACCACTTTCATCCTGAATCGTGAAAAACGCCAACTTGCCAAAGACCCGCCGGGCCATGATCCGGCCCGCCACCTGAACCTGGACATCAACGGTTTCACCGGGGGGGAGTTCTCCATAGGTCTCTTGAAGCGTCAAGGCAGAATGACTGCGCTGCCATTGATAGGCATAGGGATTTAAGCCCAATTGGCGGATTGTTGCCACCTTTTCAACTCGAGTCGCCCGAATCTCATCACGGGTAGAGCCAGAATCACTCATTGCACCAGCACATTAAATGGATTAGCAAACCTTAACCTTCTAATTGTACGCTCTTCAATCAAGGTCAACTCCCCGGCCGAAACTGATTTGCTGCCCTGAGGATCGATTAAAGTGGATGAAAATGTGACGGAAACGCCAACCATGCCTGCGCGTAAGACGATTGATCTCAAAAACCGCCAATACTATTTCAACCGTTCCCTAAGCTGGCTTGAGTTTAATAAGCGGGTACTCCATGAAGCCTTTGATCCGCGGACACCGTTGCTGGAACGGCTCAAGTTTATGGCTATTTTCAGTGCCAATCTGGACGAATTTTTCATGGTGCGGGTGGCCGGTCTCAAACAACAGGTGGAAAGCAATATTCTCCAAGGGGGTGCGGATGGAATGCTCCCCCAAGAGCAACTAGAGGCCGTGCGGGACTATCTGCTGCCCGTGGTCAAGGAACAGCACCGCTTTTTTGATCAAGACCTGCGATCGAAGTTGGCCCAAGCAGGAATTTTTCTGGTACGCTTCCCAGAATTAAAACCCGAACAGCAGGCCTACCTGACTAACTACTTTGAAACCCAAATTTTTCCGGTTTTAACCCCCCTAGCGGTGGATCCAGCCCATCCCTTTCCCTATATTTCCAGTCTTAGTCTGAATTTAGCTGTCCTCGTGCGGGATCAAACCACCGGGGAAGAACGGTTAGCGCGGGTGAAGGTTCCCAATGGCTTTCCCCGCTTTATTGATCTACCGACCGATCTGGGCAAAAAAGATAAAAAAGATGAGTATGCTGGGGCCCATTGGCTAGGGGTTCCCCTAGAGGAGGTGATTGCCCACAATTTAGTATCTCTCTTTCCGGGAATGGAAGTCCTAGCCTACTACCCCTTTCGGATTACCCGTAGTGCGGATCTGGAGTTAGAAACAGATAAGGCCGACGATCTCCTGATTGCGATCGAGCAAGAAATCCGTAAACGCCGCTTTGGTTCGGTGGTGCGCCTAGAGGTGCAAAACGGCATTCCCCCCCTGCTGAAACAAACCCTCATGGAGGAAATGGACTTACAGGAGATGGATGTCTATGAGCTAGAGGGACTGCTCTGTCTAAATGGTCTGTTTTCCTTTTTAGGACTGCCCCTGCCGGAGCATAAAGACCCCGATTGGCATCCCCTCGTTCCCAGTAGTTTTCATCGAGTGGAGGAACGGGAATCTTTCTTTGCCTCTGACAATGAAGTGAAGACCCTGGGCACGGATTATTGGGAATCAACGGCAGCAGAACTATTTAGCCTGATCCGGGAAGGGGATATTTTAGTCCATCATCCCTACCATTCCTTTGCGGCTACGGTGCAGCGATTTATTACCTTGGCTGCCCATGATCCCCAGGTACTAGCCATTAAAATGACCCTGTATCGCACCTCTGGGGATTCCCCCATTGTCAGTGCCTTAATTAAAGCGGCGGAGAATGGCAAGCAGGTGGCAGTGTTAGTAGAACTCAAGGCTCGTTTTGATGAAGAAAATAATATTCTCTGGGCCCGGAAGCTAGAAAAAGTGGGGGTTCATGTGGTCTATGGCGTGCCGGGCTTAAAAACCCATACCAAAACAGTTTTGGTGGTGCGCCAGGAGCCGGGGGGGATTCGCCGCTATGTACATATTGGTACGGGTAATTACAATCCCAAGACGGCGGGGCTTTATGAGGATCTGGGGTTATTTTCCTGCCAGGATGCCCTAGGGGCAGATTTAAGTGAACTGTTTAATGTTTTAACGGGCTATTCTCGCCAACGCAGCTATCGCAAACTTTTGGTGGCTCCAGTGACAATGCGCGATCGCATGATGGAATTGATTCAGCGAGAAATAGCCCATGCCCAAGCTGGTGGCCAAGGGCGAATTATTGCCAAAATGAACGCGATTACCGACACCCAATTGATCCAGGCTCTCTACCAAGCCTCCCAAGCGGGAGTGAGCATTGATCTGATTATTCGCGGGATGTGTTGCCTGCGGCCGGGGGTGAAGGGGGTGAGTGAAAACATTCGCGTGATCAGTGTCATTGGTCGCTTTTTAGAGCATTCCCGCATCTTCTACTTTGAAAACAATGGCTCACCGGAATATTTTATTGGCAGTGCCGACTGGCGATCGCGGAATTTAGACCGACGGGTGGAAGCCATTGTCCCCATTGAAGACCCGGCGATCGGTGGCCAACTCAAGGAACTTTTGGATTTAATCCTGGCGGATCATCGTCAGGCCTGGGAACTACAGCTAGATGGCAGCTACCGCCAACGCCAACCCGCTGAGGGTACCCCCGGTCAAGGAACCCACCAGATGTTGATGGATAGGGCCCTCAAGGAACAGGCATTGCATTAACTATTGTTCAATGTGAAATATGGTTCGACGTGCGACTGATTTCCCAGGTTTCATAGCCAAAGTAGAGAAAAATTGCCAGATTAATGATCACAAGGAGACTGGTTTCCCAGGTTAAGTCCTGCCATAGCTCGCGGAATTCTAGGGGCAACAAAGATGCCACCAAAAGGGTCAATAGGATGTACGCCCAAAGCCGACCATACCAGACCCCCGCCGCAGCCACTAAAACCAAGGCACCATAGAGGCCAGCAACGCGGGCAACAAGCTTTAATTCAGGTAATGACGCTTGCTCGATAAGGGTTAATCCCCAGCGGACAAGGGAGAATTCTGCAGTTAAAACATGTTCGCTTGCCCAAAGCGTTACCGTATCGTAATTTCGCCAGCTAAAGGCCGATACCCCAGACAGGGCCAATAACCCCAGGGCAAAAAGGATCTTCTTGGCGATCGCCAACTTCAAAACCCAAGAGTGCTTCATCAAACCAATCGTGACCGCCTCAAATAACTTAGGATAAAAACAAAAAGGAGGATAAAAATAAAAAAGGCAGCTACCTAACCAGATAGCCACCCTCATTAGAACACCATTTCTAACAAATCATCACCCAAGTCTTATCAAGAACCGGGGATCAAAGGAAACAAGCATTACCCTAAGCATCAAAGTACAAAGAGAACTCGTAGGGATGGGGCCGCAGAGATAGGGGGATTACCTCCGTATCTAGCTTGTACTGAATCCAATTGAGGATAAAGTCTTCACTAAATACACCGCCAGTGGTTAGGAAGTCATGATCGGTTTGCAGGTTTTGTAGGGCTGCCATCAAGGAACCCGGTGTGGATGGAATTTTAGCCAGTTCATCAGGGCTGAGATCATAAATATCTACATCCAAGGGGCTACCGGGATCAATTTGATTTTTGATCCCATCAATCCCGGCACAGAGCATAGCTGCAAAGGCCATATAGGGGTTACTCATGGCATCAGGACAACGGAACTCCAAACGCTTTGCCTTGGGATTGGTACCCGTCAGGGGAATCCGCACCGAAGCCGAGCGATTTCCTTGGGAATAGGCCAGGTTCACCGGAGCTTCAAAACCAGGAACCAGTCGCTTGTAGGAGTTAGTCGTTGGGTTAGTGAAAGCCAGTAGGGCCGGCGCATGCTTCAAAATCCCGCCAATGTACCAAAGAGCCTCCTGACTCAAATTGGCATAGCCATCCCCCCAAAACATCGGATTTCCATCCTTCCAAATGGATTGGTGGGTGTGCATCCCCGAACCATTGTCGTTAAACACTGGCTTGGGCATGAAGGTGGCAACTTTGCCGTACTTGCGGGCAACATTTTTCACCGCGTACTTGTAGATCATCAACCAGTCCGCTGCTTCAATCAGGGTACTGAACTTGATCCCTAACTCACATTGACCACCCGTTGCCACTTCATGGTGATGCTTTTCAATTGCCACACCGCATTGGGCCATGGTTAGCAGCATCTCTGTCCGCATATCCTGGAGGGTATCGGTGGGGGCAACGGGGAAGTAACCTTCCTTGCCACGGATTTTATATCCTAGGTTTCCACCGGCTTCTTCCCGTCCCGTGTTCCAAACCCCTTCACTACTATCCACAAAGTAGTAGCCAGATTTTTGGTTTTGGTCATAGCGCACATCATCAAAGATGAAAAATTCCGCTTCTGGGCCAAAAAATGCCGTGTCACCAATGCCGCTGGTTTTGAGGTACTCGATCGCCCGGGTAGCAATGGCCCGAGGACAGCGATCGTAGAGTATCCCAGTGCGGGGATCAACAATCGTGCAGATCATACTCAGGGTCGGCTCTTTCATGAACGGATCCTGCCAAGCGGTATTTGGATCCGGAATCATCGCCATGTCAGATTCATTAATTGCCTTCCATCCGCGAATACTGGAGCCATCAAATGCGACCCCCTCGGTGAAAGAACTCTCGTCAATCTGACTTTTGTGAAGCGTTAGGTGCTGCCAGGTTCCCGGCATATCAATAAACTTCAAGTCGATTAATTCATACTTTTCGTTGATCAAACTAAGTATTTCTTGGGGCGTTGCCATGTAGGGTTACTCCTTGAATATTTCGGCGCACCGCAGCGAGAATCTATGTTAGGAATTTGCCCAGGTATTTTTTTGTATCATGGACTACCAAACGCCCCATGCCAGCAGTTCTTGAGCTTTTCTTAGGATTTTATAAGGGCTGACCCAGAAGACCATTGAAGAACATTCTGAGAAAAATATTAAGTTTTGTAGCAGAGATCAAGTTCCCAGGGAATTGAATCGCCTTTGAGCAATCGCAGCATGGTAAGCTAGGTACGATTTTAGATGCATTCAGTTTCGCTCTCTTCATCATGGCCCCTGCCCAAATGTTGAGGCAAATGCTGGCTATTCATTACGATTTTTAGGAGTCATTGGGACTATGCGTGATGCCGTCACCACTCTAATTAAAAACTACGATTCCACGGGACGCTATCTAGATCGGGATGCAGTGGATAGCTTGCGCTCGTACTTTACGACTGGAACGGTTCGGGTGAAAGCTGCGGCACTAATTAACGCTGATGCTGCGGCTATTGTCAAAGAAGCCGGTTCAGCCCTCTTTGCCGAGCAACCGGAATTAATTCAACCGGGCGGTAATGCCTATACCACCCGTCGCTACGCCACCTGTCTACGGGATATGGATTACTACCTGCGCTATGCCACCTATGCCTTGGTTGCGGGTGATGTAGATGTGCTGAATGAGCGAGTCCTAGAGGGGCTACGGGAAACCTATAATTCCTTAGGGGTACCCATTGGGCCAACGGTGCGGGGTATTCAGATCATGAAAGACCTGATCAAAGAACGTTTAGGAAATGCTGGAGTGGAAGACACGAGTGTCATCGATCAGCCCTTTGATCACATCAGCCGTCAGTTGAGTGAAATTAATATCTAAAATCTGAACCCTATCCCTCTTTTGTTATATCGGGGATTTTGAGCGTACTCGCATCAATTTTAAAAAAGCACTATTCCATCAGGGGCTGGAAACTTGGAGTCGTCACTCAATTATGTTTGCCAGCGGACTCTACTGCCCCTGCCCCAATGGAAAAGAGTGGTTCGGCTATAGTAGAACCCATAATTGGCGATGCAGACTTGATGATTGCTCGTTGAATGGTAAGGAATAACCATCACAGATGATACTTTATCTGCTGATCTACCCGATGGACGTACTATACCTGTTCCGTTGGCTTGGTCCCCGCCTGATGAATGCGCTTCAGTGGAAGAACGTAACAATTGGCGTTTCATCGCTAGGGGCGAGGGCATCCATTGGAATCGACTTGACGAGGACATTAGTATCAAGAATCTGATTATTGGGCAACCATCCGGAGAAAGTCAAAAATCACTTCAGGGATGGCTAAATGCAAAATCAGCAAAGGTCTAACCAAGCCGAGAATTAGCCCATTGTCAGTCGATAAGTGTTAATTCCCCATCGACTGACGCTCATTTTTCCTAACACTCAACCCAATGGATTGAGTACCGGGTTAGTCCTGCAAAGGCACAGAAATATTAAAAAGTATCGATGAAAATTATTTCAAGATACCAAAGTAGTAGGCTGCTACCAAAAAGTTAACACCTAGGAGTAGGACGGCCCAGAAAGTGCGGAATGTGTACGTGGGTTTAGCGGATTTTGTTGCCATGGGAAATAACCTGATAGGAGTTCAAGAGTTAACAGGATTATATCAATAGACTGCCGCATCCAAAACAGCGATCGCCTGTTCATAAATCAGTTCGGCCTCAGGAAGGGAGTTCCCCACACTGACTAACCCCAGTTTGCCAAATTCCGAAAGGGCCCCCATCAAGTGGAAGACGGTGCCGGTTTCGGTGCTGGAGTCAAAGTGTAAATGATAGCGGGCAATCATATCCAGAAGATCATTGGGCAGCAGGCCCCGGTAATGGGCCTGACACAAGTTATCCGAGGCAATATAAAATTTTGGTCGCCCATGTTTGCTTAAAAATAAGCCAGAATCCGGCTGATAGGCCCCATCCGTCAGGAATTTTAGGGTCATAAAAGGATGGGTGGTGCCACCTTTGCGCAAATTAATTTCAATGGCCTGGACATCCCAACCAAAGGGGGATCCGGCATCAGTCTGGGCAATAAAATCCACACCGTAGTAGCCAATGACCCCTTGCTCGGCTAAGTATTGGCCCACCCTACGCCCAAGGGTCTGCAAGGTCAGTCGATAGCCTTCCTCCGCTGGAAACCGACAGCCAATAAAAATCTGCCCCTCTGGACTGTTCAATATCTGATCATGGGTGGAAATAATATCTACGTCGCCATTGGGGGTAATGCAGCCCTGCACACTGGGCGATCGCTTGTCTTTGCCTTCAATAAAAGACTCAACGATGGCCCCAATCACTTCTAAACGTTGACGATAGGAGTCCCAGGTTTGGTTGGGAGCTTGAAAATCTAAGGCCTCTAGGGCCGTTGTAATGGCCTGGGCTTGATCTGCCTGAGACCGAGTACCAGGGGCAAAATCCCGTAAGGGACGCAAATCTAGGAGGGCATTCCCTTCCCCAGAAAAGGCTTCATTCAGTTTGACCACCATACGCTCTAGGTGAGGATGGCGGCTCCAAAGCTGGGCGATCGCCGTCACTAGGTTCTCGACGGTGTAAACCAAGCCACTGCCATCGGGATGGGGAATATGGGCAGCGGCAAAGAGTTCACGACTACCGGCCTTGGTTCCCCAGTGTAATAAATCGGGATCCGTAGAATAGAGGGGAATGCCCAACGCCATGGCCAGATCTCGCTCTAGGGGCGTGGAATTAAAGCAAACCATATAGGCTTTGCCTGGTCGCAGGGATTGGCGAATCCGTTCAATGAGGCGGGGCCGTTCCAGTATTTTCGCTGTCAGCGGCTTTTCGGAGCGATCGTAGGTGGCTAACAATAACAGGCGATCGCGGGCATGGGACGTGGGAACCCCTGGCAACAGATCTAGGTAATAGTCCACAATACTCGGATGTAATGGCTGGGAGGTGACATAGACCATGCGGGTACGGGGATTACGCAGTTGAATCAGGGTGTAGAGTTGCCGTTCCTCGTAGTGGGTATAGCCGGGAATTTTTGCCAGTTCCGGTTGGGCAAAGCTGAGGGAGGGAATGACGACAATGTCTCGCTCCAGACCACCGGGCCCCGTTGGCAATTCGGGGATAAAGGTTTCCGTTCCCTGCCAGCATTCATATAATCGGGTTTGGAGTTGCCGAAAGGTTTGCTCCATTGGCTCAGTCATAGCATATGGTCTCCAATAATCCCCCAAAAACTATGCCACGGCGAAGGCTTCTTGTTATCCTCCCATTTGGCGAACAATACAGACATTAACACTTTCATCAATGATTTTTTGGGTTTGTTGTTGGCGCGGTGTCAGGGGACGATTTGCGGCGGGATCCATCTCCTGAAAGTCACTCAAGCTGACACGCTCTTGGATATAATTAATTGAGCAGCGACAAATATTCGTCATGATCGGCGCAGGGACGAGGGGGGCAGAGCGTTTCCCATTGGTGAGGCAGATGCCTATAAAATTCTCAATGGCGATCGCCGGGTAAGGGGTGCCTTGGCTAGTTCCTGGGAGAATCATGCCCAGGGTAATAGATGCCCCTAGGAGCGACCCTAGACTTAGAGCAACGGTTTTCATTTATGTTTATCAGTAATAAATACAAAAATAAGCCTTCATTACTTTACTGTATGATTTTGTTCTCTGTGGTTGTCCGGTCAAGATGGTTAAGAAACTTTTACAACTTTCGTCTCAGTCTGCCTGAAAACTAGGTAAATACGATAAACTGTCCTATATAATTCTGGGCTGGTCAACGATGAGCATCCTGCAAGTCGAACAAATTCGTCAAACCCTCCAGGATGCCCTGGCCGATCATGCTGTGGTTGTGCAGGTGAATCAATTTCGCAATCAGCTTAATGTCATTATCAATAAGCCACCGGGAACGGTTGCCCAGTATTCGGCCCTGCTAGAGGTGATGAGATCGCGGCTGACCCAAGTAGAACTTCAGGGGATTGCCCGCATTAAGGTGATTGGCCGGATTCAATCGAGTCCTAAGCCAGATTGGGAAGAAGTGATTGATCTATGTCGGGAGCCAGTTCCTACAGAAGTCGCTCCTACCCCTCGATGGCCCTGGGCGATCGCCGCCGCCCTTTGCAGCTTTTTAGTCGTGTTCAGCTACCACATGGGTCAATGGAGTCATCGCCAGGCTAATGTTGAACGGGCCATGCAAATGCCACCCCAGGATACGATTAGCCTGATTGATTATCAATGGCAATTAGAATCTGGAGTTCCCTACCTGATTGGTGTGGTCAAAAATCACAGTCCCAACCTTTATAAACTAGTGCAGGTTGATTTTGAACTCTATGATGATGAAGGGCAGCGGATTGGCCAGATTGCTGTTCAGGTTTATCAAATGCAGCCCCAAGAGACGTGGCAGTTTCGGGAAGCCATTTCCAACCCCCTAGCCAGTCGGGTACGCTTACTGAAAATCCAAGCTCTCCATTAAAATCCCAATGGTCACCCTTAGGTTCTGCCATGGCGAATTTGCAAGATTTAGACAAGCTAGATACTGACAAACTAAATACTTTGGAAGCATTGATATTTGATGTCGATGGCACGCTGGCAGATACGGAGCGAGATGGCCATCGCCTTGCCTTTAACCAAGCCTTTGAAGAGTCCGGACTGGATTGGCACTGGGATATTGATCTCTATGGCAAGCTCTTGGCGGTGGCTGGGGGCAAGGAGCGGATGCAGTTTTATCTAGATCAATTTCGCCCGGACTGGCCCCGCCCCAACCATCTTCAGGAGATGATTGCAGAGCTACATCGAGCCAAGACTCACCACTATACTCGACTATTATCCGAAGGAGTTATTCCCCTGCGTCCGGGGGTGAAACGACTCCTAATGGAAGCACGGCAAGCTGGATTGCGATTGGCGATCGCCACTACGACCACCCCGGCCAATGTGACCGCCCTCCTAGAGCACACCCTGGGTGACGATAGTCTCTCCTGGTTTGAAGTGATCGCCGCCGGAGATATGGTTCCTGCCAAAAAACCGGCCCCAGATATTTATCGCTATACCTTAGAAAAAATGGCCCTTCCCCCCCAGGCCTGCCTTGCCTTTGAGGATTCTCGCAATGGTTTAGTGTCTGCCCAAGCCAGTGGTTTGGCGACCATTGTTACCGTTACGGACTACACCCGCCACCATAATTTTGATGGGGCCCTGCTGGTTCTGGATTGTTTAGGGGAACCAGATGCACCATTTCAGGTCTTACAGGGCCAGGCGGGGGCAGCGACCCATGTGGATTTGACCTGCGTGCAGTACCTCCATCGGGCTATCTAGGGAACTCAGTTTCTAAGGGCGATCGCCATTGCTATCGGCAATGTCCAGAAAATACTCAGTCACTAAATTTTGATAAAATCCTAGCACGCGCTTATCTTTGAACACCGCTGGTACGCGGGCAAAGGCGGCACGGGCAATAATGGCGTATTCCGGCAGATTAAAGACCGTGCGGTTATCCTGACCCATCCGCTTCTGGGGCCAAAAGTAGGGGATAAGTTCGCTGGACTTGGCAATCATTTCCTGAATTTCCGTTTGGGCCACCTCGATGGCCTTGCCCGTATTTGGGGCTCCATTAAAGAAAATGGGTAGGGCGAGGGGGCCACCATCCTGGCGACATTGGCGCATTTCACCATGAATAAATTGGCGAATGACCCGTGCCGCATTATTGAGGGAGGACAGATCCGTATGGCGGGTGGGAATTAAAACCACATCACTGGCATAGAGGCCGCTTTTACTAAAAAAGAGCCATTGGGTGGGGCAATCAATCAGGATATAGTCATAATCATTTTGGAGTGGTTTAATCTTTTCCCGCAGTTGGGTCATGCCTTGGTCAGGGGCGATCGCTGTTTGCAGAATGACGTGATCTAAGTGACTATCGGCGGGAATGACATCAAAGATATGGGCAGTTTTGACCCGTTGGCCAGACTTAATGTGTAGATTAAAGGGGCGAATGGTTTGGTAAATATCCCGATCGCCCTCCGTTAAGCATTGGGATAAACAGGTTTCGGTGGGGGTTAATTCTAGGGAACGGCTCAGATCCCCCTGGGAGTCAAAATCAATTAACAGCACTTTTTGATTCGAGATCGCCAGGGTGGCCCCTAGATTAATGGTGGTGGTGGTTTTACCCACGCCTCCTTTATTGTTGTAAACGGAAACCGTTAGGGCACGGGGCGGCTCCTGGAGCCATTGCTTCAATTGTTTGATCACCCCTGGCATCCCCTGGGGGAAAATTTCCAGGCTGGGGGTAACGGGATAAATGACAATCCCATGGCGGCGAAAGAGTTGCAGGTGGCGACCATTGGTGATCAGACCCCATTGGGTTGACTGACAGTTTGGGCCAAAAAGATACTCCTTCAGTTGGGCGATCGCCCGCATCTGGTGGGCCGTTCCTTCCTCTAGGCTTAATGGCACAGTTTGGCTGGGAGTATTGCGAGATCGCTTGGCCGGTGGCTTCACTTCCACAATCAGGTAGGGCTGCTTCTGAGTGTCCCCAAAGGGAGGATCATCAGCACAGGGATAGGCTGCCGCAAAATCCACCGTTCCTGCCCCCGTTTCAAAGGAACGAATGATGTCGCGATCGCCAAAGCCAAGGGCATACAAAACCGGTTGGACAAAGGCTTGGCAAATCACCTCCTCCAAGGTCTCATCCGGCGCGATGGGGGGCAGTTGGATCGGCAAAATTGGACTGTTCAAGGGAAAAGAAGCGGCCTACAATAACCAGAACCTAACAGATTTCATACCACCCCTAGGGTAAACCATTCCCTTTAACTAGACCGGGGAAAAGGAATCTTGCTGGGCCATTCCCCTAAAAATCGCTGTATGTTGGGGAACAGTGATCACAGCCCCCGTCAAACCCCTATGGCAAAACAGTTAGATCTTCTCTCCCAAGGACAGGTCATTTCCACTCCCTTGCACCTTGAAATGCAGCAATCCTACTTGGAATACGCCATGAGCGTCATTGTGGGACGGGCCCTACCGGATGTGCGAGATGGCCTCAAGCCTGTGCATCGCCGCATTCTCTATGCCATGCACGAACTGGGATTAACCCCCGATCGCCCCTACCGGAAATGTGCCCGTGTTGTTGGGGATGTCCTAGGTAAATACCATCCCCACGGCGATCAAGCGGTTTACGATGCCCTCGTCCGCCTCGTTCAAACCTTTAGTAGTCGCTATCCCCTCTTGGCGGGCCATGGTAATTTCGGCTCCGTGGATGACGATCCCCCAGCGGCAATGCGCTATACGGAAACCCGCCTGGCCCCCATTGCCCACCAAACCCTCCTTGGGGACGTGGGGGAATCCACCGTTGATTTTGTTCCCAACTTTGATAATTCCCAACAGGAACCCCTGGTGTTGCCAGCCCAGTTGCCGATCCTGTTGTTAAATGGCTCCTCCGGCATTGCCGTGGGCATGGCCACCAATATTCCCCCCCACAATCTAGGGGAAGTGGTGGATGGACTGATTGCCCTCATCGATCGCCCGGATTTAACCCTAGGGGAATTGTTACTCCATTTACCGGGGCCAGATTTTCCCACGGGGGGCATCATCACCAATGCCGAGGATATTCACCAGGCCTATGCAACGGGCCGGGGTGGCATTACCCTGCGGGGGGTGGTTCACATTGAGGATATCCAACCTGGCCGGGGTCGCCATTGGCGGCAAGCCCTGATTGTCACCGAACTGCCCTACCAAGTGAATAAGGCGGCCTGGATTGAAAAAATAGCCGCATTGGTGAACCAGGGACGGATTGACGGAGTTGCGGATCTGCGGGATGAGAGCGATCGCGATGGTATGCGGGTGGTGATTGAACTAAAGCGGGATGCCCAACCCCAACCCTTGCTGGAGCAGTTGTACCGCTTGACGGCCCTACAGACGAATTTTGGTGTGAATGTTTTGGCTCTGGTGGACAATCAACCCCAGCAGTTATCCATCAAGCAGGTTTTGGAAGAATTTCTAACCTTTCGGGAAGAGACCCTCAGCCGCCGTTACCGCCATGAGTTGACCCAGGCCCAGGAGCGGGCCCATGTAGTGGAAGGACTCCTTCAGGGTCTAGGGAATGTGGATCGTCTGATTGAAATTTTGCGTCAATCCGCCGATGGTGCGACGGCAAAGCATACCCTGATCCAGGAATTTAATCTCAGCGATCGCCAAGGGGCGGCCCTGTTGGCCCTACCCCTGCGGCAATTGACCCACCTGGAGCAAGAGCGACTCAATCAGGAATACCAAGAACTTAGGGAGCGGATTCAAGCCTTGGAAACCCTGCTATCTAGTCGCAAAGAACGTCTAAAGGCTCTGAAAAAAGAACTGCGGGAACTCAAGCGTCGCCATGGGGATCCCCGCCGGACTCGTATTTTGGGGGTCGGGGAAGAAACCGAGGCAGAAATGCCCATGGACAATGAGGACGCAGATCTGGGCATTGAACTGAGTTCCCCGGAGGCCCGCTCTGTTTGGCTAGAAATTAATAACAAAGGCTATGGTCGTTGTGTATCGGGCCCCGCCACCGCCCGCTCCTTGGCTCCCCTAGGGGAATGGCAACCCTTGGCCAGTGAGTATGTGGTGTGGCAGCAGGGGGCCAGCCAAAGCGATCGCCTCTGGGTCTTTAGTGATGGGGGTAAGGTCTATCCCCTCCCCTTGGATCGTTTGCCCTATGGCTCTCGCCGCGATCGCGGTTTACCCCTGCCCACCCTACTGTCGGATTCGGCCCAGGCAGACCCATTGATTGATTACTATTTACCACCACCGGAATCGATTGCCCCGAAATCGCTGGACGAGGTGTTAATGGTACTCCTGACCCACCAGGGCCGGATCAAAGGAATTCCTGCCGCTGAACTGGAGGATATTAGTGGGCGCGGCCTACAACTGACCAAGCTGAAACCGGGCGATCGCCTCGGTTGGGTAATTCCGCTGCTACCGGAGCAGCACCTTGTCATTGCCACATCCCGTGGTCGCCTCCTCCACCTCTTACCGGAAAAGATTCCCCAAACTGGTCGGCTCAATCAGGGCCAGGTGGCCCTTCGCTTGGGTCGGGCAGAGACGATCGTCGGGGCGATCGCCCTTGAGTCCATGGATAATCTCCTGTTGATCACCGCCCTCGGCTATGGCAAAAATCTGCCCCTGCCCCTCGTCCCTTTGATGGATTTAGGCCATGTGGGCTTAATGGCCATGCCCCTACGAACCAAAAAAGATGCTCTGGTGGCCCTTATCCCGCCCCTGGATAGCCTTACCTTGGTCACGAATCAGGAGCGCAGTTACCGACTCCAACCCAGTAAAATCGTCATCCAAAACAAAGACGGCTCCGGGGAAGCGATCGCCCCCCTAGACCCCCAAGAACGGGTGCTCCAGATTCAACCCCAGTAGGGTGACTTCCCACACCAAACGCGGCTGCACATAGTGGATTAAATGCTGGCGGGCCTGCTCAAGGAGAGTCAATAGGGGTTGGCATTGGTGGGGGCAGTGGTGATCCAGGGCCCGTTGCCAGAGAACCTGCTGCATTAAACCCAGAAGCCAAATTTGCTGGTCTAATTCCAGGGTTTGACCCAGGGTTTTGGCCAGTTCTAGGCGATCCCGTAGGGGTTGGGGGCGATCGAGGGCCAAGACCGCCTCAAGAATTTCCCCTGGAATGGCTTGCCATACCTGCCAGTGGTGAAGGGCCGCCCCAGGACTACCCGCCGCCAAATCCATGAGATAGGGATGATCCGCCTGAATAAACTCCGGGGGGGCCACTTGGCTGAGGACACGCTCTAAATCCCTGTGACTTAACCGATAAAAGGGCACTTTTTGACATCGGGACACCAATGTGGGTAAGAGGGCGGTGTCACTGGGGGCAATTAAAATGATTGTGGCCCGCCCTGGCTCCTCCAGGGTCTTTAGTAGACCATTAGCCGCTCCTTCCGCCATGGTTTCCGCCTGATCAATGACCACCAGCGATCGCGGCGCAGAAAGGGGCGGGCGGCCTAGGTGTTGGCCGAGTTGGCGAATTTGATCCAGGCGGATTTGGGGACGAGTTTTCGGTAGAGTTTGTTCTTGGGCAAGGAGTTGGGTTTTGGTATAGAGTTTACCCTGGTGTAAATAGGTCGGCTCCAACCACAGCACATCGGGGTGATTTTCTAGGTGCGGCTGCTGCTGTGGTGCATGGGAGCATAAAATTTCTTGAATAAATAATCGTGCCGTCAGGGATCGGCCCACACCCTCCGGGCCAGTAAACAAATAGGCGGGAGCAATGCGATCGCGGCGAAGACCTTGGCGCAACAGGGTAAGGGCCTGATCCTGTCCCACCACTGACTCAAAGCCCCTGGGAGATGGTGCCACTGTGATCATGAATCTTGACGATGAATTTTAAGCTTATTAAGGGTTGATTTCAGGTGCGATAGCCCCTAGCTAATCACCCGCATATCTTGAATTAACCATTGATCATTCTGGCGTACAAAGATATATCGGACTTGGTAACTATCAATATAGGAACCGTCATTCCGGGGTTGTCCATTCTGGTACAGGTTAGCTTCCTCCTCAACCTTGGCGACGACTTCTACCCGATCGGGAGCCAGGGATCGCACCTCCGTAATTTCAACATCCTGGCGTTTATATTGCCAATGGGTCTTGGCCGATTGATTCTGCCGCGAAGAATCCTGCCAACGGCTCAGGGTCGGTTCCGCCAAAATGCTCTCTAATCCTTGGGTTTGATACTCCGAACCCAGGGCAAGGGACTTCATTTTTTGCCAGGTTCGTAGGCGATCGCGGGCAATGGCCTCCGTTAGGGTTGCCTCCGGTGTGGGGGAGGGAGACACTTCTGGCGGAATCGTCGTTGCCACAGGTAAGGGGAAGGATTCAACCTCCGTCTCCGGGGGTATCGGTTCAGGGACTTCGCTGGGTTGCTCACGGGTCATGACGTGATGGGCACCCATCCCTAAACCCAAAACAACGATGACGCTACCTAGGGCGAAAGCCAACCACGGCCACCTTTGGGCGTTGGAACTACTGGAAGGTTTGGGGAGAGGAGACTTTCCTGGAGATTCTTTCCGGGGCGATCGCCTCGGTGGGGCTTCAGTGGGGCCCGCAGAGATGGAATGAGATGTAGGATACTCAGAACCCGTTGGGGATTCAATGGGCGCAGGGGTTGACCCAGAATTAACCTGATGGTAACTGGGCTGGGGTGATTCTAAGGGCTGGGCTATCTTCGGAAATTCCCAGGGATTCACGGTTGTTGAGGTCGTGGGGGCCGTCAACGGTGGACTCACGAAGGATTGGCGGGAGGATTGCCCTGGGGAGGGACGATTTTCCCAGGGATCCGCCACGGGTTGGGGTGCGGCAGCCACCTCAGTGGATGCCACGGATTGGGGGTAGTGACTGGGGGCAGCCAGGGTAGAAACTGCAGGGGAAGAGGTCAGGGGCTGCTCACTTTCCGCCACAAGGGCTTCCAGATAGGCTTGAATTTTCGGGTCGGCAAAGTAGGCATCCAAGGACACCGGCATTGTCCCCAGATCCCGAAAGGAGGGATAGACATCCTGTTGGAGCCACTGTTCCGTGTAGTGGTACAGCCCTGGTAAGGCATCCGGGGCATCCCTAGAGTATTTATAGATAAATTGAATAGCGTGGTGATCCTTACTTTGATCTAGAACCTCTAGGGCCTCCTGGGGCTGGCCCAGCAGAAGCGTACAACTGGCCAGTTCTAGGTAAATATCCTGTTGGGGTAACAACCGCTGGAGCAACCCCTTGGCTCGGCGAATGAATCCCGGTTGAGATTCGGCAAATCCACGGGCAATCAGAGCGTAAACCGCCAAATAGCTGGCAACGGCAGAGGGGCGACGGCTTTCCCGTTCAAATAATTCCTGTTGCTCTGCGGCGGTCAAATAGGCCCGTAACTGCTGGATAAACTTGAGGAAATCTTCCACCTCTAGTCCCGAGCGATCGTCATGGCGACCATCAATGCCACCGCGATCGCCGAGCATATCCTTGAGGAGCATTAATCCCCGCTCTCGGCTATCCTCCTCCGTTAAGGGCAAGGACAGTAACTCTAGAATTCGATAGGGGCGAAGCCGATCCAACTCGCTCTGGAACTGTTGTTGTAGCTCAGGAAAAAAACTAGAGGGTCGCAAAACTCCTAGACCGGACTCCAGGGAATAGGCGGCCTGTTCGTAGTGTTTTTGTTGCCACTGCTCCCGCCCCATCTCTAAGTAGGCTAAGGCCACGGTAAGGGTAATATCTGCCTCAGAAATTGCAGTGCCAGTGTAGGGCCGCCGCAAGTCAGAAATATCAGTGCGGAGATAGACCTGCCCCAAATTCACCACCTGTTCAAACTCCCTTAACTCGTAGAGCAAGAGCAAGGCACCGGGCAATTGTTTATCCTGAATCTCTAAACCAAGGGATTGGGTAACGGCTGTGGTTGTCTTCCCGGTCTTGATTGGGTTGAGACGTTGCCCCTGACAGGTGCGATCGTAGGCCTGCCGTTGTTCCGGCTCACTGAGAATGGCATAGGCCTGATCAATCAGTTCATGGCGCGTGGTTAAGGTTGTGGGGGAATGCTGGGGAGAGGGGGACTGTTGCAGGCGATCGCCGTAGGCTGCTTCGATCTGTTCCGGCGTTGCCTGAATAGGAACCCCTAAGATACGATAACAATCAAGTGGCACTCGCACAAACCTTACCCCTAACCTCAATAAATAATAAACTGCAAATGCTGAAACTGTGTATGTAGCATTGGGCAAGTTTAGGAGTAAAACTCCATTACAGCACTCATTCCTGAAGAACTTAGGGTATCACACCTTCAATCAATTTGTCTGCTATAAGTTCCCGGATTTCTAAAACCCTAGGTGGCAAATATTGATGTTTAGATCAAGATTAAAGCATCTTTGCCCAAAATACGAAAATTTGGTATTGGCCCTCTACAAAAGCGGCGGAGATTCTAGGGTAGAATATGTGATGCTCATAACATAAAACGTTTCCTCACGTTTGTGCCCTTCCCTAGGGTCTGAGTTTATTTCCATCGATCCATCCTAGCTTCCGGTTTTGCCCTATGGTTCAAGAGCGTATCCTGCCAACTTTATCGCTGCCCCAAACCCACATCAATCGGGAGCAAGGGCTTGTCCTTTATGAGGATATGGTTCTTGGCCGTTCCTTTGAAGATAAATGTGCCGAGATGTATTACCGGGGGCGGATGTTTGGCTTTGTCCATTTATATAACGGCCAGGAAGCCGTCTCCACGGGCGTAATTAAGGCCATGCGCCCCGATGATTACGTCTGTAGTACCTATCGAGATCACGTCCATGCCCTGAGCGCAGGGGTTCCGGCCCGACAGGTGATGGCGGAGTTATTTGGCAAGGCAACGGGATGCAGCAAGGGGCGGGGGGGATCGATGCATCTTTTTTCCGCCGAGCATAATTTATTGGGGGGCTTTGCCTTTGTTGCTGAGGGAATTCCGGTGGCAACGGGGGCCGCTTTTCAAACCATGTATCGCCGTCAGGTGATGGGGGACAGCAACGCCGATCAAGTGACCGCCTGCTTTTTTGGGGATGGGGCCAGTAACAATGGACAGTTTTTTGAATGCTTGAATATGGCATCCCTCTGGAAGCTCCCCATTCTATTTGTGGTGGAAAACAATAAGTGGGCGATCGGTATGGCCCACGAGCGGGCTAGCTCGGAAACGGAAATTTACCAAAAAGCTAAAGTCTTTGGCATGGTTGGCGAAGAAGTAGATGGCATGGATGTGTTAGCAGTACGCACCGTGGCGGAGGCGGCCGTTGCCCGGGCCCGGGCAGGGGAGGGGCCCACATTGATTGAGGCCTTGACCTATCGCTTCCGCGGCCATTCTCTGGCGGATCCTGATGAGTTGCGCTCCAAGCAAGAAAAAGAATTCTGGTTGACGCGGGATCCCATCAAGAAATTAGGGGCCTATTTGATTGAGCAAAAACTTGCGACGGCAGATGAACTCAAGGCCATTGATAAAAAAATTGAGGCCCTCGTTGAAGAGGCTGTGGAATTTGCCGATGCCAGCCCTGAGCCAGACCCCAGTGAATTGCGGAACTATATCTTTGCCGAGGATACCTAGAAGTTCGTGGAAATGGCTTCTACGGGGCAGGCAGAGACACATTGTTCACAAACAATACAGCGAGAGCGACTAAACTGAAGCTGAAAGGTTTCGGTTTGGAGGGAAAGGGCCTGGGTTGGACAAACCCCTGTACAGAGGCCGCAATGGACGCAGATCTGCTCATCCACCATGATTTCACGGCTAGCCAAGGATACATCAATACTTTGACTTCGCATCCACTCCATGGCCGCTTCTAGCTGATCAATATCTCCCGCCAGTTCCAAGACCAGTTTTCCCACTTGGTTGGGGGCCACTTGGGCGCGGATAATATTAGCTGCCACATTAAAATCTTTCGCCAATCGATAGGTAATGGGCATCTGGATTGCACGCCGGGGAAAGGTGAGGGTGACTCGTTTTTTCAAGGGAATCCTATGGGGCTGGGACTGATCTAACCTTAGTCTAATCCCTTGCCCTGAACCCTGACCGGCTCTATAATGGGGGGCGTTCGATTATCCCCTAGGTGATAGTGTTTGTCCTCTCTGGCTACGAATATTTCTTAGGCTTTCTGCTCATTTGCAGCTTAGTGCCGGTTTTAGCGTTGGTTGCATCCAAAATAGTCCGACCCAAGGGAGAGGTTCTCACCCGTTTGACCACCTACGAGTCTGGGATGGAACCCATTGGCGGGGCTTGGATTCAGTTTAATATTCGCTACTATATGTTCGCCTTGGTCTTCGTCATCTTTGATGTGGAAACGGTCTTTCTCTATCCCTGGGCCGTTGCCTTTCACCGCTTAGGGGTGTTGGCCTTTATTGAAGCCTTGATTTTCATTGCAATTTTGATCATTGCCCTTGTCTTTGCCTGGCGAAAAGGGGCTTTAGAATGGTCTTAATTGTTCCCACGATCTATGGAGATGTCCGGTGACTGATACCCCTGCAAGTGATGCCCCCATTGTTGAAGCTGGGCCGGTTTCCCGCAAGTTGGCGGAAAATGGTCTCACCTGTGAGTACCTGGGTGTGGATGCCTCGGCCATTGAAATGGTGAAGATAGATCGGGATGATTTACTCTCGGTTTGTCAGGCCCTAGTGGCAGATGGATTTAACTATCTTCAGTGCCAATGTGCCTACGACTTGGGGGCAGGTCAGGATTTGGTGAGCATGTATCATCTGATTAAGCTCACGGATGAGGGCGATCGCCCGCCGGAAGTCCGGCTCAAAGTTTTTCTACCCCGGGATGATGCCCGTGTTCCTTCGGTCTATTGGATTTGGAAGACGGCGGATTGGCAGGAGCGGGAATCCTACGATATGTATGGCATTGTCTATGAGGGGCACCCCCACTTGAAGCGGTTACTCATGCCCGAAGACTGGGTGGGTTGGCCAATGCGGAAGGATTATATTACCCCTGATTTTTATGAACTTCAGGAGGCTTACTAACTATAGGCGTATTCTCTGGAGCAAGTAATATGTCCCTCAGCGATCTATTGCCGACCGTTCATGAGTTATCTCTTCAAGACAAGCTTCGACTGATTCATGTCCTCCTACTGGCGGTTGCCAAGGAAGAAGGATGTAACTTAGAACTATCTGGAGAAACTGATCCAGCAAAGGAGTTACTCCAACAGCTTGCATCCACTGAAGCCGTGGTCTGGTCGCCTCAAACCGATAGTGCCTCTGTTCAAGCGTTGGCAGATCTTTTAGGTGCTGCAAAGGAAGCATCTAATGCGTGATGGGCAGATCTATTCATTCACTGAACGAATAGATAATCTGGGCAGATCGGTCATCATGCCATATATTCCTTTAATGCTCACACTGGGCGATCGCTCTCTAGAAGTGACAGGATTGTTAGACACAGGTGCGAGTGTTAATGTTTTGCCCTACGAGATTGGTTTACAGCTAGGCGCAGTATGGGAAAATCAAGGGGTCTCTATTCCATTAAGCGGGAATTTAGCGCGGAGTGAGTCGCGCGGCTTGGTTGTCGCGGGTCAGATCTCTCAATTCCCTCCTGTTCTGCTAGGATTTGCTTGGACTGAGATGAGAGATGTGCCTGTTATTTTAGGCCACATGAACTTCTTTGCAGAGTTCAACGTTTGTTTTTACCGCCATGAGTTGGCTTTTGAAGTTTGCCCAAAAGACGGATAAATCTGTGAGACTGCGCAGCTAGTAGCCTAATATCTAACGAATTTAACTCAACAGGGAAAACCCTATCGACCTTAGTTCTTGGCGTAGTCGTTGGGCCTCTTCAGGGTTTTGATCGTCAAACAGGGCGATCGCCCGGCGAAATTGCTCTAGGGCCGTGGGAATTTGCCCCAATCTAAACAGTAATACCGCCTGATTTTGGTAAGCGATCGCCAGGTTTGGATCCCGATCGATGGCCGCTTGATAAGAAGAGATCGCCTGGGGCCATTGTTTGGCGTATTTTTGAGCCTCCCCTAGGCGCAGGTAGGCTGCCACTTGGGTGAGGGGTGGAATGCCGGTTTCTAAACAGTGCTGATAGTGGGCGATCGCCTCGGGCCACAATTGCTGATAGCTGTAAAGATTCCCCAATTGATAATACAGTTCAAAGGACACCTGGGCGGGTCGTTCCCCAACTCTGAGGCCCTGCTTCAGGGTTTTCTCCGCCTCCTGTAATTCGCCTTGACCGAGGTAGAGGCCGCCCAACTTAGCACAGATATAGGCATCCTGCGGGTGCTTGGCCAGATAGGTGGCCATGATTTTTGTGGCTAGGGCTGGTTTATTCCGGGCCACTAGGCGATCGCGGCGGTAGCCCGTATGGCGAATGGCAATATCTTCCAGGTGGGCAATTTGCCAATGGGGTTCCCGCTCAATCAGGGCAAGGGCACTGTCGTCTATTGATTCATGGTACGGACGGTGAAAGTAAAGCTCTGGATGGCGACGGAAGAGGCGGGACACTTGGGAATAGGGGGGAATGGCATCCACTTCTTGGCGGACAAGGGTGACAACCAGCAAATCAGGACGTTGGCAAATGTTGGGTAGAACAGCCCCCACCGCTGGTATCAGGGTTTCATCGGCATCTAAAACCAAAACCCAATCCGTTGTTACGTACCTTAGAGCAAGATTACGGGCAGCGGCGAAGTCGTTTGGCCAGGGTGCTTCATAAACCCTTGCCCCCCAATTTCGGGCAATCTCAATGGTGCTATCCTCTGACCCGGTATCCAGGATAATGGCTTCATCCACCACCCCTTGGACACTGGCCAAGCATGCCGCCAGTTCCTCAGCTTCATTGCGAACAATCATGCACAGGCCCAAAGACATAGGAACCCTTAGGCAAAGTCCCCAAGCATTTTTACTTCTGGCTGTAAGATGATTGCCCAGCGATCGGCGACACGGGCCTGGATATGCTGAATCAACTGATAAACATCTAACGCCTTGGCTCCCCCCCGATTCAGAATGAAGTTAGCGTGACGTTCAGCCACCTGGGCTTGGCCAATTTGATAGCCCTTCAGTCCAGATCGTTCAATCAGGTTACCGGCGGCATGGCCCACGGGATTGCGAAAGACGCTGCCACAGTTGGGTAAATGGTAGGGCTGGGTACTCAAGCGATGATTTAGATGCTCCTGGGTATCAGCCTTAACGAGGGCTGGATCGTGTCCTGGCTCCAACTGCCAAGTGGCCTGTAGCACCAGTCGCTGCGTTCCTTGCAAACAGGAATGACGATAGCCATAGGCCAGTTCCCGTCCCGTTAATAATGAGAGTCCACCATCGGGTTCTAGTACCAAGGCGGAAACAAGATGCTCTGCGGTGCAACCCCCATGGGCCCCCGCATTCATCACCACCGCACCGCCCACGGTTCCGGGGATACCCACAATCCACTCTAGACCCCGCCAGCCCAGTTTAGCCGCATGGTGGGCCAGTTTGGGTAGGGGTTGGCCGGCTCCGGTTGTCAATTGCCCCGTTTGCTCGTCCGCTTTAATGTAGCGTAAATATTTGGTACAAATGACCAACCCTGACAGGCCGCGATCGCTAATTAAAAGATTAGACCCTGCCCCCAGTACCGTAATCTCTAGGGCCTGTTCCCGGGCCCACTGATAGGCCGCCTGAAGTTCTGGAATGGTTTGGGGCGCAACAAACCACTGGGCCCGCCCCCCCACATTCAGGGTCGTTAGATCCGCCAAGGAGACCTGCGGGCGAATGGGGCAACGACCAGCGGACGGATTAATCGGGCTAGATGAAAGGGTCATAGGGCAATGGCCTCCGTGCGTGAACTCACACCCATACAGTTTTGCGCCGCGAGAACATTGGGAATAATCTGATTGAGGTTGCCGGCTCCTAAAAATAAGACCAGATCCCCGGGCCGTAACATATTTTCTAGGGTCGTTTCTACTTGGCTAAAACTATGACTATAAAAGACCTGATCATGATGCTCACTGAGGCGATCGGCTAAGTCTTGGCCAGTGACCAATCCCGAATTGGCCTCTCCGGCACTGTAAATGTCGGTCAAAATCACCGTATCTGCATCACCAAAACAGCGGCTAAACTCCTCCAGAAAGGTGAAGGTGCGGCTATAGCGATGGGGTTGGAAGACAGCAATAATCCGTTTCCATTGGGAGTCCCGGCCCAGTTGGAGGCGAGCCGAAGCCAAGGTTGCTGAAATTTCACTGGGATGGTGGGCATAGTCATCAATACAGCGGATGCCATTGGCCTGGCCCCGTTCCTCAAAACGGCGACGTGCCCCCTCGAAGGTGGCTAAAGCAGCGGCAATGGTGGCAAAGTCAATTCCTAAATACCGACCCACCGCAATCACAGCTAGGGCGTTTTGGAGGTTATGTTGCCCTAAAACTTTTAATTGCAGTAAGCCCAGGGAAATACCCCGTTCCCAAACCCGTGCCGTGGTTCCATGGCAGCCGTACTGAATATGATCCACGGAATAATCTGCGCCAGTACTGCGATTCAGGCTATAGGAGAGGAGGCGGGGATGGTGAATGCGATCGCGCACCGTTTGGCAATCATAGCAACCAATAATAATTTCTGAATCATTGGCAAACTGCTGAAAAATATCAACGACCTGATCCAAGGATTGATAATGATCGGGGTGATCCAGTTCAATATTGGTAATGATGCCCAGATTCGCCCCAAATTTCCGCAGAGAGCCATCGGACTCATCCGCCTCCGCCACCAGATAGCGACTATTGCCCACCCGTGCATTGCCCTGCCAGGCAGAAACTTCACCGCCAATAATCAATGTAGGGTCTAAACCGGCATGGAGGAGCATATAGCCAATCATGCTACTGGTGGTAGTTTTGCCATGGGTTCCTGAAACCGCAATACTTTGAGATCGCTTCATCAGGGCAGCCAACACATCGGAGCGGTGGAAGATGGGGCAACCGAGGTCTAGGGCAGCTTTGTATTCAGGATTATCTTTACGAATGGCAGTGGAGCAGATCACCTGGGGTAAATCAAACTCCCGGGTTCCCAAGGGGTAGGCCTCTAAGTTTGCCGCCTCCTGGCCTAAAAAAACCGTTACTCCTAGTTGCTGTAGCTGTTGGGTCAAGTTACTGGAGCGAAGATCTGACCCAGAAACGGGAAGTTGCTGCTTGGCAAGGATATGGGCCAGGGCCGACATACCAATCCCACCAATACCAATGAAATGAAACGGACGACCGCTAAAGTCCATGACGACCTTGCTTGCCACAGGAGACTCCTTTACGCGCACTCACTCACACTTGTCAATAGGTATAAAACCTCAGGCTCATCATAGCAGGTTGGCCTATAGGCTATGGGCTTAATACTGGCATATTCGGGGAAATATGTAACCACGATCCAGACACTTGTGCCCTAAAGTAGCAAATATAAGGGAGAGATATAGGGCCATGTCTTCTGAAACCATTGAAATTTTGAATGCGGATGATCTGCGTCGAACCGTCACTCGGTTAGCCTCCCAGGTGGTGGAAAAATGCCGTGGCCGCTTAGAGGATTTAGTGTTATTGGGAATTCATACCCGTGGCATTCCCCTGGCCAACCTCCTAGCGAATCAACTGGAACTGCTGGAGGGAGAAACTATCCCGGTGGGGGAGCTAGATATTACCTTCTATCGGGATGACTTAGATCGCATTGGCCCCCGGACTCCCCAGCGGACATCGATCCCGGTGGATCTGTCGGGGAAGGTTGTTCTCTTGGTGGATGATGTCATCTACAGCGGACGAACGGTGCGATCGGCCTTAAATGCAGTCCATGATTATGGCCGGCCCGGGGCGATCTGGCTCTTGGTTCTGGTGGATCGGGGCCATCGGGAACTCCCCATTCACCCCGACTTTATTGGCAAACTCTTGCCCACGGCCCGGGAGGAGGTTGTGAAAGTATGGCTCTACGATCTCGATGAACGGGATGCGGTGGAACTCATTAAACCCGCTCCCCCAGATGATTAGCTTGGGAATGATTAGTTTAGAAAACGAAGACACTAAGACTCAGCTAAAACGGTAAACTAGGACAACAAAGCAATCAGTAGAAAAATAACACCTAATACTCCTGAAACAGCCGTACCAACGCCAGCATAAGTCATGGTATTTTTGGTTTCCTGACTCAGGGATGCTTCAGACTTAAGGGAGATAAAAAACTTTTTGCCGGACTCCGTGGGTTGTTCAATTTGGAGTACGCTGGTTTGATCACTGGCTAGACCAACTACAAGGACGTGGCGATTGAGGGGCAAAATAGACTCTTTGTAGCGATAGCCGATGGTACGGCTTCCAGATTGGGAGAACATATTCAGATTCATCTGGAATGCCCCCACGGAAAAGGAACTGCTAGAGCCAGCGGAGCGAAATTCATCCAGAACAGATACGGTGTCGATGGCGGCGTTACTGGGATTAACCTGGACATCACCGTGGCGATCGCGGACAAAAAAGGGGGTGGATTGGCTATTACTACTCATGGTTTGGGAACGGCGTTCCGTTGACCAGTAGGTTTTACCATCACTATCGGTCTTTCGCACATCTTCTTCGTACTCACGGGTGACACTCATGGTGTAATACACGCAGGGCATTTGCTTCAACTCGGAGATCAGGGGATTTTCACAGGTAATGACACCGGAAACCTTAACGTAGCGGCGCAGGCTACCGGAGCCAATTTCGTGGGCGATATGATCGGCTAATTGGTGAAGCTCAACCGTGGTCATGGCATCCGCCAGCTTCAGACTGCGTAACTTTAGGTTGTAGTGACGCTGAACAAAAAACAGGGCGATCGCCGCAATCAGTAAAATACTGCCAAAGATCACAAGTCCTTCCATGGCTAACCTCGGCGACGGCCATCGGGCATAATGGTTCCCCGCAGATCTACCTCACTCAGATTCGCCCCACTCATATCTGCTGCGGTTAAATTCACCCGCGTTAAATCCGCCCTAGACAAATTAGACCCCGATAGATTTGCATCCCCTAAATCTGCTCCCCCTAAATTCACACCACTGAGATCCACCGTTCCCATTAAACTACCGCTAAGGGTAACTCGACTCAAGGTGGCACCGCTCAGGGTGGCTCGGCTTAAATTAGCTTCGCTCAAGGTAGCTCGACTTAAATTGACCCCAATCAATCGGGCCCGACTCAGGTTGGCCTCCACTAAATCGGCCCGACTAAAATTAGCCTCCGTTAGCTCCACTTCCCGGAGATTGGCCCCACTCAAGTTTGCTCCTCGCAGGGTGACACCACTTAGCACTAAGCCACTTAAGTTGGCACTGCGGAGATCCGCTTGGCTTAAATCGGCCCCATCCAGCAGGGCCCCGTTGAGATTCGCCCCTTGCAAATTGGTGCCCCGCAGGTTTGTGCCCACCAGTTTCGCCCGACTCAGGTTTGCACCCCGCAGATTGGCCCCACTCAGGTCGGCCCGACTCAAATTGGTATCCGTTAAATTGGCCCCACTCAGGTTTGCCCCCCCCAGATTCACTTCACACAGTTCTAGGGAAGACAGATCCGCTTGGGCCAGTTCTGCCCCACTTAAATTGGCCTTGGTTAAATTCGCTTGGGCTAGGGTGACCTCGGTGAGATCGACGCGGCTGAGATCCGCTCCGGTAAAGTTTGCGCCAGATAGATTGGCCCGTGTGAGATTGGCCCCACTCAGGTTTGCTCCCGTGAGATTGGCATTGCTCACATCCGCTTCAATCAGATCAACACGGGCTAAAATTGCCTGAATCAATTCGCTGCCATGGAGGTTAGCTCCCTGTAGGTTCGCCCCTCGCAAATTGACCCCATTTAAGCCCAGTCCCCGGAGATCCGCTTCCGCCAGATCCACCCGGCTTAAATCCGCCCCCTGAAGATTGGCTCCCCGCAGGGTAGTTTCCCCTAATTCTGAACGGCTCAGGTTGGCTCGGGTGAGATTGGCCCAACTCAGATCTGTACGACCCAGATTGACTCCCCCTAAATTGGCATCCACGAGGTCTGCTTTGATCAGGGTTGCATTGACGACTTCGGCTCCGCTGAGATTGGCTCCTGTCAGTTTAGCCCCACTCAAGTTAACCCATTCCAAGTCGGCCCGCGCTAGGTTGACTCCCCGCAGATCTGCATTGATCAATTCGGCATTACTTAGGCTAGCCCGATTAAAGTCCCGTTCACCGGCGGCATAACGCTTGAGTAACTCCTGGGCATTCATATCGTTTGTGACCCACGCCAGTGTTTACATTTTTCCTAGTTTGGCACATTTTTAGGTGGTGTATTCGGCATTGATTTTGACATATTCGTAACTTAGATCGCAGCCCCAGGCGATTCCCTGGCCACCCCCCTGACCAATACTAATCTGAATGACGACGGGATGGGAAACGGACTGGCCTGATTCGGACTGATTTGCCCGTTGGGCCTGTTGAACCAAGTAGGCATTGGCGGCGGCACGATCAAAGTTGAGGGGTTGCCCCTGCTCCATCATCAGAATATCTCCCAGTTGGATGCTTAAGTTATTTTGATCAAAATAGACTCCGGCGCGTCCCACGGCGGCAGCAATCCTTCCCCAGTTGGGATCACGGCCAAAAACAGCGGACTTGAATAACATGGAACCGGCTACTGTGCGGGCAATTTCCCGAGCAGAGGCATCATCATTGGCTCCCTGCACTTGGATTTCCAGTAGGCAGGTGGCTCCTTCTCCATCCCGGGCAATGGATTTGGCTAAGTACATACAAACGTCCGTTAGCATGGCTTCCAAACGCTCGGCAATGGGCCCCGGGTCGATAATGGCTGGAGTGCGAGATTGTCCATTGGCCAGGGCCAATAGGGTATCGTTGGTGCTGGTATCACCATCCACCGTAATTTGATTAAAGCTGCGATCGCTGGCCCGACTGACCATTTCTTGCCAGAGGTGGGGGGAGACGGCGGCATCACAGGTAACAAAGGCTAGCATGGTGGCCATATTGGGGTGAATCATCCCTGACCCTTTGGCAATGCCACCAATCCGAATCGGATGGCCATCAAAGTCTGCTTCGAGGGCGATCGCCTTGGGCACTAAATCCGTGGTCATAATGGCTTGGGCTGCTGCGTCAGAGCCGCTGTCCGTTAATTGATCGATGAGTGTTGGTAGGGCCGTGCGAATTTTATCGAGGGGAATGGGTTTACCAATGACTCCGGTGGAGGCGACAAACACCGACTCGGGTGGCAGATTGAGAGCATCCCCCACCAACTGGGCCTGATCTAGAACCGTTGTCCAGCCCTGGGCACCGGTGGCCGCATTGGCCTGGCCGGCATTACAGAGAATGGCCTGGGCATTGGCCTTGGCCTGTAAACGTTCGCGGCAGTACTGTACTGGGGCGGCACAAACATGGCTGGTGGTAAAAACCCCGGCGGCGATCGCGGGGACATCGGAGACAATCAAGGCTAAGTCGGGTAGTCCAGAGGGCTTTAAGCCAGCGCGTATCCCGGCGGCCCGATACCCCTTGGGCGCAGTAATACCACCGGAGATTTTCTGCCAGTCTGCCATTGACCTAATCCTTGATCAATCTAGAAACTTAGAAAGTATATCAGTAAAATTTTAGATGGGGGAGGATGTTAACGATTTTTATATAATTTGATTTTTAGATAATTTAGTTTGCCGTAAGTTTGCTGGTTAATGCGTCCTATCTCAGTCCCTACGTCTGCTTATGTCCCCTAGTCAACGTCATCACGATCATCACGATGTTTTAATTATTGGCGGTGGAACCATGGGGTTGGCCATTGCCATTGAACTGGCCTTGGCAGGGGCCCATCCCACGGTACTCAGTCGTAATTTTCAAGAGGCTGCCCTCCATGCCGCCGCCGGAATGTTAGCACCCCAGGCAGAAGATTTACCCCCAGGGCCACTCTTAGACCTGTGTTGCCAAAGTCGCGATCGCTACCCAACCTGGATCACCAAATTAGAACAGTTAACGGGTCTAGATGCTGGCTATTGGCCCTGTGGGATTTTAGCTCCCGTCCTGAAACAATCATCCCACCAAGTCTCTCCTACCCTTGAGTCCCCTATCCTTGAGCCAGCCCTTGAGTCGGGAAGTCGTTGGTTAGATCGTGCCGCTCTCGATCATCAGCAGCCAGGTTTGGGAGAGACAGTGGAGGGGGCCTGGTGGTTTCCCGCCGATGGCCAGGTGGATAATCGGGCCCTGGCCCAAGTGTTACGCACTGCGGTCACAACCTTAGGGATTCCTTTAATTGAAGGGATTGAGGTGCAGGGATGGCAGACAACCCAGGGACGAGTAGAGTCTGTGCTGACCAATCAAGGCACTTGGGCGGGCGATCGCTATGTCCTTGCAACCGGAGCTTGGAGCCAAAACCTTTTACCCATCCCCGTCACCCCCCGCAAGGGACAAATGTTAGCCTTACAGACCCCGGGCGATCGCCCCCTGCCCTTTTCCCAGGTCATCTATGGGGATCAAATTTATCTAGTACCACGGCGATCGGGGAAGATCATTGTTGGCGCAACCAGTGAAACCGTTGGCTTTAAACCGGGCAATACCGTAGAAGGGATCCATGCTCTCCTAGCTAAAGCATTAACCCTATACCCCGGCCTAGCGGATTTTGAACTGATGGATACCTGGTGGGGCTACCGACCAGCTACCCCGGATGAAGGGCCGATCCTAGGAGAGAGTCCTTGGCAGAATCTTTACCTGGCCACAGGCCATTATCGCAATGGCATTCTTTTAGCACCAATCACTGCCCACGTCATCACCGATTTACTCCTAGGGAACCATCGGCATCCGCTCCTAGGGGCCTTTTCCTATGGACGATTTAGGGAGACCATTTAGGGAAACTAGGGAGACTCTTGCCATTCCGGTGTCAGTTGACGAAAATTATAGGCCGCTGCCTGGGGATGGCAACTAACACAGCCCCCTAGGTTAATGGGGTCGGGAAGGTCTACCCGGGGATGGAGAATCCGAAAAAAGCGCGATCGCCCCACCCGAAAGGGCGTTTGTTCACCCGGTCGTAATTCCCGGGAGTAGGTGCGTAGGTAGTTCCAAACCGGCGTGAGTTCAATGCGGGGAATGGGTTCTAATCGCGCTCCGTAGTGATTTGTATCTTGAATTAAAATTCGCCAAGATTCCGTGGGTAACGTTTCCGGTGGCACACCAATATGACAGCCACCACAATGTTTCAGATAAAGCTCGGCTCCTAGCTGGGCATTAATGGGCAGGACATCCACGGTTCCGGAAAAGTTAGGGGAGGCGGTCAAGCCAGCCAATCCCCAACCCACGCCACTACACAGCAGTATGAGTGTTAGGAACGTCCCCCAGAGCGATCGCCCCTTAGTCCCTAGCCATTTCAACCCCAACCGTGCCATAGTTCCCCTTTAATCCTGAATATTTAATCCTGAATATAGTCCCAACCCAAATCTAGACATAGTTCGGCCCGCATTAGCTCCCGCCCCAAATAGGCTGCATGGTCGAGCATCGTTACAGGGCTAGGGGTAGATGACTCAAATAGGGTGATACAAAGTTCCTTGGCCGTGCGCCCGCTGACGACGAAGGAGGGTTGACGCTCAACTTTACCACGAGTGGGAATGGGACGACCGGTGTCCGGATCAGCCGCCAAACCCTTCTCATTAATAACGTTGGTATAATGCTTAACGTAAATCAGTTCTTGGTCAGGATCCAAATAAATAATAAAGTATCCCCCCGGATCCAGGTGAATAAAGCGTTGAGAGAGTTTATTGTTTAGGGCTGTGCGATCCACTTGGCTCAAAATCAAGTCGTCCTTATTTCCATGCTTTTCCCTATTTTAGGGATTGTTAGGGATATTTCTGCACCGGAGATCGCCCCCTTAGCCCATCTTAGCCCAGGCAAACTGTTAGTGGTGAACAACTCCGAAGCGTAAAAACTGAGATTCTAGGGTACTGTCCTTACCGTAATTTGTGAATGAAAGATTTCCGGCATGGCTAAAACTGTCCTCATGACCCAATCTGTACAACGCCAGGGAGAGATTTGGCATAGTATCCTCACCTCCCAAGGGTTTACGGTGATTTGGGAAGGGAATGATGCCGATCTAGTTCATGTTTTAGGCCAGATGCAAGCAGCGGGCCTCACCCTCCCCGACTTAATTTTGATTGATATGGGCATGGCGATCACCAATCCCTACCGTTTTTGCCAATTAGCCCAGCAAGATTTTCCGGGGTTAACGATTGTGATTACGGTGGGGGAAGAACGAGCCATCACCAGTGCAGAACGACGCTGGGCCATTCGCCAAGGGGCAGCGGATCTGTTGCCCGGCATTCAACAAAGTACCCTAGTTGCCAGTGTCGTCTCCCACTTGACGCGGATTATGGAACTTCTCAATGCCCTTCCCCTGCAACAAGATGCCCTAATGGCGGCCCTGAGTCATCTAACCGTGAATCGTCAAGAAGCCCCCGCAGATGTTCCCACCCCTATACCACCTCCCCCCAGCCTCCCCCAACCTACCCATGGAAAGTATCGGGGCACAGATGTATCAACGGAACAACCTACAGCCTTGCCTAAACCTGAAGATGACGGTCAACCCCGCCGGCGCTACCGTGGCTCTAGCTACTAGAATATCGACTTTCTATTCTGGCTCTTTTAGGAAAGTGAGAAGTATTAAGTTTTATAAAAATCCCATTCCGAAGATTAATCTTGCCTAGTCTTATTTAGAGGTGGCTTGCTTCCATCCAGTCAAAAATCCGATCTAGTTGTTCCAGACTGACTAAGCCATACTGCCACAGGACAATTGGCAAGAGATTCACCTTTTCTTCACAATGCTTCAGTCCAAAGGTGATGGCGGCATTGGGCAGGGCCAAATCCCGTTGCAGAAATTCAATTAGACGTGTCCAGCGTGGTGTTTGCATAATCCATTAATTACCACATTGATTTAGACTATAGCTAGAATTCTGAGAATCTGCAATGTTTTGTTACATTTATCCCAGAAAGTTATTCATTTTCTAGAGCTATGATGTCCATGGTGGGCCAATTCCCCAAGAATCGTAATCCCCCGATAGAACGAGTTTGTCCTCACCGGATCGTATGGCGTACCTTAAATTATGACAATGCTGAAAACGCGCTCTACTGGCTTTCAGGCCTACTTTCGCACCGTTGGTAAAGAGGGGCGGGGTATTGTTCTCCTAGTTATTGTCAGCCTGCTATTGGTGGCAGGGATGGGCAGTCGCTTGGCCTATCTACAAATTGTCGAAGGGCAGCGCAATCGCCAGTTGGCCGATGAAAACCGCATCCGGTTAATCCCAAAACCACCGGAGCGGGGTAAGATACTCGATCGCAAGGGGCGGGTTCTTGCGGGCAATAGCTTTTCCTATTCGGTCTTTGTTTGGCCCATGGCGGCGAAAAAGTCTAACTGGCCGCGTACCCTAGAGCTATTAGCCCAAATCCTAAAGGTTCCTGAAGAAGAAATCAACCATCGGGTACAACAGGCCGGTGTCAACTCTCCATCCCTGATCCGGGTTGCCCAGGGGATTTCCCAGGCTCAAATTGTTGCCCTAGAAGAGCATCGGGCCGAACTAGAAGGGATTGAGATCGATCGGGAAGCCATGAGACTGTATCCCCATGGCGAGATTGCTGCCCATATCCTCGGTTATATTGGCGAACTCAATGCGGAAGAATTAGAGGAACGTCGAGATCAGGGGTATCGCCTCGGTGATGTCATTGGCCAGATGGGGGTTGAAGCCAGCTACGAGGAAACTCTGCGGGGCACCTGGGGGGGGCAACAGGTGGAAGTGGACGGCGAAGGTAAGGTCATCCGCATCCTTGGCCAAAAAATTGCTCGCCCTGGGAATGATATTACCCTCAGTATTGATCTGGATGTTCAGCGGGCAGCGGAGGCGGCCCTAGGAAATCGTACCGGTGCCATTGTTGCCATGGATCCTGAAGATGGCAGTATTTTAGCCCTGGTCAGCCGCCCAGCCTTTGATCCCAATTGGTTTGCTCGGCGAATGAGCGAAAGCCAATGGCAGGAACTTCAGCGACGGCAGAATCCCTTTGTTAATCGCGCTCTCCAAGGGTTTCCCCCCGCCAGTACCTATAAAATTGTCACCGCTACGGCGGGCCTAGAGTCAGAGTACTTTGGCCCGGATTCCGTCCTCATGACCTATTCAGCCCTCAATACCGGTGGCTTTGCCTTTCATGACTGGAATCGAGCCGGGTTTGGCTCCTTGGGCTTTGCCGGAGCCCTAGCCTGGAGTAGCAATACATTTTTTGGTCAGGTGGCCCGGCGCATTGGCCCAGAAAGCTTGATTGATTGGTCGCGTCGCTATGGTATGGGCGAAAAAACAGGCATTGATCTGCCTGGGGAAGCCGCTGGTTTTATCCCCACCCCGGAGTGGAAAGAAGAGGTGTTTGGGGAAGGGTGGTATGATGGTGATTCGTTGATCACATCCATTGGCCAAGGAGCATTACAGGTGTCGCCCTTGCAAGCGGCGGTGATGTTTGCCGTGCCGGCCAATAATGGCTATCGAGTGCGGCCCCACTTAATTCGTTCAACGGAAAATCCAGACAAGTGGCGGCAATCCTTGAATTTGCAGCCGTCTACGGTGTCTGTTCTCCGCCAAGGCCTACGGCAAGTGGTAACGGGGGGAACTGGAGCCGCCTTAAATGTGCCCAATATTGCGATCGCGGGCAAAAGTGGAACGGGGGAAGATCCACCTCGTCCCCATCACACCTGGTTTGGTGGGTACGCACCAGCGGATAAGCCGGAAATTGTGGTGGTGGCCTTCGCGGAAAATTCTGGGGGTGGGGGTGGCTCTGTGGGCGGGCCCATGGTCTTGAATGTGATTCAGGCCTATGTTAAGCACAATTCATCTAAATAATGAATCTAAATATTGAGCAAATTGAGTTCTTCCTCTTTGTGGCGGCGATCGCCGCAATGGTGGCACGGTTAATTAATATTCCCTATACGGTAGCGTTAGTTCTGGCGGGAATTGCCCTCTCCTTTATTCCCTTCTCGAATCAGGTGGAGTTATCCAAGGAACTGATTTTTGTTATTTTCATACCGGCTCTTGTTTTTGAAGCGGCGTTTTACATTCGCTGGAAAGAGTTAAAGAAAGATTTTTTAGTGGTTTTCAGTTTAGCCACGGTGGGGGTGCTTTTATCCGCTGCCATAACCGCCACGGGAATGCACTACTTTGTGGGTTGGGAATGGCCCATTGCCCTGGTCTTTGGTGTACTGATTGCGGCAACGGATCCAGTGTCCGTCATTGCCACCTTTAAGGAAACTGGGGTACAAGGGCGACTGCGACTTTTAGTTGAAGCAGAAAGCCTATTTAATGACAGCACGGCGGCAGTGGGCTTTGGGGTGGCGATCGCCCTGGCCATGGGACAGGCGATTACAGTCTCTAGCACCATTAATTTTCTGGCAATTTCTGTGGGGGGAGGCATTCTCTGTGGTGTAGCCGTCGCCGGTAGCCTGTTACTGTTAGCTGGGCAAACCGAAGATCCCCTAGTGGAAATCACCTTTACCACCGTGGCGGCCTATGGTTCATTCCTATTGGCAGAGCATTTTCATTGCTCTGGGGTATTGGCAACGGTGACAGCGGGATTAATGATTGGGAACCTAGGATCCCTGGGATCAATTTCCGATCAGGGGCGACTCTCGGTTGAGTCGTTTTGGGAATATGCGGCCTTTGTCGCCAACTCGTTGATTTTTATCCTGATTGGCATCCGTGAATCCCATGAAAATTTTGGTTTATTACTACTGCCGATCTCCATTGCCATTCTCTTGGTTTTGCTGGGGCGGGCCGTTGCCATTTATCCCCTATGTAACCTATTTTTCCTTTCGCCATTGCGGGTGAAACTGACCCACCAACATGCCCTGTTTTGGGGTGGTTTACGGGGAGCCTTGTCCCTGGCTTTGGCCCTAGGGTTGCCCCCGACGCTACCCCATCGATCGGAGATTATTACAGTGACGTTTGGGGTGGTCGCTTTCTCGGTGTTTGTGCAAGGCCTGACGATGAAGCCCATGCTCAATGCCATGGGAGAGATTCCAGCAGTGAGTTTTCGCCAAGCCAGTCAAGTTGACCAGAATAATATCTCTTCGGGAAATGATATTCCCCAAGAACGGTGATCTCCCTTGAGTCCATCTAAGGAATTGATCCCCATCACTCCTGCCTAGGGAATTAAGCAGAGTGATCCGGAGAATCTGAAGAAACGGCTTCTCCTTTCTGTTCCAGGGAGTCCATCGGTGGTGTCAGTGATGACTGTAGATGGGGAGATTCTAGATTGGGGGAATGGTTGGTGAGCAAGGTTTTGACTTGACCAAGGAGTTCCCCCAGTTTTCCCTCCTCAAAGAGGGCATTAATCAGGGTTAAGCCACTGGTGGATAAGAGCAATTTATTAATATCCTGGGCTGCGCTACCGCCATTTGCCCCTGGGAATGAATAGATCTTGGCATCGCCAATCACGCCGGGTTGGGGAGCTAGGGCCTGCAAGACTTCCGGTAACTGCTCTGAAAGTTGGGGCCACAGGGTAATAATCACATGGGCAATGAGATTAGCATTACTAATCACATTTTTTGCGGCGGTAACGGCTTCAATCCCTTCCGCTTCAGCCAGGGCCCTATCTCGCTCCGCATTGGCCAGGGTACGAATGGCTTCTGCTTCTAGTTCCGCCGCTTGTTGGGCAATTTCCGCTTGGCGACGGCGGCGGAAAACATCCAGTTCAATCACGTTTTGATCCAGTACCCGTTTTTCTTCCGCTTCCTGCTGGGCGGCAATGACGGCAAGGTTTTTCTGGCGATCGGCTTTTTCGACCTCAATGGCAGTGGTTACGGCCGATTCGGCCCGGGCCCGCTCTGCTTCGGCAATTAAACTCTCTTTTTTCTTGGTGGCAACGGCGATCGCCATATCTTCTTGGGCCAGGCGGGCCAGGCGTTCAGATTCGGCAATAGCAACCTGGGCATGGAGCCGATTGGATTCCACCTGTTGTTGACGGGTGATTTCCACAATTTCCGCCTCCTGTTGTTGCAGGGTTTTGGCGACCTTCAGTTCCTTGCTGCGGGTTTCCAGTTGAATATCCACCTCAATTTGTTTTTGCTGAATCGCCAGTTGTTTACCAATTTCCTCTTCTTCCACAGATTGGGACTGGAGGAGCTTGGTGCGCTGGGTCATGGCAGACTCCGTGGCCTTGGCTTCCTCAATTTCCCGTTCCCGGAGGGCCTTTGTGGCTTCAATTTGTAGCTGTTGATCCAACTGGGCCGATTCTTTTTCCTGTTCAATTTGCAGCGATCGCTTGCGGGCATCCAGTTCTTTTTGCTCGATCGCCACCTGGGTCGAGAGTTCTACTTCCCGCTTTTGTTGAATGGAGCGTTGAATGGTTTCCGTGCGCAGGCGTACCCCCTGGGCATCAAAGAAGTTATTTTCATCGTAGGTATCACTTTCCTGAACCTCGGAAATGGCAATATTGTTCAGGGTCAGGCCGACTTTTTGCAGATCCTGCTGCACCAGATTCAAGACCTCCTGGGCAAATCCCAGCTTATCGGAGTCAATTTCCGCCAGGGATTTATGCTTAGCCGCTGCCCGAATAGCATCATCGGCCCGTTTTTCCAGGGCATTTTTAATATCATCGGGGGTAATCCGATTGTTTTGGGACAGACGCGCCGCCGCAGTCAGTACATCGTCTTCCGTGGCATTAATACAGACATAGAATGTCACCCGCATATCCGCCCGCAGGTAATCCTGGGTGCGTACAGCTAACTTACCGGTGCGCTCCACATCAATGGAAATTTCCCGCAGCGGGACGCGGGTGAGTTCATGGAATCCGGGTAAGGCTACACAGCCACCATTGAGGATCACCATTTTCTTTTTGACAAATACTCCTCCCGTGCGGACAAAGGCTTCGTTGTTGGGGGTAATGACATAGACCCTTGTATAGGCCCAGACACTTAGAAGGAGCAAAATGACTAAGCCAGCAATTAATCCGGGAAAGAAGAGCAGGCCAGCGGGATTAGTGAAGGCAATGGGGGCTGTTGGTGGAGTGGCGATTCCCAGGCTAGTAGATATTGATGAACTAGGTGATGTAGATGGAGGTGTAGAGGTAGACCGTTGAGAAGGTAACGCAGGGGCCGGTAGGGCCTGGAGAAAGGTCAACCAATACAACATCATTTCAGCCCTATTAAATTCCACCTCAATATTTTAGCGGTTGAGGAGCATGGCACGTTGTCCTAGTGAGAATGTGACCGCAAGCCAATTGGCGAGGGCGGGTGGCAATTGAGCATCAATCCACAGTTTCATGCCGTAAGCCGAGTGAAATCAGTCCGTCGAGCTGCGAATAAAAGGCAGGCTTGAATGTCAGCAGCATTGAGATCAGGGAAGTCTTCTAATATCTCAGACACAGATACATTCTCTGCCAACATTTCTAAAATATCGCTTACTCAAATCCGCATACCACGAATACAAGGTCTGTCTCCACATTGTCCAGGAGTTTGGGTAATCCGACTCAGTAAATCTGGAAATGAACTCATGGGTTTCTCCTGAGAATAACAGGCATTCATCATCCCTGTGGCTATTTAGCCGATCAGATATCCTCTAAATGCTGATCTAAGGTCCATCAAAGCTAAGCTACGGCATAACCATCAAATTGACGCTTAAAGGGAGAGTGAAAACCGATGACAATATCGGTAGCAGATACGCCTTTTTCTATTAACATCTGAGCGATGGACAGTTCTGTGCCATTATATTGAATCCAGATTTTGCCGTCTTTAATATCGAAGTGTAAAATAATACCAAAAATACGCCTTTGATCTTCCCAGCCAATGTAAGCGAGTTGGTAATGATCATTTTCTGCATCACAGATAATACTTGGCTCAACTTCCTGAGAATGGTTATAGGGATGGGCTTGCTCGGTTAAAATGTCACGAATCAATTTTCGGTAGTGCTGAATTTTATCCACTGCTGAATCTCCTCTTGGATAGGATTATAAACAATTAGGTTGATTTGATATTTTTTGATCGATGACTGAATGAATGGAATTTGAAAAAATTCGGTGTAGGTATCTATTGGGATTGCTAAGTATAAAATTCGTTGTGGATCCTTGAGTTCTAATGCCTGTAGATAGTTGAGATATTGCCCTAGGGCACCATGGAATTCGCTGATATCTGAGTCAGAAATAAAGCTTTTAATTTCAACAGCAATTTTCTCTTGATCCCGCTGGGCTGCAATAGTACTCTCCGCACCCAAGTCTATCTGCACTTTAATTGCCTCACTGATTTTGACGGAGTAAGGATCGTGGGTGATTGTCCAGCCATCTTTGATCAAGGCTGTCTTAACTTGATTATGAAATAAATCCCTAACCATCGCCACTTACTTCCGTGGCTAGGGGATCCAGTAGGGTATGCTCAATATAGGTTGCCAGGTCAATGCTATCGAGATTCTTAGGACTCATGAATTAATTATTCTGTGGAAGTTTATAGTAAAGCATTCAGGGTGAGATCGCTTCGGCGGTGGCGGGAGTTTCCCGGACTTCTTCCAGCCAAATTTGATCGGTACGGGGATCCACACGGCTGACACGCACCTCCAGGGATTCCCCCAATATCGGGGTTCGTTGAAATCGCATGGCTAATTCTACCCCCAGATCTTCTAACAGGATTAAGCCTAGGGCATCATCGGGGCGCAACCAGCGAAGAAGAATACCCCGCCATACTTCGTTACGGTGACGGCGGAGGAATTCCAGGCACCAATACCGAGTGGTTTGCCGCTCGACTAAAATGGACTCCTGCACTGATGCCACCAGACCCAGCAGAATTTCCCCTAGGTCTTGGGGGGTAAAGGGGGGGGCTTCACCGCGCAAATGGGCCTTAATCTGCATGTGGGCCAATAGATCACTATAGCGGCGGATGGGGGAGGTGACTTGGCAGTAGGCTGCTAATCCTAAGCTGGCGTGGGGGGTTGGATTGGTTCCCATCTCACTGCGGGGCATACAGCGACGAATGGCCGAATCCCTCACCAGTCCCGGCGGTAATAGCATTAACTCCTGCTCCGGGGGCAGTTCGGGCTGGGATTGGGAACGGAAGGGCAGGGGAACACCGTGATCGGTACCAAAGCGGGCAGCGACTTCCCCGGTTAAAATCATCATTTCCGCTACCAGTTCCCGGGCGGGAGAATCATTGAGGGGCAATATCTGCACCTGATCACCATTGACTTTGATACTGGCTTCGGGAATATTGATCTGGATCGCTCCCTGGCCGTGTCGCCATTGGTTGCGAATTTGGCCCCATTGGGCGATCGCCAACAATTCCGCTTCCGCTTGTACGGCTAATTCCAGCATCATGTCCACGTCTTCGTAGCTGAGGCGATAGGTGGGACGGATCAAACTTGGGCAAATGGTGTACTCGCTTACTGCGCCGTTGGCCTCTAGGATTACGCCAAAACTAAGGGCGCAGCAGGTGGCCCCTTCCACCAAACTCATTGGGCCCGTGGCTAACTCGGAGGGAAACATGGGAATCATGCCCGTGGGTAAATAAACTGTGGTGGCGCGGCGGCGGGCTTCTTGATCCAGAATATCCCCTGGATCGAGCCAACGACTGGGATCGGCAATATGGATCCACAGGCGTTCCCGGCCTTCGGGCAAGGATTCAATACTCAAGCCATCATCAATTTCTTGGGTGCCCTCGTCATCAATGGTGTAGACCTTCAAATGGGTCAGATCACGGCGATGGGCCGCATCAAAATCGGGGGGTGGATTCAGGAGGCATTGTTGGGCCACGTCTACAACCTTTTGCGGAAAACTGGTTTGAATTTGACTACGGCGAAGAAAGAGATTCTCGTGTTCACTCCATAGTTGCAAATCTACCAGAAGTTGAAAAGCTGAACCTTGACCGGAGGGACGGCCTAACTGTTGAAGAAGGTCATTGGCTCCAGAAAGTTGGGGGGTTAACTCTAGGGCCGCTGCATAGCGTTCTAGAAGATCCAGGCGGCGGCGATCGCTGGGGGCCCAGTCTACGTTTTCGCCCTGGAGGGCCTGGGTGATTCGCTCCTGAAAGGCCGCTTCTTCCTCTTGACGCAGGCGTTCTTTTTCGCTCTGGTGCTTGAGTTCGGTGACTTGGGCGGGGGAGCGGGCTTCGTAGACCTCCCCCTTTTGTTTGAAATAAAGTTTATCTTCCGCTAATAGGCAATGGGCAGCATAGCAATAGTTGGGTAAGGTTTCGCTGAAAAGAACTAGAGCCAGATCCGTGGCGGTAATGGGGCGGCGTTCCTCTGCAATAATTTCCCAGGCAATTTCTAGGCTGTCTGGCTCCACCAGAGGAGTCACGTCTGCGATAAAGGCGGCAATGTCTTGGGGCCGGTAAGGGTTGCCGTTAACCACGTAGGTTACTTGGCGGGGATGGACGGTGTGGGATTGCTGATTTTGATCAATGAGAATCCAATGCTTTTTCCCTTCAGGGCGATCGAATACGCCTAAACGTCGCTGATTTTGCAGCCGGAATTCAACTAAGGTACCTTTTTCCACGACTCCTACTGGGGCCAAGTTTTCCAGACAATTGTACCCCAGAGGCTTCAATTAATGGGGTTTCAGGAGAATGAGTTCCTGGTTCAAGAGCGATCGCACAGCGGTTAAATCCAGGGAACTGGGGGGATGGCCAGGTTTTTCATTTAACTGCCCAAGGATGTCTGCTACGGTATGTTCGCCGGTGGCCATTTTTAGAAACGCCTGATCGCGATCGCCCAAGTGGATCACCTCGTACTGGGCATTAAATACACAGGCGGCGGGCCAACCATCAATACAGGGGTGGCGAAGGGGCCGGGCCGCCAACAAATCGGTATCCTCCTGCCAGTGGTATTGGGGGCGGGGTGGGCGGGCCAGGAAAAACTCGTAGTGGGTGATCGTATCCGGATCCAGGAGTTCAATCAGGCGATATTGGTCAACTTGGCTTAGGGTTTGGGCCTGGGCTAAAAGCTGGGGATTTTTTGCCAGGAGTCGCTCCAGTTGCCACACCTTGGGGTTAGAAAAGCCGACAAACTCCAAGCCTGAGGCGGCAATCAACTGAAATAAACTGGGAATGGTGTAATCAATTTCCTGGGGATGGACATACATATCGGCAAAACATTCATCCCGTTGATTTTCCAGGCCCCAGCGTTCCTGATCCCGCTGTTTAATCCGGTTCGTGGCAGGCAAAAGATCAAAGAGAGCCCGGCCCGTGGCCACACCCTGGCGATAATCCCGGAGCTGATCTCTCTGATTTTGGAGTAGGGCGATCGCCTGCTGCATCAACTTAATTTCCCAGCGGCCCAATTCCCCATAGACAAAAATATGAATCAAGCCACCGGGGGCAAGAACCTGGGCCAGGGAACGGATACCCTCCTCTGGATCGGGGAGATGGTGCAGCACACCGACAGAATTAATGAAATCAAAGGACTGGCCCAACTGGGCCACCTCGGTGAGGCTGAGATGGTGAAAGGTGACATTCTCGGCCCGCGATCGCCGACACCGCTCCTGGGCAACCCCTAGGGCCCCTTCGCTCAGATCGATTGCCGTAATCCGGGCCTCTGGATTCAGGTGGGCCAGGTATTCGGTTCCCACCCCTGTACCACACCCCGCATCCAAGATGTTCACATCCAAACGGGGCGGATAGGCTCCGGTGCAAAAGCCATAGGCACTGGGCCAGGACCATCGCCAATTGTAGCCAGGGGGTGGCTCGTCCAGCAGTGGTTCCGGCGGAAAGGGGTAGGTGTTATAGAGTTGGCGCACCGCATCACTAATCTGACTAGGGGAGGGCATGGTGGTTCTTCTCCTACCTAGGAAGCTCTAGGGGGTAAGCTGGATGGGCAATATCTAGGGTGGCACTCACCCAGGATTTAATCTCCCCAGTCACATCAGCAACCGGAATCAACTGAGATCGCCCCGTGGATCGCTCCACCACTTCCACCTTTCCTTCCCCTAGGGAGCGGCCGGTGACAATGCGATAGGGAATGCCAATGAGGTCTGCATCCTTGAATTTAACCCCCGCCCGTTCGTCGCGATCGTCGAGGAGGGTGTCAATGCCCGCCGCCCACAGTTGCTCATAAAGCTGATGGGCGATCGCCACCTGGGATTCATCATTCAAGTTGGGAATGACAATGATCACCTTATAGGGGGCAATTCCTAGGGGCCAGATAATACCGTTTTTATCGTGGTTTTGCTCCACCGCTGCCTGGGCTAGCCGGGACACGCCAATGCCATAACAGCCCATTACCAGGGGATGCTCTTCCCCCGCCTCACTGGTATAGGTGGCCCCCAAGGCTTGGGAATACTTGGTGCCCAGTTGAAAAATATGCCCAATTTCAATCCCCCGGGCCGACCGGAGGGTCTGTTCAGGATCATGGCAGGCGCGATCGCCCCCTTGGGCAAGGCGAATATCCACCACCCGCTTAGGCTTGGCACAGGCTTTCCCCCAACTGAGGCCGACGCGATGGTAGCCCGCCTGATTGGCTCCCGTAATAAAATGCTTCAAATCCACCACTGTTTGATCCGCCAGCCGTAAAAATGCCGGGGAGATCGCCGCGTTCAGGGCAATGTAATCATCGGCGAGATCGGGGCCAATAGAACCCAGGGGAATGGGCTTGGCGGCCCAGTCAGTTGCATTGGCATCGGCAACGGTGAGAGCCAACACTTTTTCGGCCCCATAGTCTGGTGCTAAACGACTGAGTTCATTGTGGAGTTTGACGGTGTTGATCTCCTGATCGCCGCGAATACTCACCAAAACTAAAACAATCGTGCCATTGTCGTAAATCGCCCGATAGAGCACATTTTTAATAATTTGGCTGGGATCACAATTCAAGCAAGCCACTAAGTCGGCAATGGTGGTTGCGTCTGGGGTTTCCACCGTGGCGGATTTCTTTGTGGTACTAGGAACGGCTGGAGGGGGTTGGGATATAGCTTTTTCCGCATTGGCGGCATACTGGCCATCCTCGGTATAGAGGACTTCATCTTCCCCCGCATCGGCTAGCACCATAAACTCATGGGAACCGGAGCCACCGATCGCCCCGGAATCCGCTTCCACCGCCCGAAAGGTCAACCCACAGCGGACTAGAATCCGTGAATAGGTTTCATACATGACGGCGTAGGTTTCCTTAAGGCTCTCCTGATCCCGATGGAAGGAGTAGCCATCCTTCATAATGAACTCTCGTCCCCGCATCAAACCAAACCGCGGCCGAATTTCATCCCGGAATTTTGTTTGGATTTGGTAGAGATGGAGGGGTAATTGCCGATAGGAGCGAATTAATTCCTTAGCAATGGTCGTAATCACTTCTTCGTGGGTGGGTCCTAAACCCAGTTGCCGCTCCTGGCGATCGCCAAGGGCAAACATAATCCCTTCCGCCTGGGTGTAGGTATCCCAGCGACCCGATTCTTGCCAAAGCTCCGCCGGTTGTAGTTGGGGCAACAAACATTCCATGGCACCGGAGCGATTCATTTCTTCCCGGACAATTTGACTGGCATTCTGCAACACCCGCCACATCAGGGGTAGGTAAGCATAAATACCACTGGCAACCCGGCGGATATACCCCCCCCGCACCAGTAACTTATGGCTGGGAATTTCTGCTTCGGCAGGATCATCCCGCAGGGTGACAAAAAGCATCTGGGACAGACGCATAGGCAATTAAACCACGGATAATATAGACAGAACCTCTATTTTATCCTAGCCAGACCCGGCGATCGCCTTGGCCATTTCCCGACTCGTTTTGAGTATGGGTTTTGAGAAGTATTTTGAGACCTATGCTGAACGGGTTGATCTTTTTGTCTTAACAGTTACTAAATGGTCGAGATAAATTTGCTAGATTAGCTTCCATCTCTAAAATGTAGTGACGATTACCACGGGGGCATGAACCTTGCAGACCTCGGTACATATTGAGATCGTAGAAGGCAATCCCCATTTGCGATCGCTACTGGGCTGGCATCTTCAGCAGGCAGGGCATGTGGTTCACTTGGCCGGCGGCTGTCAACAGGCCCAGGAAGTGTTTCAACTTCGTCATCCTGATTTAGTGATTTTGGACTCGGATCTGCCCGATGGGAATGGCCTCGAACTCTGTCGTTGGCTGAAGCGGCAGCAGGAACTTTTGGTGTTTATGCTATCTGCCCGAGCGACGGAGGTGGATATTGTCACCGGTTTGCGGGCCGGGGCCGATGATTATTTAACGAAACCCTTTGGTATGCAGGAGTTTCTAGCCCGTATCGATTGCCTGAGTCGTCGCAGTCGTCCCCTATTACCGGCATACCTGAACTGTGGGGATATGCAAATTGATTTGGTGCAACGCCGTCTGTTGGTACGGGATAGTCCCGTGGATCTAACCCCCCAGGAATTTAGTCTGCTCTATGTCTTAGCTCAGGCAGGGGGCAATCCCTTGAGTCGCCAGGAATTGCTCAACCGGGCCTGGCCCGATAATATCGACAATCCCCGTACCGTGGACACCCATATTTTAGCTCTCAGGAAAAAAATAGAGGTAGATCCCCAACAACCCCGCCTGGTTCAAACGGTGCGGAATGTGGGCTATCGTCTCAACCTTGAACCCCTCAACGTCAGTCACCACCATCAAATGACGACAGCAGTGGCCAAGCATTCCCGCCCGGCCCGAGCGGTTTTATAGCTGACATCTAGCATTTAATATTTACTACGAGCTAGAGTTATGGGAGCTAGTAGCCCAGGGATGAAAGTTGTACTCCCTGGTAATAATGCCGCAATATCTGATCGTAGCTGTAGCCCTGATTCGCCAGAGCCAAGGCTCCCCACTGACTCATGCCTAATCCGTGGCCATGGCCGCGGCCAATGATTTGGAAGGCAACGGGAGTCGGCGATCGCTGCTGACTATCTGCCATCAGACCCAGTTCGGGATTGACCATCAGCAGGGTACTTCGCAGGCCTAAGACCCGCCGTAATTCTGCCCCCGTAATCGTGCGGCTACCGGCATCCCCCACCACCTGCATGGAAATGATCCGGCCGTTGGGCGTGGTTTGGGCGGGGCGCAGGGCCAAAATATTGCCAATTCCAGGAATTCGTTGACGCATCTGGGCCGCCGTAAAGCGCACCGTCCACTGATAATTGGGGGCCGCCTGATCAAAATCGGGAACCGCCCGGAGGTAGGGCACAGCACCACTCCACACATGCTCGGAATTTTCGGTATGGCCCCCTGCGGAGGCATGGAAGACGGATTCAATGATTTGGCCATGGTGGGTGAGAACTTGGCCACGGGTCGCAGCAACGGCAGCTAGGGTGCTGGGGGCCTCGCTACTGACACCGGGATACACCTGATGGGTGACTGTGGCCCCAACGTCATAGAGGGTGTTGCCTCGCCGTAGTTCGCGATCGCGGCGAAATAGGACAAAGGATCGAGAGGCGACGGCTTGGGCCTTTAGGGCCTCTTGGGGCCAGGACACATACATTTCTTTGCCAACGACACTGGGTAGATAATCTTCGAGGTGAACATAGTTAATGGCCGCCAATCCTCGGCTGGTACTCACCAATTGCACCCGACCCCGATACCAGCGATCGCCAATTTGGACATAGCCGCCATCATCCGGTTGTAGCCATACCCGTGGACTCCGAACTCCACCAACCTGAATTTGTCCGCCACTGAGGGTTGCCGTTAGCCCCTGTCGCGCCCCTAGGGTGGAGACCACTTGACCGGAATGATCCCGGAGTCGGGCTGAAGTGGAACTACCAACCCGCACCTGCCGCGCCGCTTCCACAATGGCAACCCGTAACTCTACGGCTAGGGCGGGCAATTGCCAAATCAAGGCTAACCAGAACAGTAAGCCCACACCGAAACTAGAGAATGCCGTTTTGGGACGAACATTCAAATTCTTAAAGTTGAGTTGAGTAATCCACAGGATTCGCAGCACAAGACACTCCTCATATTCCTAAAACACAATACTCTTAAAACAACTCTTAAAATACAATCGGCACAGGGACATTTAGAGCCTAATTGTTACAGTTCAACTACCTTGATCTACAATTGATTGATGTCTATCCTTTCCCTATTTTTAACTGTTTCCCCTATTCTTACTATTTCCTAGTCTATAGATTCTAAGTCTATGGGCATTAGTGTACAACCCATGGGTTCCCAGAAATATGCAAATCATTGGCTTAGAAATTCTTTTATGTTTTGACTTTACCTGTATGTACTTGTATGCCTTGACTGTATCTGGTTCAAGATGTTTCACGTTTTTACAATATCTTACTTCTCCTCACCTTACGTTTCTCTCCATCCCTAGGACATTACTTCAGGATAAATGGGCTTCAGGATCAATAGCGATCGCCCCCTGACAGGCTAATCCATCGGGCTGGATGGAAAGGGTTTCTAAGTTCACTCCGGGCCCCAGATCAATGGCAATATTACGGGGCGGTAAATCCATTTCTAACCAAGTAAAGTCTTGAAAACAAAGGGTATGGGCATTTTCCAGGGTTAAGCCACTGCGAAAGGTCAGGGAACGGGGGCCATTTTCCGCCGTTTGCAACCCAAATACACCGCTGACCTCCCCATGGCCTAGACTCAATTCTGCCTCCTGAACACCATACTGTTCGAGGCCCATGCCCGATGCCCGCCGATCCTGTACCTCTAAAATCCGCAGTAGATCTGTCAGGGCTGACCGCATTAAATCTGACCCCAGGGAGGCCTGCAAGTCTGTGGCATTGAGGAATAGCTGGGCCTGGACGTAAACCTCTTCCAAGAGTTGGAGCGGCTTCCCTCGCACCACTTGACCTAAATTGACGCGGATATTTTGCCCCTGTAACTCTAAATGGCTCAGGTGGAGGCCCTGATAAATTACCTGTTTTGCCTTAACCTGCACTAGGGGCAAATAACCTGAAAGTAATTGGCGATCGCCGGCTCCTAGGGTAATATCCAGTTCGGCGGCCCCTTCCACTTGGGATAATAGCCACCAGCGTAGGGCTGGCGTTAACACCCGCTGCATCCATCGACTCCGCCGAGCGGACTGATCGAGGGCAAATTCTGTTTCCAGGGGCAGGGTTTCTGGGGTGGGTGGGAGGGGAGCAATCATAATTGTAAAGAAAATTAACAGGTCTAATTGTTTAAGATACCCTAATTGAGGCTTGTGGAAGGGGAGGCTGTGGCCAGATGATCAACATACCTGCTCCGGTATTGATCGATGGCTATTACCCTGAATCAAATCTCCCGTTATCTGGATAACCACAAGCTCAACTACAAAGTTGTCCTCAGCGATAATCAGATTATTACGGGTGTCACCGGAGATCACCTGGATCGTTTTATTGTCATTATCCAACTCGATGAAGATGGCGAGTTTTTCAAGATCTACAGTCCTGACATCTTGCCTGGGGTGAAGCATCACCGCTACAAGGAAGCCATTTTACAGACCCTCCTTTGTATTTCCTGGGAAACGAAAATGCTGCAATGGGAATACGATTCCCGGGATGGTGAAGTTCGGGCCATTATTGAATTTCCCCTAGAGGATGGCACCTTGACGGAACGGCAGTTTTTCCGCTGTTTGGGGGCATTAGTGGAAATTGTGGATACAACCGTACCCCGTTTACGGGAATTGATTCGCCTTGGCACCACCCAATCTTCGGCGGATAGTGCGGAAGTTGCCATTGGAGAGCGGCTCCTGTTGACGATTCAAGAAGAGGCCCCTGGACTATTGGATCTCATTGCCCAAGCCCTAGAGTCCCGCAAGCAGCGGGGCCAGTTTCCCCTGGAAACCTGACTCTCTTTACCCTAGGAGACGGGTTTCCAGCCCAAGGTTTTAATAAATTGGATCACCCCTTGGCGATCTCTCGTCTGAAGCGGGTAGGCGATCTCTGGCCGGTTAATCGTAATCAGTTGCACCCCCAATTGGGCGGCAATGTTTTGTTTGATCTGTTCGCCGCCAGGGGCCCCCGATGCCTTAGTAACCACCAGGGAAATACGCCACTGCTGCCACAATGCCCGTTCTAAATCCTCACTAATGGGCGGCCGCAGGGCAACTAATCGATTTGGAGAAAAGCCAGCGGCTAATGCAGCCGTCAGGGCGGGAATGGAGGGTAAAATGCGGGCAAACAACGTGGAGCGATCGTGCCAAGACGTAAAGTGGGCTAAAAATCGGTATCCCAACGTGAGTAAGACCCGCTGCTGATTCAAATAATCCCCCTGAATCAACTCATCAATGGTGGCCAGTTGGATAGATGCGCCAATGGCGGATGGGGCCGACGGCCGTTCAAAACGCAGGTAGGGTAAGGATAGCTCCTGACTCAGGGAGATCGCCAGTTGGGAGATGGCCACCGCAAAGGGGTGAGACGCATCAATTATGACTTGAATACGATGACATTGCAGAAAGGGTTTAGCCTCTTCCTGCCGCAGCGTTGTTACAACAATATGCAATTGGGGATGAACCGGATAGAGATGACGAGCCGCTGCCGTTGTTACCGTCACAACACAGGAAAGACCATACTCTAAAAGGAGGTGGGCAATCTCCCGACTTTCTTGGGTGCCACCAATGAGCCAGACCTGATACCCGCGATCACCCCAAGGCTCTTGGCCCAACCCTAGATGGGCATTGCTCAAGGAAAAACTATCCTTTCAGGGCGCGGCTAAAATTTTCCCGATAGGATTTATTGGCGATGAGGAGTAGGGGCCATAGGGCCGCAAGGGGAAGACGATATTGACTATAGTGGGTGCGATCGAACCCCTGCCAAAACCGCCAAAAACCAATAAAGTAAGCAATGATCGCTACAAAACCGATGATACTACCCATACTCGAACTACCCCCAGCCTGATTCGTGAATCTTATTTTATCTGTGATTTTAACGTTGAATGATTCCAGAAATATATAGCTAAACCAAATCATATCTGACTGGGAATGCAGTTCTCTGTATGCTAAAGAAGCGGCCCAGCAGCGGACACTTCGGATATTGCTGCGGATCAATAGAGGAATGGTTATTCAGGGACGGTCACAGATTAGTTGGCTCAGTGTAGGACACTGCTAAATGAAGCAAGCCGATGGGAACGCGACAAATTTTATGTCAAGGGTAAAATCCATTAATTTTAATTCAATCGTAGCTATAGGAATATATCAACTCAAAAAACTTTCATAATCCTTGAGAATCTTTGATGCGATTTTGAGAGGATCATGCCATTTCTCAACATATGCTCGACTTTGCTGAGCGATCGCCCATAACTTTTCCCTTGGCATTTTCAAAACCAGGCGAAGTGTTTCTTCAATTGTCTCTAAGCTTGATTGAATAAAAGGAAAATCATTGACCATTTCAGGTGGAACAAATCCTAAATCTTGCTCACGAATATAGACGATAACTGGCTTACCCAAGGCCATAGCCTCTACTGCTAATCCGCCGTACCATCCTAATAATAATTGATCAACTAGAATATCTATATCTTGATATTGTGCTTTCGCATCTGCATGACTCATTCCTTCAACAAGAATTAACTCAAATTTATAGCCTTCTTGTTTTAAGTTATCTAGGGCATCAAGGAGGAATTGAGTTCCCTTTGCTTTACGGTTACTAGGTGCATGACCAATTTTTAGAGGCCGATTCTGAAGTTGGGTATAGTTAGGAGTCCATTCATTCAATGAAATATGGCTATAGGGAATAAACTCAGTTTGGGGAGGCAATACATACATTAAGTCTGGATTTAAGGCATAAATTTTTTTACAGTATTTGGACAAACGCTGAATCTCTCTTCGTTTCCGAACATCTGATTCAGGGGTATAAAATTGATAACTAACCTGGGGACCAACCTCAGGGCCAAAATGCTCTATACAGTAATCTCCTTGGCGAGCGTCTGTTCCTTGATAATGAACAAAAACTAAAATTTTGCGCCATTTTAAGATATTAAGCTCAAATAGTTGCATAAAACTTAAATAGGCTGAATAAAAGGAGCGAAATCTTTTTTTAAGAAAGGAGTTATCGTTAGGATACATAGACTCCCAACTGTACAATGTAGAGCCAAAATTATAATGAATAACATCATAGTCTGCAAAAACATACAAGAAAGCCTTTAAGCGCTTCATTTCACGGGATATAAGAAAATCATTTTGCGAAAAAAGAACTTTGGTTACGGGATATTGAATGTAGTTTTGCTTAAACACCCATGTTTCACTCTGAATACCAAGCTGATTTAAGTGTTTACTTAAACCTTGAGGATTACCACCTACGGCACTAGGTAAATGCAAGACTTTCATAAAACAAAGTTCATTATTAATCAGATTCAAATAATATCATTTAAATAATTTTTAATTTGCCTTGTAGGTTTTTGTAGTTTTTCACACATTGCTGTATTATCACCAATTAAATCTCGTGGCTCTCCTGAGATAGTTTGAAACTGTGGCTCAATATTAAGATAGTTGCCCATGGTTTCAGCAATCTGGCGAAGTGAGAGAACTTCTGGTCCAGCAATATTAAAGGTGGCACTTTCTGAACTATTAAGTGTGGCGATCGCAGCGGCAGCAGCATCTAGAACATGAATCGGATTAATACGAATGCCATTAACCCCTTGCAATGTAATTGGACGATGATATTTAACACTATCCATTAAGCGTGGAATTAACATCGAACGTCTTTGCCCAGGGCCATACATAAAGAAGAAACGGAGAACAATCACTTGAAAAAATGCAGCATAGCTTTGCACTAAAACTTCACTACATAGTTTACTTCCTAGATAATAACCAAGTTTCCCAGGGGGGACAATGGGTGAATTTTCATGAAAGGGTTGATGGCTATTTCCATACACACCACCAGAGGAAGCATAAATAAATATACGGATATTAGCTTGACGGGCATAGTTTAACAGGTAAGCTGTAGAGGCAATATTAACATTAAAAATATCTAACGCCTTATCAGGAAATTCCCGAAAATAAGTAGATTGAGCTAAATGAATAATCGCATCAACTTGTTTAGGTAAATGTGAATATGAAAATTGTTGGCTAAAATCAGTAATAATATAATGAATGCCTGGGATGGGAACTTTTAAGGACTGACGAACTAAAGCAAAAACCTGATGCTCTCTAACTAGACTTGTTTGTAATACTTTACCTAAAAGACCATTTGCGCCAGTCAGTATGATATTCATTTTGTAGAAGGATGTAAGTCAATAGATCGATTAATTGTGTCAAATACTGCACCAACTGCGTGAATCGAATGAACTTTTTCAACATAAGCTTTACCTTTTTTTGACATTAGCGATAAATAATTAGGATCATGAATCACTCTTTTTAAGTCGGCTTTTAATGAAAGAGGATTGGAATTAATAAGTGGTGGCTCATCTGAGGAAATAAGTCCAGCACACCGATAGAGGTAAAGCAAATCATCCCTAAGATAACAAATGACAGGCTTAGATAATACCATGGACTCAATGGCAAACATAGCATACCAACCAATAATTAACTGATCAATCACCAAATCAGCTTTTTGAATTTCATGGAGTACTTCTTGATTAGAGACTTTTTCTAAAAGAATAAGATCAATGTCTTCACCGTCTTTCTGAAGAGACTCAATTGCCTCAATAACAAATTGCGTACCTTTAATATTGCGATGATTAGGAGCATGAAGAATTCTAAATTTACTATTATTAGTTTTCTCTAATGGAGAGAGATATTTATATAGAGAAGTATCAATGGAAAAATGAGCAACCATAAGGGTATCCCAGTGATACATATAATCTACCCAATCACATCCTGAAATAATGTGGGAAGCATTTTTTATCCAGAAATCAATTTTTCGAGAAATTAATTTATTTTTCAATCGATGCAGTGGATAATCACTGGACATAGCATGTCTAAAAACAAGATTTGGAGTGCGAATTAAGTCTTGTATGTCAGCACCATAGGGCATTAATATGATTTTGATGTTTGCTACTTTTAATAAATAAGGTTCGAAAGTCCAAAGTATACTTGAATTAAGTAAACATCCATTAAAATAAGAGTACAAACATTTATACGTAAAAATTAAATATAAAAAATCTATATGCAATATTCTTAAAAAAAAGATAGAAGCAAACTTATTACTAAAAATGAATTTCCTATCAAAATCCTTTACAATAAAATAAGTTTGTGTAACGAAAGTTTCAGCAGTATAATTGTAAGCTTGAAGTGCCTTCTTGTGATAAATATTATTAATTAACGGTTCTGGCCCTAATCCAATATCAATTTTCTTGTTAATAAAACGAGAGATAAAACATAAAATAAATAAGCATGGTAAATACAACAACTCAATTAATAGCAGCAATAACCTCTTCATATTTTTAACTCATTACAGTAATTATGGATAGTATAACTGATAAAATTTATCATCTGACAAGGGCGTATAGTTTTTTAATAAAAATCTTTTTAAATCACTATTTGAGATAAAAGTAGCAGGAAATTCATATTTGCTTAAACCAATAATAATTGGCACTTGAATAACATGCTTGTACCACTCGAGTAATGCTTCTTTATTGATGTTGCGTTCATCAACCCAAAAGCCATAATCATAGCCTTGATTTATAAAATGGGAATGACCACGATTTGCGGGTAAGAGATGTAACGTCACATTATTGTGTTTAAGATATTTACATATATTAATTAGATTTGTAGGTTGCTCCTTTAAATAAAACAAAACTGAAAAACTAGGGTCATATACAATCCATTCTCCAAAGTCATTCTTAATTTCTAAAAATGTGTGTCCATCATCAAATCCATTCCAAGACTCCAAGGTTGCTGATGCAACAAGTCGCGTTTCTATACCCACTTGATTTAATAACATAGCGGCCAATCGGGATAGATCACTACAAGCAGCTGTAATAACTCCATGTTTTAGTTTTTGACGCTCAATTTGTAATTCAGAAGACAGGAAATCTAAAAACCCATATTCCCAAAGATAACCAATAAAATTAAAAATATCAAAGGGGGTTTTAACAACAATTCGTTGCTCATTAAAAGTATTCAGTTTATAAAAACGATAAAGCCCAGATTCTGTTAGATCATAAACTGAACGCTCAATTATTACATAACCAGGAGACTGGATAATATCTGACGATAAATTGTTAACTACAATATTTTCGTTATTAATCGCATGGAGACGATTTACCCCTCCTTTGTAACATTTATATGCATAGAGTAGACTATTACATGGTTTTATATAACTTTTTAACTCTTCTCGTAATTTAGATTGACGAATAAAGTTCATTTTATTTTTGATATTTTTTATCCACATATTATAATATAAAATTAAGTGGCTATGATATGCGTGGCTTTTTAATTGCAAGAACTTCAATGATTGCAGGATACCCATAAAAACTATCTGAATATGCAGGTATAACTTTTAATGAACCTTCATTATGAATCATAATACTTCCTTCTGGACCTATTTCAGTAAGAGAAAAATCATGCTGTTCTAATAGAAATCTCAACCATTTTTGACCAACAACAATATTCTGCTTCTTGCCAGTGATCGTTCTAAATATCATCCTCAGAGTAGTTTTGACTAGCCCATAATTACGTTGCTTAAAGCCACGATCCAATAATAAATGAAAATACCAGCCCAAAGAATTAGCATTAAGGTAAAGCCTACCTCCAGGTTTTAATACTTGAGAAAACTTTTTCATGACAATAGGCATCTGAGTAAACATAAATACCCCATAGCAAAAAATACCATCTACAGATTGCTCAGGAAAAGGCATATTTTCTAATGATGAATATTGAAATTCGATATTGTCAACTTTCATAGCTTGAGCCAAGTATTGGCCTACCAGAAGTCTACCTGTATTTATATCAATACTTTTAACCTGCCAATTCATTTTGGACAAAGCTATTGACCACTGTCCGATTCCACATCCTGCATCGATAACTGTATCTAGTTGAGTAAATCCTAAGTTTTTTAAACGTTGTTCATAATAAGTTAGGCTTCGATTACCAGTCAGTTCAATTCCCATGAACTCCTGTTCATAAGGTGAAAGACAGTTCAAGATTTCTGCAGGAATATTCCATCCAGCCAATGTAATAGCTTCATGTAGGTTTATAATTTTTTGAAGATAACTCATTTTTTTACTATTTATTTTTATTTTCTAAGTGAGTTCTGTATTTTGAGAATGCAATATTAATTGCAGCTGCATTAAATTCGTGACCACCTTCATATTGAATGATTCTATTTGGAAAATAACTTTCTACTTCATTGTATACATTATTATAGAATTGTTTTTGATTTGTTCCATACGCAACCATAAAGTAAGGAAAATCAAAGGCAGAAATCATCATTTCTCGAGAAATTCCAGGAAAAACCATTTCCCAGTTCCATGCAAACAAGTTGTTTTCATCTGTATAATAACTTCTTTCATCAACCCATCCTTCAATACATAAAACTAATCCTAATTGGTCTATTAAAAGTGATTTAGACTCTTGAAGATCAAGTATTAAATTTCCAGCAAGATATGCACCGTATGATGTTCCAATTATATGAATAGTTTTATACTTGGTAGCTAAATCCTTCAAAATAATTTTAAGCCTCTGTATATCAAGATATATCCATGATTGCTGAAAACGTGAAGCTAATCGTCTTCTAGCATTTTGAAAACGTGAATTATGAGTTACATAAGGAGCAACAACATCAAATTGTTTTTGAAACAGAAACAATCCTATATGGTTTGAATAAAATTTATCATGGTCATTAAAAAAATCATCTGGAACAAGAGAATTTCCATGAATAAGCAGTACAGCTTCTTCAGTGGGAGACATGTGCAATTTATCAATATAAGCCGCTAAAATATTTTCGTTATTTATCAAGCACTTATATTGCATGGAAGAACAGGAATTTGGGAAATCAAGTCCTATATCGTAAGCAAAATCATTTAATAAGATTTCCTTGTACTTAAATTTGTATTCTTGATTTTTTGAGAGTAAATCACTATAAAGCAATATATCCGAGTCATTAATAACATTAAGGTTTGGACGATGTGGATACTTCACTTGATTAGTTGTAGGAGTATTTACTTTCAATCTATGAAGGTTTATGAGTTCTATAAATGAAGCAAATCTATAATGACCTATAAATAACCCAAGAAAAAAAAATATTATAGGAATCGAAAGAATCAATAGTCTTTTAATTAATTTAAAACCAGAATGTTGACTATTTATAACCATATATTATTTTTCCTTAAAAAGGAAACTGTACAAGAATAACGTCCCATTTCATCAGGGCCATTATAATCAATTTTTAATTTTTTATTTTCCGATTTAATTTGTATAGACTTTGATGGATCGATATAAATTGTTAGCCCCATGTAATATTTTTGAGCTTCCATTACATTAAAGCAATTTTTTAAATTTTCATTATGCAGGCAGTAAACTCCATCAACTTCTTGAGTTACTGTAGTTGTTCTGATCATGCTTACGTAATTAAGAAAGCTTTCTAGTGAGGCTATCCAGAGTTTACCTGATATTTTCTCATTTTTCAAAAAATAAAATGGGGTTAAATAGGTTTCTGGATGTTCCTTGATAGCATCAATTGTTGCAGGAAAACATTTGCCAGCATTGCGATAGATTACACCAAAGTGTTGATAAAATATAATTCCCATATGGTATTTATAAAAATCCGACCAGGGAATTTGATGTAGTTGATAAGCTAATGAGGAAAGATTGGGAGCGTTTTTACCAGTTGAACGAAAACGCTGAAAGCCTATAAAAATAGATTCATCTTGTAATTTAATAGGACAGGAAATATCATTGGACTCAATAAAGTAAGCTGTATTTTTTTGCATCTTTTTTTTCAAAATGCTTTTTTTTATCAAAGACAACCGTAAACGTAAATTTATTCTCTGTTTCTCTATTTGCTGTGTCAACATTGAATCTGTCCAAACATAACGTATGCCATGTTGAGCTAACAAATCTGCATGATATGCTTGACTGTGCTTAATATCTCCTTGATGATACAGTGCATCTCGGCCAATATTTTGAATATTTTCAACTCCACCATGGTTAGTGAAAATGGGTATAGAAACCCCAATATTGGCAAGTATGTCAAAGCATCGAATAGCATGTGCTCTAGAAAAACCACCAACAGTATCAAAGTCACCATAGGCGTGAATAGTATCCAACCATCCTGATTGTAAATATTCATTTATTCTAGAATAGTAATCTTTACAGGGAGCATTTATATTATGTCCATCAAAGTAAGAAAAATTATACGGATGAGCAGAATAAAAGAAAAAACTAGAAGAAATATCTAGTCCTAAACCTTTTCCTAACGGAGTTAAAGTTTTAGTATTCAAGAATTTCATTAATGTATCAAAAAAATCAAAACTCATAAATTCTGCATCATTAGATAATGATAGTCCTGCAAGATAAGGATAGGGCCAGCATCTAATTAGTGGAGAGAGAGGTTCAATTTTATGAAGGTAGCTTTTCATAGAGCAGCTAAGGAATCTTCAATCTTAGAAAAAACTTTAGAAACGGCAATAGTTTCATTATGCGTTTTATTAAACCACCGAGTAATCTCAGAGCTATAGAAATCAAAATCAAGACATCCCGTATCAATCTTGATTAAGAACTTAGTAATTTCATCTGCGGATTTAACATTTAAAACAGGTGGTGGCAACCATTCTTTGTGAGCAAATGCTTCATTTTTAATAAACATCATAACTGGTGTTCCTACGCTGATAGCCTCTAATGCAGATGTTCCATAGGTTCCCAAGCAAAATTGATCTATTACCAAATCGACGGAGGAAAATAATTCGTAAAGAATGGGCTTGGAAATAGCACAGGGCATAAATGTGCAGCAACTATATTCTTTCATTCTATTTTTAGCCTTGTAATAATCTTTACCCCAACCACTAAAAAGAAAATGTATATTATTTGGCTGGATATGTTCTATAGCAGCAAGTAAACGATCTGTTCCCTTCCAATAGTAGTCTATACGGGATGGTATAAATACACAATAGCTGTTTTCTGACACGTTAATTTGCAGTTTTTCTAGACACTGTTTTAATTTATTTGAGCGTTCTTTTTTAGGTAATCTTTTCTTTCCTTTCAATGGTAGAGGAAAATATTCAATGGAGTAGTTGATAGGAGTAACATGACCACCGATTCCTGTTGGATCGTGAGAACCAATCCACAAGCATTTTTTATATGCTTCTTTTAGAACATATCTTTGTAATTCTTTCTTAATATTATTTAACGTTGATGTCCATTTTTGATCAAAATCAGAAGCGAAGCGAATATCTCCCCCATGTGGCCATATTATATATGGTCTACCTGATGCCCATGCCAATATTGTTGCTTCAATACCACAAACAATTAAACAGTCAACTGACTGCATCGCTAAAATTATTTTTTTTCTATATTCAGATTTTCGTAAATACCAGAAATTTAGAATAAGGTTATTTTGATAATACTCTGTTAGTTTTCCATCTATTTTACTTGGGTCAAGCATATATTCTGGTAATTGCCAGCCAAGTTTTTCTTCTATTTCAGTCCATTTTTGTCGTGTAAAATGGCAATTAGATATATCTTCATAAGACAGAGTGAATGATACATCTTCCCAAACAGGCTGACTAAAAGGAAAAGTATCTACAATATCTCTGATATATACAACATCTATACCTTGTCGATGAAATGACTTTGCTGCCACATATGTGTTGTTGGCTAAACCACCATAAAAACCTATCTTCATTGTATTCAGTTTCTAATTATCTGAGATGTATTAATAAAGAAGTGTTGAAAAATACGATTTTGCCAAGTTACTTCTATTTCTAGTTTTATTTTACTCATTTGACTGAATTTCATTTGTTTTTTATTATTACAGCATTATTTTAACTATAGAATATAGTTTCTTTAGGAATATTTATGTCAATTTCATTCTTAGAAATATCATTCCCATTATAATTAATTTCTAGCAGCTCAATAATTCCTCTTCCTGTTTGTACAAAAAATGATCCATTTACTTGTAAAACCTCACCGGTTTTTAAGTCATCTGATTCATAAATATCATTTACTAAGCGACTCTTCCAAATAATTAATTTGTTTCCATTAAACATGGTAAATGCTCCAGGATAAGGATGGGTTTGAGCACGAATGAAATTATAAATTTGAGTTGCCGTCCACTCCCAGTTAATAAGTCCATCCTCTGGAGAGCGTTGTGGAAAAATTCTACGTTTTGTTTCATCCTGCTGCATGAGAGTTGCTGATCCTTGAATGAGTTCTGGAATATACTCTTCAATAAGCTGAAGACCTAAAATTTCAACACGCTGATATAAAGTTTTAATTGTATCTTCGGCATCAATTTCTACACTTTTTTGCCCCACAATAGGCCCATTATCAATACCATCTTCTAGTTGGAAAAATGTAATGCCTGTTTTTTTCTCTCCATTAATTATTGCCCATACCAATGGAGCACCACCACTGTAGTCAGGCAATAATGATCCATGAAGTCCATAGGCAGGTGCTAATTTACGCCATACCTTAGGAATTTTATGATACCAGCCTGAAACGATAAACATCTGAGGCTTCCAGCATTGAACAACTTCAAAGAGTGTGGAGTCGTTCATTCCATTCTTAATTTGAATATAATTGGTCTTATGAATTTGGCAGTAGTTGTAAAAATTTGCGTATAAAACATTTGTAACACCTTCAGGGCGATAGGAAATGGAAAAAGTCTCAGGTGCTGTGACAACACCAGTAATATTGCAACAATTTAATTCAACAATCTTATTAAGGCAACGAAGGCCAAACTGACTTGCTCCAATAAATACAATATTCATTTATTTTCCTAGGGCCAGTAATGGTCATCTTGAATTTGTGATAAACAAAACGGACAGTCTTCAGGAAACGCTCCATCATCTAATCCAGTTTCACGAATAGCCAAATCCCGACCATCCAACCAGGCTTCTGCAAATGCTTCTTCCAAACGGTTCTTTAATCCTGGATTACGCTGGAGTAATCGTATGATTTTACGGCGTTGCTCACGGATAGTTGCTTTCCAGGAATTACTTTGAATATTAGGCTGATATTTCCATTTAAGTAAGTGACCAATTAAAATGCTTAAACGATAGCTTAACTGATCATAATGTCGATTTCCCAAATCTGCAATTTCTTCGGCTAAATTTTTCCAGTCTAAATTTTCAGAATTTTGCCCTGCTAGCGCATGGGATTGCTCCTGAGTCCAAGCATAAAAATCTTTTTGATAAAGGGATAATGGCATTGGCGTATCACTCATATCTAACTCTACTTAGAGAACTCCTCCTAGAAACTCCTGTAACCATTGCTCAATATTTAATAACGACCAAATTAACAATCGCCGATTTTGTTTTCCCTCTAAATGCTCTTCAATCAGTAAACTCACCGCTTGACGATCTAGAATCTGATAAATATGGGCGTTGGAATCCAGCAAACAGCGTTTTACAAATTCAATGCTTTCTCCCTTAAACCAACTTGCATCTGGGGATGAGAACCCCTGTTTCACAGCCTGGGTAATCTCAGTGGGAATATATCGCTCCATCACATCTCGTAAAATTTGTTTACCATCATTGGTTTTCTGAAAATATTTTTGTGGTTTATTCCCTGGTTCATTCTCATTAATCCGGATGACCTCAACTAAATTATTGAGTTTAAACTCAACAGGACATCCCATGGCAAACTCTACCAAATCATTGTCCATGAAAGGAACTCGACTCTCTAAACCATGGGCCATACTTAGTTTATCTTCTACGACAAACAAACCATGTAAAAAGGTTTTAGCTTCAAAATACAGGGAGTGATTAATATAATCTTCGGGACAATCCAGGGCATTATCATGGGTGGCAAACACATCTCGGAAAATATCCCGCGTCCACACATCTTTGACCTCTGACCACACTGGGGCAAATATGCGTCTTAAATCAGAATTACTCACTAGGCGATGCCAATAGAGATAATACTGATCAATATAATGCTCGAAATCTTGGTTTTTAGCCGCCCGATAATACCGCCAGGGGTAGCCGCCAAAGAGTTCATCACCCCCACTACCGGATAAGACTACCTTAACAAATTTACTGGCTAACTGGGCCACGTAATAATTGGGATAGCTCTGTCCCACCCGTGGCTCCTCTAAATGTCGGGCAAGTTTGGGTAGACACCGCTCCATGTCCCCGGCCTTGAGTACCATTTCGTAGTGCTCAGTTTTGAATCGGGCTGACATAGCTTCCGCTTTTACCCGCTCATCAAAGGCCAGTTCAATTCCAGACGCGGAACTTAAATCAAAACCACAGGTAAAGGTTTTAATATAGGGTAATTGCCGCGCAGCTAGGGCCGTCAATGTTCCTGAGTCCATGCCCCCAGACAAGTAGGCTCCCATTTCCACATCTGCCACTAGCTGCCGATTCACCGCTTGCTGAAGGAGTCGATCCAACTCTTCGCGGTACTCCCGCAGATCCACATGGCCATCGGGTTCCCGAAAACGATAATCCCAATAGCGACTGAGCTTCAATTCCGGTGATTCAGCCAAGTGTAAACGACCATAATGGCCCGCTGGTAATAACTTGATCCCCTTGATCAGGGTGCGATTAGTAAAAATATTTTGAAATGTAAAATATTCTAGGAGTGCCTCTTTATCCAGTTCAGGCTTAGCGGTGGGGTGGGCAAGAATTGCTTTTTGTTCGGAGCCAAAGAGAAATGTTGTTCCCAGGGTTGTGTAATACAGGGGTTTGATGCCATAGCGATCGCGCCCCAATAGTAACGTTTTTTCCTTTCGATCCCAGAGAGCTAGGGCAAACATGCCATTAAAGAAATCAAAGGCTGTGACTCCCCATTCCACAAGGGCATATAACACTACCTCTGTATCTGTTTGAGATCGAAACCAGTAGCCTCGTTCTTCTAACTGCGATCGCAACTCTTGGTAATTATAAACCTCACCGTTATAGCTCAAAATAAACCGATAATCGGCACTCACCATGGGCTGCTGGCCGGCCGCCGAAAGATCCAAAATAGCCAAACGCCGATGGCCTAAACCAACACACCCATCGATAAAAACACCTTCACTATCGGGGCCACGGTGGGCGATCGCATCGGTCATTTTTTTCAATACGTCTGCGGAAACCTGTTCATGGTTGAAATTTAAAAGGCCCGTGATCCCACACATTTATGAATGGTTCTCCACTTGTTCAGTATTCTAGATTTTTATATTCTTACTTGTCATAATTTTTCGTGGGTGAGAGTTCAGGAAAATCTATCGGCTCCTCAAAAATTTGCTGAATGGAGAAGGGACAGGCTTGGAAGACTGTTTGCGGATTTAGACCCGTTTCACTAGCAAAAAGATATAAACCCTTACGATAGCCAATGCCGATTGCTTCCTCTAGGTAAGGTTTGAGACTAGGATTTCTTTTAATCAGCAATGCAATTTCTTCTCGTTGATGGCAAATAGTACAAAACCAACTAACGGATTGTCGTTCAGGTTGATAGTACCATTTCAAGAGATGCCCTAATAAAACCCCCAAACGATTTTCAAGTTCCTGCCGCTGCTGCTTTCCCAAGGATTCAATCTCCTCCGCCAGGTTCTCAATATCCAGTTGGTTTAGCTGCCCAGACCTTAGGGCCTCAGCTTGTTGCTCTGTCCAGGCATGAAAGTCAACCTCATATAGTGAGAGGATAGGCGCAGGAGCTTGCATTATTACCCCCTTGGGTACATTACGCTCCTCTTAAGTATAGTCCTGGGCCACGGCGGGCGATCGCATCGGTCATTTTTTTCAATACGTCTGCGTAAATCTGTTCATGGTTGAAATTCAGAAGTCCCGTGATCCCACACATTTTGTTCCCTTGTCCATCCTAAAAAAATTGACTTAGAAACTCTTTAATCTCTATTTGGGGAAAGATATGGCCATCTCCATGGATCAAGCACGTTACATTCTCCAGGGTGTATAGTAGCTGGCACGTGACTTCTTCCTCTGCTTCAATCTTAAATAAACCTATCTCATCTTTACCGTAGGTGAAAAGAAACTGAGTTGGTAATACCCTTAATTTTTGAGTAATGAGATCGGGATCGGTCACTCGTCCATAAACACCTGTAGGAATAATAATTTGATTATGGCCCGACCACTCAAACTGGTTCATTAAAACACTATGACCAGAAGCGACAATGGCAATATCTGGTCTTGATTGTAGTGCATTCAGAAGCGTTGCTCCTCCTCCCTGAGATAAGCCTGCAACAATCGTTGTTTCATAACATTCATTCAAGTATTTCATTATTGCTAAACTTTGAACAATATAGCTAGCGGAATAGGAACTACCGCGATTTAAATGATAATTAATAATGAAATCATTATTCAGTTTATATTCGCCATTATGCCAAGCTAAACCATCTTCATTAGGCTTGATGAAAACAAACGTATCTCCATCAATACTGTCAAGAGATTCGATAATGCCATAATGATAATTCTCTTGATCTTGGTGGTAAATAGCACTGGACTGATTTAAGCCACTCCCTGGGATAATAAGTGAGGCCACAGGGCGATCGCCACAATGTTTAGATATTTCACCATAGGCATAGGCATAATAAGTTTGATTTTCTAATGAGAACTTAATCTCTAAAAGTGGGGTTTTCCCCTGATCTAACATGCGGTGATTAATATTGAGAATAGTTAGGTTTTTATAGGCACTTTCAAAATTATCCACATTTATAAAAATACTAGAATTAAAAGATTGAATATCATCAAAGGTCATGATTGATGCATAAAGCATCTCTGTATCAATGATTTCATCCGTAAAAGCATATTGAAGAATTTCTGCATTAGCCTCGTAGGCAGGAATCACCTGTATTTCCCGATCATTGAGAGCCAGATGACTAGAACGTTCATTAATTTCTTTAGAGGCGTGCTCTAACTGCTGCCACTGGTGGCGATCGAACATAATACCAAGGGCTAGGGAACCATATCCTAAGAAAAAACCGACAAGAGCAGAAATTAATATCTGTTTATTTCCAATAATCATGCTTAATGAACAAATCACAATAAAGATTTAGGTAGTAGGTAGAGAGAGAAATTATCTTTTTCTTATTGCAAAAAGTAAATAAATATATTGTCACCAATATTGTTGTGTTTCTATCGAAATGCTCTCATCGTACATCATATCTACTTGATGAGAAGATATTTTGGAATTGAGTTGCATCATAGTTTTTTTAATGTTTTGACAATATGGTGATAGTCCGCAGATTCCATCCGATTATGGAGGGGAAGGGCTATTGAATAGGCATCACAATCCCTAGCCGCAGGATAATCCTCCGGTTTGAAGCCAAATTCATCTTTATAAATACCTAATAAATGCACGGCATGGGTTCCAGGACGGGTACTAATGCCCTGAGATTGTAAAGCCTCCATTATCTGATTACGGGCCATGGGTGCTTTTGCTTCATCCACATAGCAAACATAGGCCTGCCAGCCAGATCGATCTGCCGCTGGAATCTCTGGAGTACGCAACCAGTCCAGTTCTGCTAATTCCCGTTGGTAAAAGCCTGCCCATTCCTCCCGTTCTGCAATCAATCGATCTAATTTACCTAATTGCACCAACCCGACCGCTCCCTGTAGATCTGTCATGCGATAATTAAAGCCGAGTAAATTAAAATCAGGCAAAATATAGGGTCTTGGGCCTAGATGCCGCTGCTCTTCTGAGATACTGGCTCCATGATTCCGTAAAATACGGAGGGTTTCTGCCAACTCATCATTGTTGGTGGTGATCATGCCCCCTTCGCCAGTGGTGATGGTCTTGCGAGGGTGAAATGAAAATGCCCCAGCTAAACCAAGGGATCCCGCCGATCTCCCCCGATATAGGCTGCCCGCCCCACAGGCCGCATCCTCAATTATGGGAATCCCTGGTGTCACCGCTTCTAGGGAATCCATATCCACACAGCGACCAAATAAATGCACCGGCATAATTGCTTTAGTTCGTACTGTTAGTTTGTTCTGCACCTGGGAAATATCTAAGTTAAAGGTTTGCCGATCTACATCTACAAGTACTGGCGTAGCCCCACAGTAACGCACTACATTAGCTGTAGAGACCCAGGTAAAGGCAGGCACAATTACCTCATCGCCAGGGCCAATCCCTAGGGCGACTAAAATCAGATGGAGAGCGGTGGTACAACTGGTCGTGGCAATCCCATGTTTGGTCTGATGCCGCTGAGCAAAAGCCTGTTCAAAGGCCGCAACCTGTGGCCCCTGGGTGAGCCAACCCTTCATTAAGGGATCTCGCAGCGATCGCCATTCCTCTTCCCCCGTACTAGGTAAGGCAATCGGAATAGGAGGATGTTCCATAACTCTTACTCGTGGTGGGCATCACGCCAGTCAATCAACTTTTGCAGGCCTTCAGCCAAGGAATAGCGATAGGTAAAGCCTAACTCTTGGGCCGCTTTTTTAGGGCAGCCAATCCGATTTTGCACCAATCGCCGTGCATCATCAGCACTGTAGGGCTTATAGGTAACTTCTAGGGGAGATTCCTTTAATTTGAGAATTAAATTACATAGCTCCCGAATACTGGTCTGAACCCCTGTGCCCACATTATAAAATTCATCACTCACCTCTGCCTCTAGGGCCAACACATTGCAGCGGGCTGCATCTTCCACATCAATGAAATCGTAGGCTTGGCTGCCATCTCCATTAATTATGGGAGCCTCATTGGCATCAATCTTATTCAGCATAATGGGAATCACCCCTGTATAGGCTGCCGTCTGATCCTGGTGGGGGCCATAGACATTCATGTAGCGTAAGCCCACATAGCTAAGGCCATAACGATCGTAAAAGGCGCGAGCCATTGCCTCACCAGCAATCTTTGTGGCTCCATAGAAATTGCGATTATTAAAGGGATGGGTTTCAGTCATGGGAACATCCACCGCGTCGCCATAGACTGAAGCTGAGGACGAATAGACTAGGCGTTTAACCTGATGTTTGACACAGGCTTCCAGAACATTAAATGTGCCTTCAATATTGACATGGAACGCCGTCCGTGGAAAATCTTTACAGTGTAGGAGCCACATTGCCGCCAGATGACAAACCCCATCAATGCCCTCCATGGCGTCATTGAGCAAGTCTAAATCCCGAATATCCCCCCCATTGGCATAGATATTGCAGCGGGGATCATCTAAATAGGGAGAAAGATTACTATACTTTCCCCGTGCAAAATTATCATAGATGAGGACTTCCCTCACATCTGTTTTTAACAGTTCCGCCACGACATGGGAACCAATAAAGCCTGCCCCACCAATAACGAGTATGCGAGCATCGGATAAATTCATGAAAAGAAAAGTCCATGCTTCTGACTGAACTTCATTAAACCATAGAGCGATCGCCAGGATAGTCAAAATTAGTATGCGTTTGCCCTGCTACTACATTGCGCTGGCTTGCATGGATTTTATTAATGCGATACAATACTTAACATAAGTACACAATTCACTCAGTATTCCCAACTATGCTCTTAGATACCTCTTGTACCCCTGACCTGATGGCTCCAGATACCGTCTCCATGGGAAGTCTGGCCCAGGCTTGGGCGAAACGTTACATTCAAAATCTAGATTCAGCCACTAAGAAAGAGGACGATCCCACGGTCGTCAGTCAAAACCTACTAGCGGAGCTACGGAATGCCAGCGTGCAGGCCTGGCAACGGACAGAGGGATTTCTGAGTCAGGAAATGATTCGCCACGGCATTGCCAGTGAGTTAGTGGATCCCTGGGAGATTTCTAAGGATATTCACGCAACCTATCAAAAAACGTTACATTTGTATCGAGATGGTCAAGATGTGCGTCGCCTTGCGGTGAAGTTGGGGCCAGCAATCGGTGACATTCGCCGCAAATATACGGCAACGGATCCACGGGTGATTGGCTTTGTGAGCATGCAGTTTCACCACACGGGCTTGTTTCTGCTCCAGAGTGCTCCCGCCAGTCAGAAGGATATCGTCGCCAACTATTTCAAAGTCATTGACGATCACCTCTATATGCCCCTCCATCGGGCCTACGATGCGGCCGCAGAGCAAGATTATGATTCCCCAGCCCTAAAATTAGTGCGCCACCTTTTGCCCCAGAGTACGGAGATCGCTCGGTCAATTTGTCAGCGGGTGATTGAGTTATATCCACGCCATCGTTGCTATAGTGGCCCGCTGAGCCAACCTTCAGTGCGTACCTCCAGTATCCGGGATGTGGAAATGTTTCAGATCTACCTATGGGTCTGTCTGCTGGAGCAAAAGCTGGATGCCCTGCAAGACGAACTGTTTCCCCTTTGCTTGATGCTCTATCCTTCCCTAAATGTCAACTGGGAATTGGTGTATCAAATGGTGCATCTGATGGGTAAGGAGTTTCAGGAGCGATCGCCGGAATTGGATACCCGTGTTTTAGCTCCCTACTACAATGCCCTGCGTCAGATCTTTGATCCGAAAATTTTTCAGGGATAATTTTAGTTTTCTAAAATCCTAAACAGGTATCGGGAGGAGGTTTTGCTCCAGGTGGTTCCTTTTCAGCGGCGATCGCCAATCGAGCGGCCACTGCGGCGGCATAATCCTGAATCAACGACCAAATCAGGGGAGCTAACCATCCCCGCAACATCACCGAGCAAGAAATGCGGGTTCCACAGACACTCGACTCCACCCGGTAGGTGACTCGTTCTTCTACGCCAGGCAGCAGTAAAATGCGAATGCTCAGTAATTCCCCAGGGGACACCCGCTCAACAAAGATTTGAATGGGCCAGGGAATGCGGCGACTGACCGCTTGGAAAATCAACCCCGGTTTCGGCATGATTCCGTAGGGAATATCCGTTCGCACAATCAGAGGATGCCAGGACACATCCGCTAAATTCACGATTTTTTTCCAGATTAAATCTACGGAGGCTGAACTAATCACCTGATAGTTCCCGGCTAATGGCCACCCTTGGGCTGGAAGGCGAAATTTTTTGCGGGGGCGGCGGGACTCAGCCACAACCTTGACTCCTAAACTGAATGACAAACGCACCATGGGGGCAATGGGCTAGATCTCCCCAAAAGGTTACTAAACAGATCGTATCTATTAAAGCCGAAAGAGAGCTAACCTAACTATTAAGTTACTTGACATTCCTACCGACTAAAGTCAAAGGATTCTTAGTTCAGCGACAAAAAGTGCTGAGGATCGCCTTGTGTATCCCCACACTCATGGGATCGGGCGGGCAAGAAACCCTGGGGTAAGCTATTTTTCTGGGCGATCGCAATTCCTAGGTACTGATCTATGTTGCCTGCTCCATCGGTCTGATCTATCTACAGAGTAGCAAAAAGTAAATATTTCTTAAGTCTTGTCCTTGCCCTGCCCAGATCACAGCCACAGACAGAATAAATAAGCTATAGTTCATTCCATCTGCATCATTTCAGGGTTTACGCCGTCCTTTCTCCGCCCCATTTTCCACCCATTCCCCTCCCCCACCGACTACCATGCCACTGCTTTCTAAATCACTTGTGACCCGCTCTTGGGCTGTTTTAGGGACTCTTGCCTTATCTTCGACCAGTATGATTCTGCCACCACGAGATGTGGCCGTTGCTTCCCTTCACAGTAGTCCTAAGGAGATTGTGGACGAGGTTTGGCAACTGGTGGATCGCCATTACGTCGATGGTTCCTTTAATCAGGTAGATTGGCAAGTCGTCCGCCGACAACTCCTTAATCGTCACTATAGCTCCCAGGAAGAGGCCTACCGGGCCATTCGCCACAGCCTCAAACTCTTGAATGATCCCTATACTCGGTTTATGACACCCCAGGAATTTAATGCCTTAACGACCCAAACCTCTGGGGAACTCTCGGGCATTGGCATTCGCCTAGGGTTAGATCAAAACACCAAGCAACTGACCATTGTGGAACCCATTGATGGCTCGCCGGCAATCCAGGCAGGTATTCAAGCGGGCGATCGCCTCCTAGCCATTGACGATCAACCCACGAGCAAAATGTCCCTAGAAGAGGCCTCCAACCGCATTCGGGGGCAGGCAGGTACTCCCATTAAACTGCAACTATTTCGACCCAATCGGGGCCAATTTAGTTTAGTGGTAACTCGGGCCGTGATTGAGATTCCCTCGGTGCGCTATCAAGTCAAAGAAGAGGGAGGGCAACGAATTGGCTATATTTACCTGAGTGAATTTACCTCCCATGCCACGGAGCAAGTTCGCATGGCGATTCGCCGCCTTGAAGCCGAAAATGTCCATGGATTTGTCATGGATCTCCGGGGAAATCCAGGGGGACTGTTGCAATCAGGGATTGATATTGCCCGACTATGGTTAGATCAGGGGGTCATTGTACGCATGGTCGATCGCGGTGGCCATAGTGAGCAGTCCACCGCCACCCAATCAGCCCTAACGGATTTACCCCTAGTGGTTTTAGTGGATGGTCAATCTGCCAGTAGTAGTGAAATTCTCACTGGCGCACTCCAGGATCATAAACGGGCCATTATTGTCGGCAACACCACCTACGGCAAGGCCTTTGTCCAATCCATCCATAGCCTTACCGATGGCTCTGGTTTAGCCGTCACCGTTGCCCACTACTACACACCCAAGGGAACGGACATTAGCCAAAAAGGGATTGTCCCAGATATTTTGGTTCCCCTCAGTAAGGAGCAACAGCAGGAACTACAGAAAAATCCCCAACTCTGGACAACTCCAGGGGATCTATCCTACCGTCAAGCCATCCTGAGCTTACAGGAAACGATCGCCAATCAAGGCTCCCAGCCTAGCACACTTTCTAACCGTGGTGCAGCCAATAGCGATCCCAAGGATCAATTGGCCCTACCCTTTGGTGGGCGGTGAAGTAATTCAGGGTTGACGTTGAATTTAGGGCTAGGGCTTAGGTTCACTACCACTCGAGATTGAACGAATAGCCCTCTAGTTGAGGACGTACATCTTGGGCGGCTAAGGTATCACCGTGAATATCCACGGCCCAAGTATGGCCCTGGGGATTTCCCATCAGTTGGGTGTGAAATAGTACCTGATCGCGGTGTTCACTACTCCAGCCCAACAGCACCGCAAAATCATAGTCATCGACTGTGGGATAGACCGTGGCAATGTGGCCGAAGTCCCGTTCCCAAATCCAAGCACCATCGGAGGCAAAATCTGAGGAGAAAATTCCTTGGAACTGGCGCACGAGTAGGCGATCGCCCCCTTCCGACCAACCTATGGGCATGAGAACCGCAATCAGACCTTCGGTACTACCACGCTGGGGTAAGTCATTGAAATAGTCGCGGGGAACAGTAGCAATACTTTCAAATCGCTCCTGCTCACCGCTGGCTAAGTGGGTAATTTCCAGGATACTGGTTAACTGTTGGCGATGGGCTTCTGGATGGCTAATGAGTTCAAAGGTAGCAGATGCCGCATACGTACCATCCGGTGATAGGTATCGCTGGGAATCCAATGTATGCTGAAAAGATTGATTATGGTGACAAGCCATTGTGTGGGCTTCCTCGACCCAGTTCCACGGCAGGGGGAAGGGACTGGATAGGGGATCCTTTGGCTCTAGGGCCACCACACTGGGGGTTTCCTGGGCAGAACTAGGAGAGGACACCTGGGAAACTGGGGCGGGGCGAGATCGAGATACGGATCGCCAGGGCGGGGTAAGGGGACGGGCAAAGGCCGCCGAACCCAGGGACAAAATAGCTAGGACAGAAACCAGGGAAGATGTTACCGTCTGAACTTGACGAAAATAGGCTTTCATGGCTTCACTCCCTGAGTATGGATGTCCCTGGCTGGCGATCGCGTCGCTAGGCCGATAATTCCAGAATAGCAAGTGTCACAGGTAGATATTGGTAAAGTTAACTAAAAGTTACGCAACTGTGCTATGCCGTCCAGGGTCAATTTAACGATCATGTCCAATTAACGATCATGACAAAAACGATGGTGGGGACTGTTGGCCCGCGCCCTCAGCCGTCAGGAGAATTTGGTATAAATCTGGGCGGCGATCGCGAAAGAAGCCAAAACTAGCACGGCGGGATTCTAGGGCATCTAAGTTAAAGGTGGCGAGGATCACTCCCTCCTGATCCGGGCCCAATTCGGCCAATTTATCTCCCCGGGGATCTGCAATGAAGGAACTGCCATAGAAAGACTGAGAGCCTTCCGTTCCGGTACGATTGGCAGCAACGACGGGCAGACTATTGGCGACGGCATGGCCGATCATCACCCGTTGCCAGGGATCTTTGGTGTCGAGTTCCGGTTCCTGGGGTTCACTGCCAATGGCGGTGGGATACATCAAAATTTCTGCCCCCAAGAGAGCCATGGCCCGGGCCGCCTCAGGAAACCATTGATCCCAACAAATACCCACCCCTATGCAGCCATAGCGAGTTTTCCAGGCGCGAAAGCCCGTATTGCCAGGGCGAAAGTAAAATTTCTCTTCATAGCCGGGGCCGTCGGGAATATGACTTTTACGATAAACTCCTAGGATCGCACCGTCAGCATCAATCACCGCCACACTGTTGTAGTAGGTGGGGCCGGCTTTCTCAAAAAAGGAAATGGGTAAAACCACCTGAAGTTCATCGGCCAGGACCTGAAAATGGGCGATCGCCGGATGGTTATCTACCGGATGGGCCCGTGCAAAAAAATCCGCCCGTTCTTCCTTACAGAAATAATGTCCCATAAAAAGCTCTGAGGGCAAAATCACCTGGGCACCTTGGCTATGGGCCTGGCGAATCCAATCCCCCATGCGTTGGATATTCAGATCCGCTGCATCGCTCAGACGAGTTTGAATGGCCGCAACCGTTAAGTTTCTCATGGCTCCTGTTGACTAATGCAATGGAACGCACCGCCCCCCTCCAGGATGGTACGGGCACTCAATCCCAGGGTACGTCGCTGGGGGAATAACTGGGCGATCGCCGCAACGGCCGGCTGATCAAAGTCGCTGCCATAGGTGGGAACTACGACGGTGGTATTGCCAATATAAAAGTTCACGTAGCTGGCGGGCAAAATGTTTCCCTGGGCATCACAGACTAAGCCTGGTGAGGGAATTTGAACCACCTCCAGCGATCGCCCCTGGGCATCCCTTAGGTTTTTTAGGGTTTGGTAAATGTGTTTCAGAACGGCGGCATTGGGGTCTGCTTCGGTTTGGGCGGCCATACAGACGACCTTCCCTGGCCCGACAAAGCGCACCAGGGTGTCAATATGGCCATCGGTGTGATCATTGAGGAGGCCGGATTCAAGCCAAAGAATTTTCTTAAATCCCAAGCCGTTTTTCAGTTCTGCTTCAATCTCGCCACGACTCAGGTGGGGGTTGCGATTGGGATTGAGTAAACATTGCTCTGTCGTTAGGCACGTCCCCTGGCCATCCCCTTCGATCGCACCGCCTTCTAAGACAAGGGTCAGTTGTTTCCCTGGCCAGCCCAGAATGTTTGTCACCCGCTGCGCCAGATCCCCATCCCCAGGCAGCGAATACTTTCCCCCCCAGCCATTGAACTGAAACCAGCGGGTTTCCCGATCTCCCTGGTGATTGAAGACCATGAGGGGAGCCGTATCCCGCAGCCAAATATCGCCAAAAGAACAGATGTAAAATTCGGCATTGAGGCCTGCCAAAGCCTGAGAGGCCCGGGACTTACCCTGATTATCTAGGACTAAGATTTTTAACTGCTCACCCCGACAATGGCCCGTCTGGGGATCCACATCGGCGATCGCCCGGCACAGATCAATAAACTCCCGCTGGGCCTCACCTAAACTTACCCCCCATAGTTCTTCGTGACTGGGAAAGGCTAACCAACAGGCGCGGTGGGGATACCATTCCGCGGGCAGACAAACATCCCTCTCCACAGAGTTAAGAATTGGCGAACTGTAAATCAAGGTTTGTTGACATTTGAGTTAAGAAATATTTAGGAACTCTAGGGTTCCTAGGTGTGAATGATAGACTGCGGCCAATAAGGAATAGGATGAGACTTTTAACTCTAAACCTAAAAGTAACCCTAAACCGAAAAAGCAACCTTAGGCCTAAACGTTACGTTTTTAGCCTAAAAGCGGCCATGACTATATTAATAATTATTCATTATATAAGGAGTTGTTCCATGGACAGTCAAATAATTAAATCCTTTGTCCGTCCTAGGCAGATTTTGCCCAAAGGTCAGCCCGTTTGTGGTACAGGCAAGCTATTGATTGTCCTGATGATTAATCTTAGCTTATTAACCGTCGCCTTTTTAGCCTTCCGGCAGGTTCGTGAGAATGAACTGCCCAGCCACCGCAATCCTATTCTCCGCCGGCAGATGGAGAATCTAAATAATCGCCCCTCAAGTTTGTAAAAAATCAACCCATCCCACGATTGGATCAATGGTGATCTGTATTGATGGCTTGCATTCAACCGTACTAAAATAAAGGGCTACTATTATTCACGTTCCAATGAAGCCCTACCTTGCTGCTGTTATTCAGATGACCAGTTTGCCGGATGTTGATCAAAATCTGGCCCAGGCAGAAGAGTTTATTGAACTAGCGGTCCAGCGAGGGGCTGAGTTAGTTGGCCTGCCGGAAAATTTTCCATTTTTAGGGGATGATGGCGTAAAGGTGGCTCAGGCGGCGGCGATCGCCGAGAAAAGTGAGAAATTTCTCCATCGCATGGCCCAGCGGTTTCAAATCACCCTATTGGGAGGCGGCTATCCGGTTCCTGCCACCGACAATAAGGTCTATAATACGGCTCTGCTGGTGGGCCCCAATGGTGAAGATCTAGCCCGCTACCAAAAGGTACATCTATTTGACGTAGACTTACCCGACGGCAATATCTACCACGAATCAGGTACGGTTCTTGCGGGCAACCAACTCCCTGAGGTCTATCTATCTAAGGACTTCGGCGGGATTGGCCTTTCCGTTTGTTACGATGTCCGCTTCCCTGAACTCTACCGGGGGTTAGCCCAGGCCGGAGCAATGGTACTATTTGTACCCGCCGCCTTCACCGCCTTCACGGGTAAGGATCATTGGCAGGTGTTATTACAGGCTCGGGCGATCGAGAATACCTGCTATGTTTTGGCCCCAGCCCAAACGGGAGAACATTATGCCCGGCGGCAAACCCATGGCCATGCCCTGATTGTGGATCCCTGGGGGACAATTCTGGCCGATGCCGGAGATCGCCCTGGTGTGGCCGTTGCCGCCATTGAACCCACTCGTTTAGAGCAAGTTCGCCAACAAATGCCCTGCCTACAGCACCGCGTTTTCTGCTAAATGGTACGATCGCCAAGGTGACGTAAGGGGAATCTATGGCAGAGGTTTTAAGTATTGAATCTGTTCTAAAGGTTTTGCGGCCGGTGGAGGATCCGGAACTGCGCCGCTCCCTCGTCGAACTCAATATGATCCGCAATGTGGCGATCGCCGATGGGAACGTGAGCTTTACCCTTGTTCTCACCACCCCTGCCTGCCCCCTGCGGGAATTTATTGTTGAAGACTGTAAAAAAGCAATCCAGACCCTCCCCGGCGTAAATCATATTTCCGTGGATGTCACCGCCGAAACACCCCAGCAAAAAAGCGTCCCCGATCGCACCGACCTAAAAGGTGTCAAAAATATTATTGCCGTTTCCAGTGGGAAAGGGGGCGTGGGCAAAAGTACGGTGGCGGTCAATATTGCCGTGGCCCTAGCGGAAGCGGGGGCAGCCGTGGGCATGATCGATGCCGATATTTATGGCCCCAATGTGCCGACGATGCTGGGTCTGGAGGGGGCGATCGTCGAAGTCCGCAAAGAAGCCGGGGGCGATATTCTAGAGCCAGCGGAAAACCACGGCATCAAAATGGTTTCCATGGGCTTTTTAATTGATCGAGATCAGCCGGTGATTTGGCGGGGGCCAATGTTGAATGGTATTATTCGCCAATTTCTCTACCAAACCGATTGGGGCAACCTAGACTATCTGATCGTGGATCTTCCCCCCGGAACGGGCGATGCCCAACTCACCCTTGCCCAAGCTGTGCCCATGGCGGGTGTGGTCATTGTCACCACCCCCCAATCCGTATCCCTCTTAGATGCGCGGCGGGGCCTGAGAATGTTTCAGCAGCTAGGGGTGTCCGTTCTCGGCCTGGTTGAGAACATGAGCTACTTTATTCCCCCCGATTTACCTGATCGCCGCTACGATATTTTCGGCTCTGGCGGCGGTGAATCCCTCGCTGAAGAACTGGGGGTTCCCCTCTTGGGGTCAGTTCCCTTAGAACCGGCCGTGCGCGAGGGGGGAGATTCCGGTTTACCCATTCTCTTGAACTATCCTGACTCTGCCTCCGCTAAAGCACTACGGGCGATCGCCCAACAGGTGGCAGCGCGTGTTTCCGTGGCAGCCCTGACTCCGGCCTAGAACGCCCAAGGACAACTGGGGAATGACTATAGATGGACTGGGGGCCGTGATCCGCGATCCCATCATGGTAATGGAACTGGTGATCTCCTGTAGTCTGTTTGCCATGGCAACCAATCTAGATAATTTAACCCTTGGAATTGCTTATGGGGTTCGCCAACTCACCATTCGTTTTTCGGCAAATTTGGCGATCGCCCTGCTCTCAGGCATCAGCACCTACCTATCAATGCACTTGGGCGGCGTTGTCAGTCAGGTCTTACCCCTTACCCTAGCCCATCACCTAGGGAATGGTCTTTTGATCTATCTGGGAACGACCGGATTGTTTAGTTTATGCCAACAGAATACTCAGCATAATCAACATGGGCAAACGGGTGATGAGGCCACCCTTCCCGCCAAGGGGTTGAATCCGCTCACCATCCCAGAGGCGATCGCCCTTGGCCTTGCGTTGACCCTCACCAATGTGGGCACTGGTGTTGCTGCGAGTTTAGCAGGCTTAAATATTTTAGGTGCAACCATTTTTAGTTTTTTATCCAGTCTGCTTTTTATTGGCGGTGGCTTTTGGTTTGGCCGCCAACTGATGAGTTACAGCCCAGCCATGGTTGGGAATAAACTTGAATTTTCTGCGGCCTGTGTATTAATTCTTCTGGGTCTATCTGGTTTTGTTGATATTCCGTGAACCTCCCCAGCAACCAAAACTAAAATTCAATCCCTGCCTGGGCCTTAACGCCCTGTTCCCGAAAGGGATGTTTGATCAGGGTCATTTCCGTCACCAGATCAGCCGCGTCAACTAATTCCGGTGGTGCTCCCCGGCCCGTCAAAATAACGTGGGTCTGTTCCGGCTTTGTCCTGAGTCCAGCTAAAACCTTTTCCGGGGAGAGATAGGCCAACTTCAGGGCAACATTCACTTCATCCAGGAGGATTAAGCGATAGTCCGGCTGGGAAAGATAGTCGAGGGCCCGTTCCCAAGCAGCCTCAGCATTTGCAATATCCCGCTGCCGGTCTTGGGTTTCCCAGGTAAAGCCTTCCCCCATGGCATGGAACACCAGTTGATCGGGCCAATGACTCAAGGCCGCTTTCTCCGCAGGTTCCCAGGCTCCCTTAATAAACTGAATAATGGCAACCCGATAGCCATGACCCAAGGACCGCAGCACCATACCCAGGGCCGCCGTGGTTTTGCCCTTGCCATTTCCCATATGCACAATGACGAGACCTTTTTCCAGGGTGCGCTCCGCTAACCGTTGGGTTTGAACCTGCTTGCGCTGCTGCATTTTTTGACGATGTTGTTCATCCGTTAGCATGGCCATTCTCCGGTAGGTCTCCAAATTTTTCCTGATAGCGTTTGAGCAGGCGTGCCAATTCCTCTGCCCGTGCCTCTGCTTCTAAACGCCGCGTCACTTCGGCATCCAGTTCCGTCGCTAATTCCCCAGGGGTTAAAAGCTTTTCGCCAGTAACACTGTTATAAAATCCCAGGAGTTTCCCCTCAGCCCTGAGGAAGAGCTTGAGTCTTGGGCTATAGAACCGACCGGATTCGGCCTGGGGTTCAACGGGGCGATAGAGATCATGGATGAGGTGATACCCTTGCAGTTGTTCCGTGAGCCATTCAGCTTTGGGATCAAAGAGCCAGTATTCCTGAACCCCCAATTGTTCATAGAGTTGGTACTTAAAGCCGGTGTCTTCATTGCGGGTACTAGGGGAGGTAAATTCAAAAATAACCTGGGGAACATGCCCTTCTTCCCACACTTTGTAATTATCCCGCCCCCCCGGCTCAACGCCAAAAATAACCATCACATCTGGAGCCACCCGTAAACGAGGATAGCCCTGGGCATAGTAGAGAAACTGATTGGCGAGGACGGTTCCCCGTTCATGTTGGAGGTACTGCTTTAGAGCCTCTAGGGTGGTGAGCAGGGCATAGAGATGATCGTAGGTTTCCGCCACGGGCTTGCCATCTCGGCTGGGGTAATGAATAACAGAGGCAGGGGCGATCGCCATCGGGGTAGCCTAACTTTGGGTCTTCAATATATCCAAGTTACCTTTTCGCCGAGTACCTAGCTCGCCGAGTCAAACTGATCAAAAAGTAAAACCTCTGCGTCTTGATCAGAACTGGGATTCGTCAAGGTTAAATCCCCCGGTCCATAGATGGCTAACCCATCCCCCTGATGGAGGACTTGACCATTCATCTCTACGGTTCCCTGGGCAATTTGTAACCAGGCCCGATGGCTGGCCCCTAGGGTGTAGTCTAAGGAACGTCCCGCCGTCAAAATTGTTGCCAAGACTCGGATTTTTTGATACACAATCACCGCCCCATTGTCTCCCTCCGGTGCCGCAATTAAATGCCACTGATTGGGTTGATGGCGTACCATCACGGGTTGTTGATCGTAGCGGGGGCTGAGGCGATCTCGCTCAGGTAGAACCCAAATTTGCAGGAGTTCCACCGGTTCCGTGGCCGAGGGATTAAATTCGCTGTGGGTAATGCCAGTACCCGCACTCATAATTTGCACTTCCCCTGGTTGAATCACCGCCCCATTCCCCAAACTATCGCGGTGCTCCAATTGGCCCCGCAGGACATAGGTGAGAATTTCCATATCCTGGTGGCTGTGGGTGGGAAACCCGCCCTTAGGAGCAACAAAATCATGGTTAATCACCCGTAGGCTGCCAAATCCCATGCGCTGGGGATCATAAAAACGACCAAAGGAAAACGTATGATAGCTGTTCAGCCAATCCCGTTGTTCTTGACCACGATCCTGGGCAGGATACAGGTGAGTTGTGGGTAGGGTTTGGGGCATGGTTGACCTCCTAAGTGTTAATGAATTAAGTATTGATGAATTGATGAATGTGTTGCTTTTAATTGATTTAGCGTCGATGATTGGGTTCTAGGGCAGGGGAAAGGAATCGCCCCAGGTATCCCTAAAGGCAATGTCTTTGAGGGGGTTGCGATTTCGGGGGCCACGTTCTCGCTCTTGGTAGTTGGGGGGTAAGCTGGATAACTCACCGTAATATCCTAGGGCGATCGCCACAACCGGTTCATGGCTACTGGGAACTTGGGCAACCTCACGGGTTTTTACGGGATCAAAGCCAGCCATTTGATGAACGTAAATCCCTAAATCCATGGCTTGCAGGGTTAAATAGGCCACTGCCGCGCCCAAGTCATAGAAGGCATGGCGGTTTACGGTATTGTTGTGGGCAAAATGATTTTTTGCTAGACCGATCATCAAAACGGGGGCACGGGCGGCCCAAACCTGATTCGCTTCTACCAAACAACTTAGCAACTTATTAAATCCCGTTGGATTGATATATTTTTCTGCTACCAAAAAGACCCAGGGTTGTTCATTATAGGATGAGGGAGACCAGCGGGCGGCTTCCAACAGTCGCGCTAAATCAGTCATGGGGATTGGGCGATCTCTAAAGGCTAGCGGACTCCAGCGTCTTTGAATTAGGTCTTGAATGGGATAGTGAGCAGGTGCGAGTTTTTCCATCGTCGGGCCTCGTGGATCAATTCTAAGGATTGATTGCCATACCTCCACTGTACGCAATATTGTTCAAAGACGGTACACGCTATAGCGTCCACCTGGAGCAGTTCGAGGCATGAAATATATGGAGTGCCTCAAGGGCACCGCGATATCGCGGCTCCAAGGGTCAAACTTCAAGAGATTGGCAACCACTACGGCTTTAGGGCTTGAGTTGAATACTGACTCAAGCAAGCTAAAGATGCTTTAGGCTGGGCAGACTTTCCCATCCCATCTGGGCACGCTGGGTTTAAGCAATTGACACCGACGATGAATGAGTTTTGTGCTCCTTGGTTGCCACCACCCTGGTCAATGGTTGCTTGTTTGACCCATTGGCGTAGGGCACTTTCTGTCAAACCCATTTCCTGGGCCACTTGGCTGATCGGCTTGCCTGACTGTTTCACAATTGCCACAGCTTGAGCTTTTTGTTCGGCAGTAAATGTTCGTCTTGGTTTTTGACTCATTTGGACATTCTCCTTCATTGGCGACTCTTGGAGTTTGTCCACTTTTTTCAGTCAGGGTCAGGTATCTAAATATACTCTTGCCATGCGACTGCTCGCGGCAAGGCTACTCTATTTTAGCCTGTTGCTCTTCACGCTAAATACTACGAGTCAGAAGCTTTGAAGAACTGCCCTAACCAAGAGCTAAGAAGCCTAACTAGGGATTCATCTGAGCTAAAAAATGCTGGAGGGCCTGACCCCGGTGGCTGACCTGCTGCTTCATCTCTGGCTCCATTTCAGCAAAACTGAGGCCCATACTCGGCACAAAGAAAATTGGATCGTAGCCAAAGCCGGCCGTTCCCCGTGGTGCCTCTAAAATTTCGCCCAGGCACTCCCCTTCACAGTGGGCCACGATCTCCCCCGCCGGATTTGCCAAGGCTAAAACACAAACAAACCTTGCTGAGCGATCGCCCTGGCCAGCCAATTCTCGCAGTAGTCGCTCAATTCGTTCTTGATCTGTTGAACCATAACGGGCTGAATAGAGACCCGGTGCCCCGGCCAATGCCCTGACTTCTAAACCGGAATCATCGGCGATCGCCCACTGTTGGGTGGCTAGAGCCACCGTTTTCGCCTTAAGGGCTGCATTCCCCAGAAACGTAGATTCGGTTTCAGGAATGTCTAAGTCCTGGGGCATCGCCAAAACCTCGGTGGCCAAGGGCTGCAAGTAGGTTTGAAACTCTCCTAACTTACCTGTATTGTGACTGGCGACAACCAACACCGGTAAGGGAAATATTGGTAGGGACGAGGTGGGTAGGGAAATATCCGACTCCGAAAAAAAGGGAGATGTCATCACACCCCCCGATTTATAGTTAGATTTTTCCTAGACATCAATCTAGATTCAAATTACTCAAGAATATCCATTCGCACTGTACCCACACCGGCACCAATCATGCCAATGGCAGAGGCGGCTCCCTTGGATAAATCAAGGGAGCGTCCGGGACTAAAGGGGCCGCGATCGTTAATTCGTACCACCACAGATCGCCCATTACTGAGGTTAGTGACCCGCACCCTGGTTCCAAAGGGCAAGGTTCGGTGGGCAGCGGTCATGGCGTACTGGTCAAATCGCTCACCATTGGCGGTGCGATTCCCATGGAAGCCAGGGCCATACCAGGAGGCAACCCCCGTCATCTGCATCCGAATCGGCCCCACCGCCACCGTGGTGGTGTTATTTTCCGCACCGGTAACGGCAGTCAAGGCAGGGGCATTCCCCAACTGTCGCCGAATCAGATTGGTAATCCGCAGGGCATTTTCCTGGCTATCTTGATTGGCCTGGGGCAAAATCGTGTGATCCCCAAGGGTGAGCAGATGCTCCTTATCGGCATAGATGAGATAGGCTTTTTCTTCCGGCTGCCAACGTACCTGGATGAGATTGGCATCAAAGCCCTTTTGGTGAAGCTGGTTCAGACGAGCCGCCAAGGTCGTAGCTTGTTGGGCTGTCTCGGATAGGTTGGATGTGGTGGATTGCTGAGTTACACCAGTGAGATTGGCGACTTTGACCGAATTGGTTGTGGTGGTGAGGTTGCCCACAAAGGTCAAGACAGGAATTCCCCGCAGATAAACCGTAGCGGCATCCCGACCGGATAAATCATGGTTGTGAATTTTGGCGATCGCCCGGGAAGGAGATGATGTTACCGGAGTTTGCCGTTCACCAACTTTACTAGCTGTTGTGAGTTGGCTTTGATTGTCTGAGCCATCAACCAATTGAGATGAGCGGGAACGCAGTTCTTCATTGGCTTGACTAGAGGAGAGGAGTCCAAACACCGTTAACGCTGTTGTGGCTAGTCCAATGTACAAATGTTTCTTCATAGTCGTCCGTCAAAAAGGTCATCCAAGTGGGGTAAGCATCGGTACTTCAGCAAAATTGAACTTAAGCCGTAGTAGTACCGTGTTTGCTCTCAACAAGTTGAACTGCTTTAACGTATCACGAACCCTAGGGCTTGGGCATCGGTGGAATTATTGTTCATAATAAACATTCTGAAAATATAAAAAAACTCTAATTCTGGCAAATCCTTGGCCGATTAATGATTCAGGGAATTGTGAAGACTTCGTAAACAATAAGTAAAAATAATCAATTCTTGAGTTTCTCTACAATTTCCTGACTGTTTAAGTGATTTAGATCACCTGAAATACAGATCATTTTCTCAAAAAATATTCGATGCGGGTTGTTTTTCCCAAGAAATAACCGATTAATTCACGGATTTTTAGGTAGGGCTGATGCAGATTAATTCTGCCCATTCTTCACGTTTGATAATCTATATATATGAGATATATGAGCCTAAATATTTCCCTAAATATAGCTCAATTAATCAGTAATTGGACTGTGACAATTCCTTTCCCGATGGGGAGAGTTGGGATGCCTAGATCCGCTAGGGTGGGGATGTTTCGTTTTTAGTTATTGCCGATGCTACCGTTTATCCTTGCCTCTGCTTCTCCGGCCCGCCGGCAACTATTGGAACAAGTTGGTCTTCAGCCGCAGATCTGTCCCAGTCATTTTGATGAATCGGTGGTTCAGGCGGCGACCCCAGCGGAAATGGTACGAATTTTAGCCCGCTGTAAGGCGGAAATCGTTGCCAGTCAATACTCCGGGGATGCCCTAGTCTTAGGTTGTGATTCTATTTTGGTCTTGAAGGGACAGATCTACGGAAAGCCTGAAAGTCCAGCCCAGGCGATCTCCCGTTGGCAACAGATGCGTGGTGAAACGGGGCAACTTCTGACGGGCCATGCCCTGATGGATACCCGGCAAAATCTCACCCTAGTAGACGTTGAGGAAACCGATGTCACCTTTGCCTGGCTGAGCGATCGCCAAATTAAGGACTATGTGGCCAGCGGCGAACCCCTGAACTGTGCCGGTTGCTTTGCCCTGGATGGCCAAGGGGGGTTATTCGTTGAGAAAATTGTCGGTACTCCCAGTAACGTCATTGGCTTGAGCTTACCCCTGCTGCGACGACTTCTGGGGGAGTTGGGCTACGAACTGGGCCCGGAAGGACTAAGACTTAGCGCACCACAATCACCGGCGTTCCCATCGTAATCCTTGCAAACAAATCTTCAATATCGCGATTGTGCATCCGCACACAACCATGGGAAACAGCATGGCCCACGGATTCAGGATTGGGTGTGCCGTGGAAACCAATCCAGTTTTTGCCATCACTCCAAAAGCCAATCCAACGACGACCCAAGGGGTTTCGGGCATGGCCCCCCGCAATCACAGAACCATTAAAGGGATTCTTCCACGCGGGATCCTCAATCATCGACTGGACTTGAAAAACCCCCGTTGGTGTTTCCCAGCCGGGCCGCCCCACGGCCACCGGATAGGTTTTAATGGGCCGTGTTCCTTGGAAAAGAGTTACTTGTTTCCGCGATAGGCTAAGTTCTAGGCGCAGAGGGGCTACCGCCGGATCATTCACTAAGGCCTGGTTTGGCATGGGTGAGGCTACCACAGCCGGTTGAATACCCCCTAGGGCCAATCCGCTGCCGACGACTAGACCCAGGATCAGGATTGTTCTGTAGCTTAGTCCCTTCACGACTCTACTCCTCGCACAACTCTATTTTTCCTATAAACCCCATACACCCCATGCAGATCAACTCCATATACTCTATGGTATAAACCCATGTCCTATTCTTGGCTTGGGATAGCGGTTTTAACTGTGTTTAAAGATAAATAGATTTATAGCGTAAAAGTTTGCTGATATCAATCAAGCCCCCATACATTCCCCGCTGGCTGGATAGCCCCAGGGCCAAGGTGTTGTGCCGAGAAAATTGGGGTGGGCGATTGACAAAAACCTGGGGGGTTTGTACCTGCTGGCAAAATTGACGGCTTTGGTCATAACTATTGGTGACAATGACACTGGCTGGGCCGCTATTGTGTTGATTAATCCAAGCGATCGCCGCCGTCAGGCTTTGGGAATGGCGAAAGGCAACCACATTGCCCATAAGCGAAGTGTGCCAATCTGTTTCTTGGGCCGGGCGGAGTTCTGAAAATTCTTCACAGAGCATATCATCGCCACGGACACTATACTTATCCTGAATTAAGAGATTGATCAGTCGGGCCACTTGGGAGTGATTGGTCTCCGCTGGAATTAAGACCTTTTCAATGGCCACCACCCGATCAGGACAGCCCTTGGCACTTGCTAAAATCATCCCCTGTACCTGCTCCGGTGAACTGGAACTATCCCAAAAGAGATAGCAGTTGCCAATGCTTCCAGGGATGGCGGGTGCCTTCGTATCCTCAAGAACCTGTTGCATAAACCGCGATCGCCCGTAGGGAATCACCAAATCCACCCCACCCCTGATCCCAATTGTGTCCCCATTGGTGACATCTGGTGACAATACCTGAATTGTCGCTAGGGGCAACTGGGCCATTTGCAGCGCTTCTACCAATACCGTGGCGATCGCCCGCCCCGAATGGGTTGTTTCATGGCCACCGCGAATGATCAGAGCATTTCCCGTTTTCAAACACAGGGCGGCGGCTAATAGGGCCAGGGTGGGCAATCCCTCATAGAAAAAGGCCACAACTCCCACGGGCAAGGCATAGGTGTAATGGGTTCCACTGGCCATACCCGTCGATGTCAGGGGATCCGCCAACGCTAAAACCCGTTCTAGCCACTGTACCGCTTCTTGAAATCGCTCATTGGTCAAACGTAACCAACTCAGTAGCACCGCAGATACTGCCAAGTCTCGACTGGTTTCCAAATCCAGGGTATTTTCCTCGAGAATTTCAGTCTGCGCCTGTTTTAATCCTTGAATGAGATGGCGAAGAGCGGATTGGCGTTGGGCATAGGTAGCCAGGGCTAACTGTTCACTGGCTAGGCGGGCTTGGTGAAGAATTTCATGACCTTTATCCGCAGGGGACAAATTATCCATGGGAGTCCTTTATTACCGCCGCGACAGGGAAAGCCAGATTAAAAATGCAGGGGCCAAGGTCAATAATACCGACGCAACAATCCATAGTAATCCTTGGGGTTTGAGGGCAATTTGTAATAATAGGGGAAGCCAGAGGAAAATTGGGATCAGCAGGAAAAAGCTCAGGGCAATGGCCCAATGCCAATGGGTTTCCGAAAATCCCCGCTGCAATACATTCCACTGTAACCCTGTCCAATACCACGATCGCTTGTAGGGATAGGTGGCAGCTAACTGCTCAATGGAATGGCCATCCGGGCGCAGGACAAAAATTTGTTGACACCGCTTACAGCCAAAGGCCTCAGTCAGGGCGATCGGCATTAATTCTCCTTGACGACGGCAGGGACAAGGATAGCTGAGGCCCATATCAACCTTATGTGCATGGGGAGGAACCACGGCGGTTTGTCTTTTATAAAAAGTTCGACGGATTGGGATCGTCTAATGTTTCAATGAAAAATTAGTGCCATTGGGAAGGATATTTACCCCGTACTGATACAGCATACAAACAGAATCGTTTTTTGTTCACCTTTTCATACAAATTTATGGCAAATTTATGATTTTGACGATGGAAATCCTCCAAAAAATTCTATGGTAACTCTGGAATCCATTAAATGCTCCTGCTCTCTAAACTCCTGCCGAATCTTGTTTTACCCCTAGGCCTAACCTGCCTGCTCCTTTTCCTTGCCCTCTACGGCTTCTGGAAACACCCAAGGGGGGCGAGGATATGTCTTGCCCTCGGTTTAACAATTCTACTGTTCAGTAGTAATCAATGGGTGGCGACAATGTTGGTGAGTTCCCTAGAGTTCCAATATGCTCAGGAACCCCGTCTTCCCAGGGCTGGAGCCATTATTGTCCTAGGGGGTGGCACTAAACCCCCTCACCCTCCTCGACCCTGGATTGAAGTTGGCGAAGGGGGCGATCGCATCCTCTATGGTTCATGGCTCTATAAGCGGGGCTATGCACCCTATTTAATTGTGAGTGGTGGGCGGATTTCTTGGCTAGGGGGTGGTCAATCGGAGGCCGCGGACATGGCCGAAATTGCTAGGGAAATGGGGGTTCCGGCGGCAGCAATTCTCCAGGAGCCAGATTCCCTCAATACCCATGAAAATGCCATCAATGTGGCACAACTCATTGGGGGCAAGCATATTTCTGAGCCAGTATTGCTCGTCACCTCTGCCCTGCATATGCCCCGCGCCCTGGCTATTTTCCGTCACCAAGGCATCAAGGTTATTCCTGCTCCTACGGATTTTCATATCACCTTTGCGGACTATCCCCAGCGTCTGGAGACTATTTTGCTTGACCTGCTGCCAAGTAGCCAATCCCTGTCCCTGACCACATTGGCCCTACGGGAATATATGGGTCTAGGGGTTTATTGGCTGCGGGGTTGGCTCTAGGGTAGCGTGGCCATTGGTAGACACTACGATTTGTTCGGGATCCTGTAGGAATAATTGCCGGAGTTGGTGGCGACGACTCGGATGCAAATAGTCTGCCTGCACCCCTCGCCAATCCTGCCACTGTTGGGTTTGCTGCTGTTCAATTAACTGGGCTAGAACCGGTGAAGCCTTAGTCAGATTTAGACCCAATTGCTTCATAAAAAACGTATTGAGAACCACCCCATCATGGAGATTACCCAAGAGATCCTGGAGTTGGGAAAACTCTGTCACCTGTTCAGCATAATTAGGGCTATACAGAGGGGTAAACAATTCCATCTGGTAACGCACGCGCTTAATTTGTTTGCGGAGTTCGTGGAGGAGATCACCACAATGGTTGAGTAAGGGGGAAATGTTCTTCTTCTCTGGCAAAATGTAGTCTTCTCCCTGCCAGGCAACTTCCACCTGCCAACCCGAGTGAAGCAGTAGTTGACCAATGAGGGGTAACAATAAATCGGGGGCGATCGCCGCTACGGGCATGGTGGCCAAGGGTTGATATAGGGGTTGGGCTAACCACTCCTGTAATCCCTGTTGTAGTTTGCGGTAGCGATCGCCCCGGAGCAGTTGCAGGGACTTGTGCAGATGTTCTTCCCGTTGCTTATCCAGTTTTTTGATTAACTTTGCAAGTTGTTGTTGCTCGGCCTTGGGCAGGTGGGGGTAATAGTGATCCTTTAATTCCGCTGTCATCACATCTAAATCACGCACGGGACTCAGACAACCGGCCACATCCCGCACCCGTTTTGGGGTTACGCCTTTGGGTAGAGTCAAGGCCGGCGCAAACACTTCTAGGGCTGTCCGTAATCGCCGTAGACCCACGCGCATTTGATGAATGGCTTCCGGATCGCGATCGCGGATCACCCCCGGCTCATACTTACTAATTTTCCGTAAATATTTGGATAGGGCCTCGTAGGCAAAATGTCCTAAAGTAGCCATGATCGATAACAACTCCCAATAATGCACAATCCCCCGACAGGGACAAAAGCGGCGAAAGCGGACAAGGAATAATTCGGACTAAACGGAACGGATAGAGGCCCAAGCCTAATTCAGAGCCTAATTAAGCTTAGGGACGGCAAGATGTTCAGAAAATTGATACGAAATTGAGACGAAAAATTATTACAGTGAAAGTTGATGATCGCCAGTGAAGAAAAGAATTCGGAATTTAAGCTCCTTATCTTAATGATACCTTAACCGCCCAGGGGAACGTTTGGCAATCCCTAGCTGTGCCGAGGTTAGATTAGCCAAGTCAAAAATAAATTTCAGCAGTGATAGGGCCATAACAGTGGTGAAGGGCCAAGGTCAGCTTAAACTGGGTGAAGTGGCAGTTTGCATGGAGGCCTTGATGAAGAAAGTCCTGGCTATTATTTTGGGTGGCGGAGCGGGAACGCGACTATATCCCTTGACCAAACGCCGGGCGAAGCCCGCTGTACCCCTGGCTGGTAAATATCGGCTGATTGATATCCCTGTGAGTAACTGCATCAACTCCGAGTTGACGAATATTTATGTTTTGACCCAGTTCAATTCCGCATCCCTCAACCGCCACATTGCCCGCACCTACGCTTTTTCGGGTTTGACCGGCGGTTTTGTCGAAGTTTTGGCGGCCCAACAAACCCCGGAAAATCCCAATTGGTTCCAAGGAACGGCTGATGCGGTGCGTCAATACCTCTGGATGCTCTCCGATTGGGACGTGGAACAGTTTGTGATCCTATCGGGGGATCACCTCTACCGCATGGATTATCGCCTTTTTGTCCAACGACACCGTGATACCAACGCCGATATTACCCTTTCGGTGATTCCGGTGGATGAGCAGTCAGCAACGGGGTTTGGCCTGATTAAAATTGACGATTCAGGCAAAGTAATTGATTTCCAAGAAAAACCCCAGGGGGATGCCCTGAAAGCCATGCAGGTGGATACGACTCGGTTTGGTCTATCGGCAGAAGAAGCCCACCGCAAGCCCTATACCGCCTCCATGGGCATCTATGTCTTTAATCGCCAAGTTTTGATTGATTTACTCCAGCAGATGGATGAAGCCACGGACTTTGGCAAGGAAATCATTCCAGCGGCGGCCCGTACCCACCATGTGCAAACCTATGTGTTTAATAGCTATTGGGAAGATATTGGTACCATTGGTTCCTTCTATGATGCCAATTTAGCCTTGACCCAGCAGCCCCTGCCTCCCTTTAGTTTTTACGATGAAGAGGCTCCCATCTACACCCGTCCCCGCTATTTGCCCCCTACCAAGCTCCTCTCCTGCAATATTACTGAGTCGATTGTCAGTGAAGGCTGTATCTTAAAAGAATGTCAAATTCATCATTCCGTTCTTGGGGTGCGATCGCGGGTGGAATCGGGCTGTGTGATTGATCATTCCCTTTTGATGGGATCGGACTTTTATCAACCCCTCTCGGAACGGGCCGTGATGGCAGACGAGAAGAAAATTCCCATTGGCATTGGCTCCAATAGCATTATTCGCCGGGCGATCGTCGATAAAAATGCCTGCATTGGTCGAGATGTGAAAATCATCAATAAGGATCGGGTGGAAGAATCCAACCGGGAAGAGCAGGGTTTCTATATTCGTAGTGGTATTGTCGTTGTCCTCAAAAATGCCCTTATTCCCGATGGCACCGTTATCTAGACAGCCCAGGAATTGCTTATTCCCCCAGCCCTAAGGAGTACGGTATTCCCCATCCAAGGGTTAGGCAACATCCATTAGACAAAGACAACTCAATGTAATCTAGCTAACCCAGATATTCCGCCATTCTGTGGTTGAATACAGGGCAAATAACCTCTATGCTCGGCTGCCATAGCCTGGGCTTAGTTCGTTATAGAGAGCATTACATATTTTCTGGACGAGGGCGGTCAAACGGACCGTTAAGCCTAACCAATGTTTGTCTTTACCATTGACTTAATTCTCTACGGTTTAGCGTTCATCATTGGCTTACTGGTGGCTCCCATGGCTGGGGTCGGAGTCGCGGTGATCTTTTTGGGACTGATGCTTGCTCTACTGCGTTGGCAGCGGTGGGGATTTCCCAAATTTTGGCAACGGCTGCCACCCCCCCAAACCTGGTTAATTGCCACAGCAGTTGCTCTATTGGCTATGGGCTACCTATGGCTACGCACACCCCAACCCAGTGCAACAGATATTAGTCGGGTAGTGACTCGCCTAGAGGCCCTCGATGCCGTGCCCACCGTCCAAGTGGAAGGCAAAATTGAAACCTTTCCCCTACCCAATCGGGCGGGGCGGTTGCGCTTTTTTATGTCCGTGGATCGCTATGAGCAATTAACGGAGGATGGGGCACCTGGGGCCCTATCGGGACGGGCGACGGGACAACTCTACATTACCGTTCCCGCGGAAGAAGGGGCCAGTCTTCACCCCAGTCAGCGTATTGCCATGAGTGGTTTTCTCTATCAACCTAGGGGCGGCGGCACGGCTTTTTATCGTGCCTTTAATTTTCAACGCTATCTGCAACGGGAAGGGGTCTTTGCCGGGTTGGCGGGCCGGCAAGTGCGGATTTTAGATGAGGGTTCCCCCTGGGGGCTGTGGGCCCTGCGGCAACGCATCTATCAGGCGCAAGTGGATGGGTTAGGGGAAACGGCCGGCCCCGTAGTGAGTGCCATGGTCTTAGGGGGGCGGGCCGTAGCCATTCCCTTTGATATTCGGGATGCCTTTCGCCGGGTGGGTCTCTCCCATGCCATTGCGGCATCAGGCTTCCATACCTCTGTGATTTTGGGGGTGGTGATGTTTTTAGCCCGGCCCCTGAAGGAACGCTGGCGGCTTGCGTTGGGAGGTGGCTGTTTAATTTTATTTGCCTGTTTGAGTGGTTTTGCCCCTTCAGCAATTCGGGCGGTGTTGATGGGGATTGCCGGACTATTGGCTCTTTCAGGGGGCAGTGATAAACTCAAAGCCTTGCCCCTACTTCTGGCGATCGCCGTGGGGATGTTAATTGTCAATCCCCTGTGGATTGAGGATCTGGGTTTTCAGTTAAGTTTTTTGGCCACGGCGGGTCTCATTATTAGTGCCAATCCCATTGCCAAACGATTTGATTTTTTACCGGCGGTGGTGGCAAACCTGATAGCCATTCCCCTGGCAGCAACAATTTGGCTTTTTCCCCTGTCCTTGGCGATTTTTGGTATTTTTCCGGTTTACGGCATTATCGCCAATGTCAGCACTACCTTTATTCTTTCCGTCATCACCATGGGCGGTTTTATCAGTGCCCTAGGAGCGGTTATTTGGCCGGTTCTTGGCTCCGGGATTGCCTGGCTCTTGTATTACCCAACCTTGATTTTGCTCTGGATGGCCGAGTTCTTTGGCCGTTTACCGGGGGCCGTCATTGCCTTTGGGGCCTTGGGCTGGACTCAGGTATTTTTTCTCTATGGCTTGATTTTACTGGTTTGGCTCCATCCCTGGTGGAAACGCCGCTGGTTGGTTGCCATGGGGGTGGGTATTGGTGCCGTGTTGGTTCCCTTTTTGATTTTGCAAACGACAACGTTTCGCGTCACGATCTTGGATAATCATCGTGTCCCGATTATGGTGATCCAGCAGCCGGAAGGAACCGTTATCATCAATAGTGGCGATCGCACCAGTGCCGGTCAATCCGTTGGCTCCTTTTTGGCCCTCCAGGGCATTAATAGTATTGATTGGGCCATTGCCAGCGATCGCCGCAGTCGCAGTCAAGGGGGCTGGGCCGAACTCCACAAAACCACTCCCATTCGCCGCTATACGGATGTTCCTGCCGCCAACAGTGATGACGAGTACCGAGATATGCTCGCGGATCTCCAGATAGAAGCAAACCCCCTTCGCCTAGATCAAGAACTACGCCTTGGGGATGTGGAAATGAAACTGCTGCGGGCGGATCCAGCGGTGATTCAATTCAATATCCGTGATAAAAAGTGGCTTTTGGTGACGGAGCCACCCCGTTCCCTAGGTCAGGCCACCTGGCTAGAATCGGCCCGTTTGCCGAACCCGGATGTGCTTTGGTGGTGGGGACAAACCTTTGATCCCAAGCTGGTGGATTTGATTCAACCCCGCGCCCTCATTTTAAGTAGCCAAAGTTTGGATCAAACTACAGTGGATGATCTCCAGGAAAAAAATATTCCCATCTACTGGACTGGCCGGGATGGAGCTATTCGCTGGACTCCCGAAGGACAAATAGTGGGCAATCAAGAAACTGGATCAGAGGGAGGTTTCTGAATGCGCCACAGGTCTTTAGACTTATACTAATACTTGGAGTAGAATACCCCAAGCCCTAATCCAAGGAACCCCTTAGGGTTTTGGTACGAGGAGACAAGCTCAGTAATGAAAGCCAATAAATCCCTTATAGGGTGGTTCTGGCGTTCCAAGGAAAGGCCTGTGCCTCCGCCCATTGCCGAGAGTGAGCAGGGTGGTGGTTCCCAGGTGCAAATTTTAGACGAGCAAGAGTCTTCCCCGCCCTCCGACCCTTCTCCTAATTCGCCTAATAAGATTTGGCAGCAGGCGTGGCAAAGTTTTACTCAGAAATTTGCTCAAAAAGTCTATAGCTACCATGGTTGGCCTTGGCTGATTCCCTTGCTGATCTCTGGGACAACCGCTGTTGGGGCCACCTTTTGGATGCTGTTGCTTCCCCCGGCCCCCAACTGCCAAAATCTTTCGTCCTTTATTGCCTCCGACAGCGATCGCCTCTACTGTGCGGATATGGCTGCCCGGAAGGGAAATATTGCTTCCCTCGCCAATGCCCTAGAAATTGTCAGCCAATGGCCTGAGGATCACCCCCTCTATCTCCAAGCCCATCGCCGCGCCGAAGAATGGTCTTTAGCGATTATGGTGATTGCGCGCCAACAAATGGAGCAGGGGAACCCGGATCGGGCCGGAGAACTCTTGAAAAAAATCCCTGCCTCCACCCAGGCCTACGAACAAGCCCAAGTATTGCTTACCACTTGGACAACTGATGAAGGAAATTCCCTGATCCAGGCAGCACAGGAGGCCCTGCGGTACCAAGACTGGGGAACAGCCCTTCTCCAGGCGCGTTTAATGGCTCAATTGGGGAGTGACTACTGGAAGGCGGAATCCCAAAAATTAATGACCCAAATTAGTAAGGAGCAGGATGCCTGGGTGCAGCTTGCCCAAGCTCGGGATTTAGCCTCATGGTTAACCGCTGATCAAATGGCAGAAGCGGTGATGATCGCCCTGGCTATTCCCGAAAACTCATTTCTTTACGAAAAAGCCCAGGCAGAGGCTCAATCCTGGATTCCAGAGGTCTTCATTTTTGCTGAGGAGCGGTACGCAGCGGGGGACATTAACGGGGCCCTAGCCCTGATTGAGAAAATTGCCCCAGGTGTGACCGACGATCGCCAGCAGGATTTTCTTTTTGTCATGGGTAAAGCCCAGGGATTGGCAACCCAAGGAACCTTACTGGCCTACTGGAATGCCATTGGTCGGGTTGAGCAAATTCCTCCCGAACACATTCTCTATACCCTCGCCCAAGAAAACAGGAAACAATGGCAAGAAGAAGCTAAAAATCTAGCCCAGATTGAATTAGCTCAATGGTTTGTCGGTAGCCAACAATTACTGGGGTATCAGATTGCCATTGATCAAGCATCCTTGGTTCCCCTCGGTCGAGCCTATCGCCCTGAGGCCCAAGCCCTTGTGGCCCAATGGAATCGGCAGGTGGCCACCCTTCAGGATCAACCCTTACTGAATGCGGCGATCGCCCTGGCAGAGGAGGCTAAATATGAGGAGGCGATCCAGGTTGCCCAATACCTCAGTACGGATACGGCCCTTTATCCCCTGGCCCAAGCTCGAATTAAAACCTGGCAGCAGGAATGGGAAAAGGTGACGGATCAGCCCATTCTGGATCAAGCCATTGCCCTAGCGGAGTCTGGTAAATACAATGATGCCATTGAAACCGCCGAACAAATTGGTCGTGATCGCTCTCTCTATACTGAGGCCCGTCGCCAGATTCGCCAATGGACAAACCAGCGCAATGCGGCCCTAGCGCGGGAACGGCGGCAAAATCAACCCTCCAGTCCTTCCTGGTGGGATCGACCAGCGACAACCCAAGCCCCAGCCTCCACCCCAACGCCAGAAGCGGTTTCCAGTCCTGAACCGAGGCAAGAATCTCCCCAACCCACCCGTTCCCCTAGGGCCGAATCGCCTTCCCCTAGTCCCTCCCCGGTAGATTCGCCGCCCCCCTCTCCCCAGCCAACAACCCCGCCATCTCCAGAGGCACCGCCATCTCCGGAGGCAGAAGCTCCACCGCCTCCACCCCCAGTAGAGGTTGCCCCCCCACCGCCCCCTGAACCCCCCCGGGCCCCCGTTGAACCTCCACCCGCTGCACCACCAGTAGAGGTTTCCCCTTCTGAGCCATAAAAGTTTGCTGTTTGATTTTGGTACTTTGAGATATTTATTGAGAGAAGATAACAGCAGCATTTTGGCCACCAAAGCCATAGCTACAGCAAAGAATAGTTTCAACGTTGGTAGATCGGGGTGTAAGAACAATGTCTATGTCAAACTCAGGGTCGTGGCAGCCAACACAGGGGGGGATAATCTGATCCCGCAGGGAGAGGCATGAAAATGCTGCGCTAATTGCCCCGGACGCTCCCAGAGTATGACCGATCGCCCCCTTATGGCTGGTAACGGGGATACCATTTCCGAATAGGTGCTGAATCCAGGCCGCTTCACTTCGATCGTTTAGGATTGTACCGGTGCCGTGGGCATGGATATAACTGATCTGGTGGGGCTGTAGTCCTGCTTGGGCTAAACTTTTTTGAACCGCGGCGATCGCCCCCCCTTGGTTGGAGCTAGGAGCAGCTAATTGGTCAGCATCGGCACTTAAACCCACCCCTAAAACCCGGCCATAGATTTTTGCTCCCCGTTTTTCTGCCATTTCCCTTGATTCTAGGATCAGTAGGGCCCCACCCTCCGCCAAGCCCAATCCCTGACGTTGACGATCAAAGGGAGCTACCCGCGTTTGCGCTGGAACTCCCATCCGCGCAAAACCCGCTAAGGTGAGGGGCGTAATCGGTTTTTCCACAGCCCCAGCAATGACCCGTTCACACTGGCCCGATTCCAGTAATAAACAGCCCAAGGCGATCGCCCACAGACCCGTTGCACAGGCTGCCGTTGGATTTAGAACCGGGCCGCAACTCTGAGCGAAACAGGCCACGTCCCTGGACACCGTTCCGGGTAAGTAATTTAACCAGTCCGATAGATCGCTGGTTTGAGGCCCGTTCAACGCTTCCCGTAACCAGGCCTCCCATTGGCATTGATGGCTGCGACTTGAACCCACAACCACTCCCGTATTCTCTAAACCGGGACTCAAATTTCCATCCCTTAAACTTTCCAGGACGAGAACTTGGAGTAATTCCCCTAAACTCAGGCGTTGATTCAGGCGGCCGAGGAGTTGGGCGGGTAATTCCGGAAAGGGTTGCTGGAACCTGAGACCACATTCACCGCTATGGTAGGCTGACCAGCTTGTAACGGCATCCCAGCCTAGGGCCGTCGAAAGACCCAGGCCAGTAATCACCACATCCAAAGGACTCATGGCAATTTCTTTTAGCTTGTTAGGGAGCAGAAAACCTTAAAGAAGGGAAATAAGGGGCTACTTTTGTAAGTTTTCCAGGCCAGCAGTCACTTCCGCCGATTGGATGCGATCGCCCTGTTGAATATCGTCCACTACGTCCATCCCCTCGGAGACAACGCCAAATACAGCATAGTCACCATCTAGAAAATCCAGTTGACTTAGGGCAATATAAAACTGCGCTGATGCTGAATCGGGCATCTGCGATCGCGCCATGGCAACGGCACCCCGCTGATGGGTGAGTTCCGGGGATTTAACCTTTCCCGCTTGACTATAGACGGGTTCACTTCCCCCCTTGGGTAAAATTTCGAGGGGAATGTAACGGGGGCTACCGGTTTCTGGATTGACAAATGATCCGGTTCCTAGGCGAGCAACGGGGAAAGAAGGGTCTTTACCTTGGGGGTCTCCCCCTTGCACCACAAAGGGAGACGGGCTTTTAACAACGCGGTGAAAAACGGTGCCGTCATATACGCCGCGCTCGACTAAATCCACAAAATTTCCGGCAGTGACAGGGGCAGCGTTACCATTCACTTGGATGGTAATTGGACGATCATTGACAGTTAAAACAACAGTAGCCTCTCCATTGAGGCGCGGTAAATTAGCCATAGGGGTTGGGCTTTGTGCTCCCGGTACAGAACTGGTGTCAGCTACAGAATCATCTGCGATAGAATCCAACGGGTTACAGGCAATCAATGTCACACTGGCGATCGCCAGCACAATGCCAACCAGTATTCGTCTAAACAGTCGTGGGGCCATGATTAAGTTTCCTAGCCAACAGCCTCTATCATCCCCCATTGTGGTCAACTCTATCAAATTGGGTGTAGCGTTTTCACTTCCAGGCGAAGGGTGATACCCAAGCTCAAGTTGCACATCCTAGCCTCGGATCGTTATTAATCATGGCTATCGCCGCTGCCTTAGGCTGGTCGCGGTCGAAGTGAATGTCTTGGGCTGGAAAATAGATGGTCTGATAGGCATTGATAGTCTCATCTGGCGGCAAACTTTCTTGTGAGCGTGCAATTGCCCGCTCTAATGCCGTTTCAAAACTACACTCAACCCAAAGTGAAAGGTCATAGTATGAATGAAATTCCTGTTTCAACAGATAGATGCCTTCCAGCAAAATGACATCTATTTCCTCAAAATTATAGATGTGCTTTCGATACTCCGTGGCAGTTTCCTCCGCATAATTTGCTTCAATACAAATTGATCGGCGATCGCGTAATGGAAAGACTAGTTGGGCAAATAACTCATCAAAGCGAAGGGCATGACGATAAAAATGCTCGGCTGGGTTAGTCTGACTAAAACGCTTTTTAGGTAGGTTCAGCCATCCATCAATATTGATATTGGCTATCCGTAGATGTTGTTGCAAAAGCATCGCTGCAATTTTTCCTGAAATGTAGCCCTTTCCAGAACCATCAATTCCTGAAATTGCCACTAGCATAGCCTGCTGATCTGGCATTAATGCACGCTTAGCGATAAGCATTTCAACCGCATCATTAATTTCAATCATGTTACAGGGCTAATTTCTTATCCAAAGAATAGTTAGGGCACACTTGGTATGAACAGCTTTGTCACTGTAGCGAAAGAAACCAAAAGAAAAGACGACAGTAGAGATAAATAGGAACTGGGTTGGAATGACAAAATCAGTTTTCATAGCTAATGTGTGTTAGCCTTATATACGGGGACCAAAATACTGAGCTTTCATTGCTTTGAAGCCATAGACGAATTATTGATTCTGTCGGAATGTTTTTGACGTAGCCATTCAGCCAAAGCTCATATCGAAAAGTCCCATCACGCTCGATAGAAACCATATCTTGAAATTTCTCTACTGAAATTTTCCGATTTACACTCTGTGTTTCAAGAACTCGAGGATCATTCCAAAGACCTCTGTCACGCATCTCCTGATTAATGTCTGGTATCTGCAATATATATTTTTCTAAAAATTCAATTTTACGTGCCGGTGGGCTACCCATAGCCTGCATTACATGAGCAACACTACATATCTCGATGCCAAGACCTGTGATGATTATATCTGTCCCGGTCTTATTTTGAAATAAGATATCAAAAACTGGATCTAAACCAGCAGAATTATAATTTGAAAAGTAATACTTAGGTCTCTGAATAAAAGGGGTAGATCGAGACGCTAGCTTATAAAACCAAGCTTTGACTCTAAAAAACCATTTACTGAATTTTTGACCAAGTGAAGGGGGATGCAAATATCTTGGATAATAGTTTCCTGGAATACACAGAGTGTTTTGCCCCTTAGAATCACACGATTTCCAACCATCGGAAGATGAAGGGCTGGGGGATATAGTAAAATTACTCCCTGATGTTGTAAATTGCTGTACACGCCATAGCCATCCAAAAATTTGACCAAATGTTTGAATAACTACAATTACGCTTACGATAATCCCAGCCAAGGACGAAATACTTTGTAAATCGTGCTGTTTGAAAAACCATGAGATGCCACTCTTCAGATAATCAAACATAGTTTATGTGTGGAATAGTAGAAATTCATTGCGATGCGTCATGCTTGATCTATTCTGCTAGATTTTAACCATTGATTTAGACGACAGTTTGCATTCCAATCTACTTAGACATACACACTATTAAACTTACTGTAAAATATGGATGTAACCATGATAATACTACAACAATCGCAATGTCAAGAATAGATAAACATTTAATATGTAAATATGAACGATCGCAGTGTAAGCTTTGCTGAATAGGGTTTTCAGTATTACAGGCAAGAGGGTGTTCTAGCACAACTATTTTTGAGCCTTTTTATACTGTGATGAATGATTAAATCCGTTGATGGGTATGAATTTTCTCAAGGAGACGGAATGGCTGTTATCTCGTTCGACTCAGCATCCACAGGGGTTTGCCCTAAAACAAGTCGGTGCTCTGTAGACCAAGCACTCACTATCGAGCGGCTTGAGACGATGCCCTCGGTCATAGGAGCCTCTAGTTGGCTCGGATCAAGTTGATGAGCACAGCGCCCTTCTACTCTAGGATCATCAATGTTGCCAAAATGTTGATGAATGGATGAGGAAAGCCATGCAGAATCAGACATGAGGTTAAGGGGGGAGAGGTTGATGCCATTCTCCTAATAGATAAGACGATGACTTTAACTGGTCACCGATGCTCTGCTTAGTTTTTGGCAAAAATAAAACATCTGACCTATTGTCAAGTACAACTGATACAAATTTGATGCGTTTACCCTGTTTAGTTACCGAATTTACCCAAAGTCTGAGCAAAAATAGCTTTTGCGGCAAACACTGAACTGTGTCGGCTTTTAGGTAGAAAAATTGTTGAGCGGTTGCCGCAGAAAACTCGTAGATTCGTTGAATTGTGTGTAAGCAATAGAAAGAAACAGAAAGTCTAAGTCGTGAGATTTAGAATCCTCACCCTTTAGGGCGGTGGAGTATGTCAAGAGGATTTTCTACCATTTCTACGAATTGCCCAATAGTTAGGTGTTGTGTATGGTCTATTACCGATGAATGATCCAAATCGTTTTTTGCGCCTGCTCCCTTTAGTTACAGGAGGGCTGGGGGGCATCTTACTTTTGGTCAACCGCTTGGGAACAGCCAACTTAACCGAATCCCAGGCGAGGGGAGATGTGGTAGGGGTTATTCTAGCCGCTTTTTTAGTATTGACAGGACTGATTTGGCAGCAGGTTCAACCGCGATCGCCGGAAGTGGTGCAACTGATCGGTTCTGAAGGGTTTGAGTTTGGGCCAGATTTAAGGGAGTCGGTCAAAATCGAGTTGGCTTGGGCTTCCCATACTCTATTAACAAATACTGCCACCCGATCGCTGGTGGTATGGTACCAAGGCCAAGTCCTTTTACGGCGAGGTATTTTGTCCCCCAAAACCCTAACGAAAGTGGGGCCCATTCTTGAACGGGTGCTATCAACCCAGAAACCCGTTTATTTAGTCAAGCTCGACCTTTATCCTGGACGCGTTGAATTTGATTATTTACCGGAAAATACCCAAGGGGTAATCTGCCAGCCCATTGGCCGGGAAGGAGTCCTCATTTTAGGAGCCAATGCACCCCGTAGCTATACTCGTCAAGATGAACGCTGGGTCGCGGCGATCGCTGCCAAATTGGGCCAAACCCTAGACCCAGACAGTCCCGCCCCCGTGGTGTCAAACATTATGCCGTGACAGGCGCAGAAGATATGGGGACACAGGCGATGCCAAGGGCAACTCCCAAATCCTTAGCGACTTTCCGCTAGGGGATGGAGCCGTAGCACTGATTGGAACATGGCCCAGGCGGTTTTAAGTTCCGGCACTTTCATGTCGTCCCATTGGCCTGGCTCACAGTAGAGATAGGGAATTAAACGCCGCTGCTCTGCCAAGGATAACTGGGGGAAGCTCACCCGAACTTCGGCGGTTTGGGTGGACTCATCTTCTTTGAGGGACTCTAATTTTTGGCGGGCGTGCCAGCGCAGTTCGGCTTTTAGGGGTAAGTTGGTCAGGGAACTGGGGGGGAGGAGGCGAAATTTCCCCTGGAAGGTGGCATTGACATCCCCTGGGGCGATCGCCTCGGTGGAATCTTCGCCATCATAGCGATCCAAGAGAATCCGCGCCCCCTCTTCCGACATATCCACGGTATAGCCCCGAAATCGTCCCTGACCAATTTGCAATTCACAGGCTTCCCGCCGTAAAAACCGAGTATGTCGCCGCTGGGGGACATCGATCGCTACTAGCATACAAATTAAAAGCAGAGATAGATTGTAAACTGACCACACCAAGTTCACCGCCAAACTATCTGGATTAACAATGGTTGTTTGAATACTCACCGTGCGGTAGATAATTCCGACAATGGATAAGACCATCACCACCATTAAGGGGCGAATCAGGGGCCAGTTAATCGTAATGTTGCTAGAGTCAATATCCCCCTTAGGGGTAACTTTGAAGGGCTTGGCCCCTGGACTGACCAGGGTGACAAAAATCGTCATGGCCATGGGTACACATAAAATCGTTTCATATACATCGGACCAAAAGGCCGATCGCCGCCCCTCCGTTAACCAGGAGAAGGCCATAATATTCGCCAGATAGTAGGGCAAATAAAAATAGAGAATTTCGTTAATCGTCGCCCGTAGGGGAGCCAACCCAAACAGGAGAAAGGCCAAGGGCATCACTAAAAAAATGACCCGAGGTAGGGCTAAAAACCAATAGACAATACTCAGGCAATGGGATGCCCGCTCCCACCAATGGAGATTGGGAACCGTAAGAAAATTTGCCTTAGAGAACAGGGATTGCAGGGTTCCCTGGCCCCAACGCAGTCGTTGATTAATATAGGCACTAATGGTTTCCGGTGACATCCCCGCCGCTAGGGCTTCATTCAAATATTTGACTCGATAGCCCCTAGATTGCATTTGGATCGAGGTGAAATAATCTTCGGTGATACTTTCCGTGGGAATCCCGCCAATTTCATCTAGGGCCGATCGCCGGATCAGGAAGCAGGTTCCACAACAAACGACGGAGTTAAAAAAGTCCCGACTCGGTTGAATGTAGCGGAAAAAGAGGGTTTGCTCGTTATTGAGAATCCCTTCTAGACCGAGATTGACGGCAATGGGGTCTTCATTAAAAAAGTGTTGGGGGGTTTGCAGGAGGGCCGTATTTTCATCCTGGAAAAAGCCCACAGTTCGGGTTAAAAAGTGGCGACTGGGTACAAAATCCGCATCAAAGACAACCATAATTTCCCCGTTCATGGAGGGAAGGGCATGGTTAATATTTCCCGCCTTGGCATGACGGTTATCCGGGCGATCGCGGTATTCACAGCCCAATTCCGCCGCTAGGGCCCGCACCGCCGGCCGCCGAGTATCATCCAATAGGTAAATGGTTTTATTAGCGTACTCCATCGCCTGGCAACCAATCACCGACCGTCGCAAAATATCCACCCCTTCGTTATAGGTGGGAATGACCACATCCACCGTCGGTTGGTAGGTTCCACTGATCACATCCTGGCTGAGGCGATCGGCTTCGGGGCTACGGTCAATGGAAAAAATCGTGTGAACAAAAAACGTGACCGTATTCACGACGGTGAGAAGTTCCGCCAAAAATAAAATGACCGACAACGTGCCATTGAGGGGATCATCTAAATTGAGGCTGCCAAAAAAACGCCACAGTTCGTAGCGAATTCCCAATAGGGCAATCCCCATACTGACAATGATCCGGGTCCAAAAGGTCGGGCGCGGGGAAATTTCTTTTAGAAAAAAGGTAACGGCAACCCAAATAAAGGCAGGTAATAGGAGAACTTCTAGGGTGTTGCCTTGGGGCCGAAACATCGCCTGACCACTGTGCCAGAAACCCAGCAAATTGGGTAGAGTATTGCGCCAATCCACTTGGGCTAACAACGCAATGATGAATGCCAGAACTCCTAAGAATAGAAGTTGGCGATCGCCCCGATTCACCCATCGCTGAATATTCATAGAACAGAACGATTCCTATTCAAGAAAAAGCCAATTCACCAATCACATCTAAGCGGGTAAAACGATTCGGGTTGAAAAATGTTTCGTCCAAGGCTTCGGCGATCGCCGGCGTAATCCAGCCCAATTGCTTCAGTAAATGAATACCGACCGCATACTTTGCCCGTTTCGACCCATCACTAACCTTGATCGCCAGGCCCAGACCTTCCCCCACCCGGCCAATACATTGCACCCCTTCCGCCCCAGTCTTGCTAATAATTTCTCCCTCCGTCAACCGCATCACCTCCGTATCAAACTCCCCTTCCCCAGACACTAAAAGAGGATGGTGGGTCATGGCCCGTACCACCCGCTCCATAGCCCAATCATTCCCGGAGGCTAGCTGTCCGTAAAGGGTCGCCATCTGCACCAATTGCATAAAGTAGGTGGGCGCGCCACAGTCATCGTGGGCATAGATAAACTCAGCCGCAGGCATACGCAGGAGTTCAGCCACTTTCCCTAAAATGAGGGCTTGGACGGGGTGATTTCGCTGGAGATAGGTTCCTAGGGGCCAATTACGCTGTTGGCAGACCGCTAACATTCCAGCGTGTTTCCCCGAGCAATTATGCTCTAGGGGCCCCTGTCCCCCCTTAGGAATGGGACATTGCAAGGCGGTGGGATCAACGTCAGCGTGCCAAAGAATATTAAACACCTGGCGCACCTGATCAATGGCCCCACGATGGGAACTACAGATCACCGCTAGATCGCGATCGTTGAGATTAAATCGTTCTAGGGTTCCCGATGAGGTGACCGCTAGGGCCTGGAAGGGCTTGAGAGACGAGCGAATAAAGGCAGCGGTTTCCGCATTACCCGCCAAGGAGAGGATGCGGCCCCGATCATCACAGACAACCGCATGGACATGGTGAATTGATTCAATGATCCCCTCCCGCAGGAGACGAACTTCTAAATCAGCAGCTTGGGTACGTTTTGACATAGCAGGTGTTTAATTTAGCCCCTAGGGGTAACGATCTTGAGTTCAATAGATATGGGTGATGGGTTCATTGGATAGATATGATAGGTAAGTTGACCTGAACTTGTTTGGTAAGTTTTTGGTTACTGTGCCAGCCATAGAGCAATGATCAGCATAGAGCTAGCGATCACTCCCCCCAGGGTGAGACGCAAACGGTACAAAATGGGCCGCAGTTCATACTGGACAATCAAGCGATCCTGGTCGAGTTCCGCCGCAGGCTTGATCCATTCCTGACCATCGTACCAGCCAGTTTCTTCATAGATCACTGTGGGTCGTTGCAGGCGATCGCCCACATAGCCCCAGCCCAGCACCAGCCGCAACAGGACTAAACCCACCGCCAGATTACTCCCTAGAATCCCACCAAGGGCAAAATTCATGGGATATTCTTGGGGATCAAAACTGCCTGCTGCTACCGGCCCCGACACCAACCAAGCTAAACTCCAAAGCAGGATCAATCGCCTGGTATAAACCTTGGCAGATCCAGTAGACCAGCCAAAAAACCAGGAGTCCTTAAGAACTCGATATTCATTAAGGGGCCGCTGTTCCGCCGGAACCGGGCAAAGCATTTGGGACACAATTAATGATACGCAGGTTAAACTCTTTCCAGCATACCAGGCCAGCCTTATCCTGTATGAAAAGATAGCTTGTCAAAAAACGATCAGATATTGCCACTGCGAAACTAAGCCATTGAGAAACTAATATGTGTCGATTATTTGCGTACTTGGGCAAAAAAACAACCCTTGCGCCAGTGATGCTAGAACCCCGCCATTCCCTCCTGGTTCAAAGCTATCAACCCCAAGAGATGACCAGTGGCCTGCTCAATGCCGATGGTTTTGGGGTGGGGTGGTATCATCCCCGCCAAGATGTGGAACCCTTTATCTATCGGCAGATCTTACCGATGTGGAATGATGTCAACTTTACCGAGCATCTAGGGCGTTACATTGAATCTACCTGTATGTTGGCCAATATTCGCAGTGCTACCCCTGGGCAAGCCATTCAACTGAGCAATTGTCAGCCCTTTCGCTGGGGACGGTGGTTAGGAGTTCACAATGGCTTCATTGAAAATTTTCGGGAGACCCTCTATCGTCCTCTGCGCGATCGACTAGGGGATGTATGCTACACCATGGTGGAAGGCAACACCGATTCCGAACATATCTTTGCCCTGTTTTGTAATGAAATGTTGGCCAATCCCCAACTGTCCCCTGTATTAGTTCTCCGACAGACCTTGCAAACCGTGTTGACCTTGGCCCAGGCTTGGCGGGTACGGGTGGCCTTGAATTTGGTTTTTACCGATGGCACCTATTTACTTGCCGCCCGCTGTGCCCGTCCCCATCCGATACCTAGTTTGTACTGGTGGCAGGATGCCCAAAAATGCCAAATTGCCTCTGAACCCCTTGACAACTCCGATCAATGGCAGCCATTAATGGAAAATACACTGCTGCTGATGGGGGCCAATAGTGAACCACAACTCTACAACCTCTAGAGCCACAAGTTTTAATATTCATAAGACTTCAGATCATCTAAATGCGACTCATGGCGATCGCCTACGGATTGATCTCAAAACTGCCCTAGAGGAGAGTCGCGCAGCAACCCTCGACCTTGTTGCCCCCCTCAGCGAAACCATTCTCTGCCATCAGGCCCATCCAAACTTTAGCCCCGTGGGATGGCATTGGGGCCATATTGGCTTCACCGAAGGACTGTGGCTCCTAGAGAAAATGTTAGGTCAACCGCCCCTTTTTCCCCACTACCGGAGCCTTTTTGCCGCCGATGGACTCCCCAAACATCGTCGTCGTGCATTACCCCCTGCCCCGGATATTCGCCTCTATGTCGATACCATTCGCCAGCAGGTTTTAGAAGCTCTTGAGCAGCTTGACCCCATGGCCCTCAGCCAACAAGCCCGTCTTTGGTGGTGGATTCTTCACCATGAAGCCCAGCACGCTGAAACTATACAAATGGTCTTAGCCCTGCAACAGGCCCTCCCCCCCCTTGAATACATCCCCCGAACCCATAGCTGCCAAGGGAATTCCATTCATATTCCCCAGGGAAACTATGAACAAGGCAGTCATGATCCCTTCGCCCTAGACAATGAACAGCCCCGCCACCTCGTTCCCCTGTCGGATTTTTCCATTGATCAACATCCCGTGAGTCAGGGGGACTACCAAGCCTTTATTGACGCTGGAGGCTATGAAACGGCCCACTGGTGGTCTACCCAAGGTTGGCAATGGCTCCAAGCAGCCGGAGTGACCCAACCCTGTTATCAACTTTCTGCTCATCCAGAGTTCCCCGTCTGTGGCTTAAGTGGGTATGAAGCCGAAGCCTATGCCTGTTTTCGCGGACAACGACTACCCACGGAAACGGAATGGGAAATTGCAGCCCAATCGGGACAACTCCAAGGCACGGGTCAGGTATGGGAATGGACAGCCACTTGGTTTGCCCCCTATCCGGGTTTTCAGAGTTTTCCCTACCCTGGCTACTCTGAGACCTACTTTGATCAGCAACACCGCGTCCTTAGGGGGGGCAGTTGGGCCAGCCGCAACCTAGTGAAGCGACCCTCCTTTCGGAATTGGTATCCCCCAGAGACCCGGGAAGTTTTTGCTGGATTGCGCCTGTGCCACTCATGAGTAGTGCAAGAGAAGTGACGCGATCCGAAGGAGAATCTTATGAAGAGGGATAAGTCAGAAATGGAAGATGATTTAGGGACAGAGTATGACTTGAAAAGCCTCCGAGTCAGAAGGTTAGGTTCTGGAAGGAAAAGCTTTGGTGGAGCAACAGTACGGTTAGAACCTGATGTCGCAGAAATATTGCCAAATGCCGATGCGGTTAATGAGGCCCTAAGATTCTTGATTAGAGTAATGCTGGATAATCAGGAGTTGGGCTGCTTAAGTTCTTGGAGGAGACAGTGTTGAAAGGCTGTTTTTTAGACCCAAGGTCAAGCCGCCTCAGAGTTACCAGTAGGGCGGCAGTTTGAAATGAGGGTTTTGTTAGGGTATTTCAGTGACCTTGTCTCGAAAAAGTGGACAGTGAAATTAAGCGGAAATGGGTGGATTTAGGGAGCGGTAATACTGATCCTCAAATTGAGCAGGGGATAGAAAATCAAGGGTGGAATGAAGGCGTTTACGGTTGTAGAAGACCTCAATCCATTCAACAATGGCAGTCCTGGCAATCGCCCGGGATGGAAACACCGTAAGGTGAATCAGCTCGGTTTTTATCGTGCCAAAAAAGCGTTCAGCGACCGCATTATCCCAGCAGTTGCCCCGACGGCTCATACTACAGGCTATATTAGCTTGCCTTAGTGCCTGTTGATAGTCGTTGCTAGCATATTGTGACCCCCGGTCTGAGTGAAATAATAAACCAGCGCTTGACGGTTTTCGGTGTCCCAAGGCGGCAGACAACGCGGTTAAAACTAGTTCGGTGCGTAGATGCTCGGCAATAGACCATCCCACCACCCTGCGAGAGAATAGGTCGAGAATGACCGCCAGATAGAGCCACCCTTCACTCGTCCAGACATAAGTAATATCCGCCACCCAGGCTTGGTCTGGGGCATCGGTCTTAAAGCAACGGTCTAACGTATTCTCAGCAATGGGTAACCGATGATTTGAATCTGTTGTCACCTTGAATTTCCGTCGCAGATGGGCATTAATTCCCAAGTTTGCCATTAATCGGATCACCCGTTGACGGCTGATGGGGAAGCCTTGAGCAGCTAAGGCTGCTTGTATCCTCGGTGAGCCATAGGTTTGACGGCTCTCTTGGTGAATCTGTTGAATCATTTGGCTCAATGTCTCATTCTCCTTACCTCGGGGCGATAATGGTCGGTTGCACCAGGCATAATAGCCACTTCTCGATTGCTTTAAGACCTGGCACATCAGGCTGATGGGAAAATGTGCCTTCTGGGCATCGATTAGCTCATAGGGTCTGAACTTTCCCGTGCAAAGAAGGCTGCGGCTTTTTTTAGGAAATCACGCTCCATCTCGACCCGCTTCAAGTCTTTGCGTAATGCCGTCAGTTCCGCCCGTTCCTGCGTGGTCAATGCTCCTTGCTTGCCACCACCCTGGTCAATGGTTGCTTGTTTGACCCATTGGCGTAGGGCACTTTCTGTCAATCCCATTTCCTGGGCCACTTGGCTGATCGGCTTGCCTGACTGTTGCACAATTGCCACAGCTTGAGCTTTTTGTTCGGCAGTAAATGTTCGTCTTGGTTTTTGGCTCATTTGGACATTCTCCTTCATTGGCAACTCTTGGAGTTTGTCCACTTTTTTCAGTCAGGGTCACAGGCTCGCCTATAAAGTCCTAGAATTTCATATCGCGTATTTGATCTTGGACATTCACCACATCACCCCGTTAGATTGGTGAGAGGAAAGAAATCTGTTTTTACTTGAGAGGTCAATCTTGACTGACAGCATTCCACCTCTGTTACCTCTACAAAGTCTAGCCGAACGACATCACGCTCTTCCTCCTCCAGTTGCCGAGTATTTACTTCAAGCTGCAAGAGTCTGCTTTGATCGGCATCATACATCACCCAAGGAATTTATCTTGGAAGATGATAGAGTCGAGTCTATGGCAAGGGTAGAATGGGAAACAACAGATGATAGAGCCAAGGGAGCGTGGGATAAGGACGATGCTACGGAGGCTGGAGCTTGCGCAGTTGCAATTGCAGCCATAGAACTCACAAGAAGCTTGTTTGCTATCCGACGTATGCCAAAAGGAATGGGCGCGGATTACTATCTTGCCCTAAGAAGTCAAGATCTAGAGGATTTGGAGAATTGTTTTCGATTGGAGGTTTCAGGAACACACTCTGATAAACCAGAAGTTACCAAGCGACTTCGTATAAAGATTGAGCAAACACGGAGGGGAAATAGCAACCTACCGGCTCTAGCAGCCATAGTCGGTTTTAAGGTACAGTTAGTTTTACTTCATACGGTTGATGAATCATCATGAGTTGGTTACTGCACCATACTCGTAGTGAAGAGTATGTGAGCCAAGCAGAGCAATTTTCCAGGCAGCGAGAAATTAATCGCGCTGTCGAATTGTATCGTTTGGCTGCGGAAGCAGAAACCCGTGCTCTAGATAATCTTGATGTAAGCAAAGCACGAACTATTGGCATAACAGCCGTTAGTGCAGTATCTCTTTATTATAGAGCCAAGGAATTTGCACTAGCAAAACGTATTGCTCATAAATGGCTGGCTACTGAATTTCTGCCATCTTTTGCAATCGACGACTTGGAAGATCTTTTACAAGTTATTCGTTATGAAGAATCTCGTGCCAAATCAGGGATTCAATTTATAGAAGGCGAAGTTTTGGTTTCAGTGAGCGGAGGAGAAATTTTATATGGTGCAGCTCCACTGGAACTTATATTGCATAAAGTTGAACGAATTAGAAGCATCTTCTATCGAACAACAGAGTTTCTTCTAGAAAAACCTCATCGAACTCGCGGATTACCAAGTCAAGATGTAAAAGATCAGTGTGATCCTTGGTTATTCCAAGCTCCTGCTGGAAGCTATCAATTTGAAGTTCGAGTTCGTAGACCGCGAAACTTTGAGCAATTAATTTTAGATGGCATAGTAGATCCTGAGTTGCGTGTTGAACAAATCACTAAAAAGTTTCTTGAGATTGTCAGAGCAACTACGCAAGATCCTGAAGGAGAGTTAATCGAAGTTGTTCCTCAGGAAGACTATAGAGAAACATTTTTGAAATTAACTCGTGAGCTTGCGCCTCCAGCTTCAGGTAAATCTTTTGATCAGATGGAGATCAAGTCGGCTAGTGATATTGATTCCCAACCTGTTGTTCTCCGTCCCGATACTCGCGAAGCGATCAAAAACGTTTTGAAGAAACCAGAGATGATTTTTCAGGAAGTCCCTGAACATAAAATTAGGCAATTAAGAGGAACACTTCGTGGCTTGCAATTGGATAAGGACTGGATTGAATTGAATATCAATGGCAAAACCGAGACGATTTATGAGGCTAAAGAGATTGATGATGTAATTGGACCTATGGTGGATCGTCGAGTTGTTGTGGAAGTCTTAGAACGCTCTGATAGACCCGTGGATAAGAAATATTCTCTGCGGGACATTCAACTTGAGGAAGATTTGCTTTGAACCTTAATTTCTATTCGCAAGTAGCACGCATCCTAACAAGTCGCTGCACCGGAACGCCACGATGTGGTTGGCTAAGTTGCAAAGGTTACTTGCGTCCGGTGAGCTTGGTCGTTAGGTCGCAGGGTTTCTGGGTGATGGCAGTACTTTGAAGTTATTGTTTAGTTCCCTAGAATTAACTTGCAATACCTAGCAATCCGCTTAGTGTTGACAACCTTAACAAACCGGAACTGCTCCCTCCATTTTGGCTAACCAATCAATGAGTTGTTCTAGTTGCTTATCTGCTGTTTGTAGCCCTAGGCCCCGCACCGTCACTTTCCCTGGGCTATAGACAAAGCGAGTTTGCAGATGACTGGGGAGATTGCCCTTTAATAAATTCCAGGCGGGTTCGGCCATGGGGGTTTCTAGGGTAATATGTTGTTTGCCGTCGGGTTTAATCTTAGAAAAGCCCAGTTTTTTGGCAATTTGCTTGAGTTCAACCACCCGTAATAGTTGAGACACGGGGCTGGGAATGGGGCCGTAGCGATCGCTCCAGTCAGCGGCCAATTGCATTAAGTCCTGCTTTGTGGTCGCCGCCGAAACTCCCCGATAGGCGGCCATTTTTTGCTCTAAATCCGGCATATAGTCGGCGGGAATAAAGGCGGTAATATTCAAATCCACCTGGGTATCGTCCACCTGGGGAATATCTTGTCCACGGATCTCGGCGATCGCCTCCTCTAGCATTTCCACATAGAGATCAAAGCCAATGGTGTCCATCTGACCGTGTTGCTCGGCCCCCAAAAGATTGCCAACCCCGCGAATTTCCATATCCCGCATCGCTAACTGGTAGCCCGAGCCTAACTGGGTAAATTCCTGAATCGCCCGCAAACGCTGCCGGGCTGTATCCGTCAACAGGTTTTGCTTAGGATAGAACAGCCAAGCATGGGCCTGAATTCCCGCCCGCCCGACCCGCCCCCGCAATTGATAGAGTTGGGCCAAACCAAAGCGTTGGGAATCTTCCACCAAAATCGTATTAACACGGGGAATATCTAAACCGGATTCAATAATTGTGGTGCAAACGAGAATATCCGCTTCGCCATTACTAAACCCCAGCATCGTCGATTCCAGTTCCCCCTCGGGCATTTGACCATGGGCAATGAGTATGCGGGCGGTGGGCACCATCTCTGTCAGCTTGGCCGCCACCTCTTCAATGCCTTCAACCCGGGGTACCACATAAAATATCTGACCGCCCCGATCTAGCTCTTGGCGGAGGGCACTGCGAATGGTTTCTGGATCGTAGGGAGCTAAATGGGTCTGAATCGGTCGCCGGGAGGGGGGAGGAGTTGTAATTAGGCTCATTTCCCGTACCCCAGACAGGGCCATATAAAGGGTGCGGGGAATGGGGGTGGCACTTAGGGTTAATACATCTACCTGGGTTTTCAGAGCTTTGATTTTCTCCTTTTGGTTCACACCAAATCGCTGCTCCTCATCCACAACCAACAGGCCCAGATCTCGAAACTGAATGGTTTTACCTAAGAGTTGATGGGTTCCCACCACCACGTCTAGTTCACCAATTTTTAATTTCTCTAAAATCTGTTTCCGTTCCTCACTGGTGCGAAAGCGGTTCAGGAGTCCCACCTGTATTGGATAGGGGGCAAATCGTTCCTTCAGGGTATGGTAATGCTGCTGGGTCAAAATCGTTGTTGGAGCTAAAATGGCTACCTGTTTACCACTCACCACCGCCTTAAAAATGGCCCGAATCCCTACTTCTGTTTTACCAAAGCCCACATCCCCACATACCAGGCGATCCATGGGGCGATCGCTCTCCATGTCCTGTTTCACATCCTGGGTTGCCTTGAGTTGATCCGGCGTCGGCTGATAGGGAAAGGAATCCTCCATCTCCTCTTGCCAGGGGCCATCGGCGGCAAATTGAAACCCCCTTTGTTGGGCCCGTTGGGCATAGAGTTGCAGCAGATCCACCGCCACTTTTTTGATGGCTTTCCGCACTCGCTCCTTGGTGCGTTCCCAGGTTTTGCCCGTGAGTTTATTGAGTTGGGGCGGTTTATCCCTGCTTGTGCGGAAACGGGAAAGGGTATTGAGTTGATCGGCGGCCACCCGCAGCACCCCATCGGCATACTGGAGGGCCAGGTATTCCCGGGTTTCCTGATTAATCGTCAGGCTCTCCAGCTTCAGAAATTTGCCAATGCCATGATCCCGATGGACAATGTAATCCCCTGGCTGAAGTTTGTTGGCATCTACCTGTTTTGAGGCGGCCCGCCGTCGCTTCCGCACATAGCCCAAATTAGCTAGACTATGCTGACCAAAAAACTCGCGATCGCTCACCAGGACACAGCGAAAGGTGGGTAAAATAAATCCCTCCAACTCCGCCAAACCCGAATATTTCAGGGCAATGGGGGTTCGCTGACTTTGTAACTTATCAATTGCCGGATAGTCCTTGGGGTTGGGGACAAACTGGGCCGGGCAGTCATGCTCTTGGAGAAGAGCCACGGAACGACTGGGCTGGGCAGAAACGAGCCAAATGGTGTATCCCTTATCCCGCTCCTGGCGAATCGTTTCCCCAAGGCGGCCAAATTGATGGGGAATGGCCGGCACGGGACGGCTCGATAGATTTAAGCCCCGTTTTTCCTCGGCCAGTTCACTTAAATGAATTTGGCAAAAGGCCCCTAGGTGGGTTTGGCGATCGCCCCAAGAATGGTGGAGACAGGGCATCAGTTCCCCGGCATTCAGGTCTTGCCAATAGTCCTGGGTGTTTTGCCACCAGCGATCGCAATGGGCCTGACACAGATCCGGTTCATCCACCGCAATCAAGGTGTCCCCAGGCAGATAATCCAGTAAGGAGGCCGGTTGGGGCATAGCCAAGCCGAGGAACCGCCGTAGTCCCTCCAGAGGTTGCCCCTGTTGCCATTGCTGCTGCCCTTGGGCGGCGAGAAATTCTTGAATGCGCTGTCGTTGTTGCTCTCCTAACCCCGCCTCAATAAAGCCATTAAAATTCGTGGGGGTTAGTACCAGTTGGTTCAGGCTATCTAGGGGCCCGGCTTCACTGTGAGATCGCTGGCTGACGGGGTCAAATTCCCGCAGTTTCTCCAGTTGATCCCCAAACCATTCCAAACGCACGGGTAACTCGGCCGAGACGGGAAAAATATCGACAATATCGCCCCGCCGACTCCACTGGCCTTCGGTTTCCACTAGGGACACTCGTTCGTAGCCCATCTGGGCCAGGCGATCGCCCAAGGCTTTTAGGCTAATTTCTTGGCCTGGCTTAAGGGTGAGGCACTGGGCATAAAACTCCTCTGGCGGGGGCAAATGGGGCTGGAGCGATCGCTCCGTGGTGACAATGGCCAGGGGAACGGCGGCGGCCTTCACATCGGCTAAAACCTGCAACTGCCCCCAAACAAATTCCGCCTCTAAATCAAAGGGATCGTAGGGAGAGGCCTCCGAGGTGGGATAAAACTGCACCACGGGCCAGCCAATGGCTTCTAATTGGGCCGCCCAACGCCCCGCATCCTCTAGGGTGGGTGTGATCACCAGTAGGGGAGCATCCTGAACCTGGGCTAGGGTTGTACTCACCAGGCCCTTCACTAGGCGAGGTATGCCACTCAAATAGAGCGATCGCTGCTCCCTTAGCTTTTGCTGGAGTTCAGAGGTGAGGGGAAGTTTCGCCCAGCTACGGGCAAGAGCAGCCAGTGTCATGGTGGTATGAATAACGGAAAATGAAAATCCCCAAAAGTGCTATCTGCCCGCAGGCGGGAAATAAATCACCGGATAGACACTACGGCGCAGGATTTCACCGGCAAAACTAGGAATGGAAAGCTCCCAAATTTTACCCACAGACCCTGAAGAAACTACCACTGCATGGATATCGCGATCGTGGGCCGCTTTTTGCGCCTCTACCACGGGTGTTCCAGAGACAATAACCGTCTCAACCACTAACCCTAATTTCTGAAGATCGTCCTTGACGCTAACTAAAACCCGCTCCGCTTCATTAAACTGCTGAGTTGCTGCTAATTCCTGCTGTCCCGCATCACTGACCACCCAGCAAAGGGTACAGGATTCTAGACCCTTGGGTTGGCTAACGACATTCTTTTTAATCACTTCAATCACATGCTGGGCAGAACTACCGTGATCGTAGGGAATCAAAAGATGACTAAAGAAATTTTGGAGGCGTAGGCACAATTCATCCCGAGTCATCACCCACAGAACCTGGGGACGCATAACCATCACCGGAACGTTAATTCGTTGCATAACTGCAATGGTGGTACTGCCAAAGAGTTTTTCATCCAGGAAGCTGCGAATCGGACGGCTAACCAAAACCAAGTCAATTTGATGTTTATCAATGGTATCTAAAATGGCATCGGCGGGGCGGCGATTATCTAAAATCACCTCAGCCGTCATTCCTTGGGGAATATCCGTTTCCTCTAGCTTCAGGATTTTCCGGGCCCGACTAAGTTTGTCTTCCCTGATCCGGGGCTTATCGCCGTCATCAACTATGATGCAACAATGCAGAAAAATGACCTTGGTAATGCCGGTGGCAGCAATGGCATCAAGGTAGCCAGTTAGGCGGGGTAAACCATCGGTCAAATCCGTAGGAATAAGTAAGTGCTTAAACATAATTTTAGGCGATCGCCCCCAGAAGCCTGTCTTCTTGAAGCTTACCGCGATGCTCTAACAAAGCCAACACTTTTATTCCTATTTCCCTGGGGGTGGGCAAGATCCTACTCTTCTTCCTCTTCCGTATCTGCCTCTGGGAAGTAGAAGCCCTGGGCCCGCTCCGTCAGAATTGATTTACCAATGGACAGGGCCTTTTTGGCCTGGAAGGATGCCTGGCGTTTCCATTCGGCCCGGCGCATACTCCGTTTTGATTTTGAGGTTTTCTTTTTGGGGCAAGCCATGGTTCTTACTCGCGGGTGACTAGTTAAAAATAATGATTCAGCATTTAAGCAAATAATCATTATAGTACAGTTCTAGTACAGATTATGCCCCTTGCCAAAACTCATAATCCTAAGAAAGGTTGTCCAGGCACTAAATAGTTACCAATGGCCCAACCCACTAAAATGCCCAAGAGTGCCACCTGCATAATCACGGCGAGGATTTGGCTTCCCCGGTAGCCCGCCGCCTGCATTTCCAGACGCACCAAGGTTTCCGTTGCCAGGAGGATAGCAATCAAGGCAAAAATGGTAGAGGCAATCACCACCATCGTCACGGCGGAACTTAAAAATAGCATTGTCAAAATACTGCGGGGCCCCAGGCGCATCACCCGTAAAATACTGCCCGTGCCCCAAATGAGTAGAACGGTGATAATACCCGCAAACCCTGCTGAAATAATGCCCCACACGGGGTTATAGGCGGATAAACGCCAACCCACTAAAACGTAGCCCAAGCCAACTAGCCCCAAGGGAATGAAGGGAAACTTACCGACGTTAATCGAGTTTTTCGGATTCTGGGGCGATCGCCCTTCCACGGGAAACTCCCTTTAACCGCTACAGTACAATAGATAAACCAGATAAATTCATGACACCATTTAGAGATCAATCCCCTTGACTGATCCAACGGCGGGCCGTCACCACCCATTCTATATGCAACGCTGTCTGGCTTTGGCCAACCAAGGACGGGGATATACGGCTCCTAATCCCCTAGTGGGTTGCGTGATTGTCTACCAAGACCAAGTTATTGGCGAAGGTTTTCATCCCAAGGCCGGTGAACCCCACGCGGAAGTGTTTGCCCTAAAAAGTATCAAGGACGACCACCGTTCCCTGCTGAATCAGTCCACGCTCTACGTCAATTTGGAACCCTGTAATCACTACGGCCGCACCCCACCCTGCACCGAAGCGATTCTCAAATCGGGCATTAAAAAAGTTGTCGTGGGTATGATTGATCCGGATCCACGGGTCTCTGGTCAGGGCATCCAACGCCTAGAGACCGCAGGTATTCAGGTGATTGTGGGTATTGAGGAAGTCGCCTGCCAGGTTCTCAATGAAGCCTTTATCCATCGGGTGCGTTATCAGCGGCCCTTTGGTATTTTCAAGTATGCCATGACCCTAGATGGCAAAATTGCCTCTAGTCAAGGCCATAGTACCTGGATCAGTGGCACACCCGCTCGAGCCATGGTGCATCAACTCCGGGCAGAATCCGATGCGGTGATTGTGGGGGGAAATACGGTACGGCGGGATAATCCCCATTTGACCAGCCATCGCAGCCAGGGCCCTAATCCTTTGCGGGTGGTGATGAGTCGCAGTTTAGATCTGCCTCGCCACAGCCACCTATGGACAAGCTCCCCGGCCCCAACCCTGGTAGTTACCTCCAGTAGTTTGGAGCATCCCCTCGTCCCCTTCCTTCAGAATCAAGGGGTAGACGTGGTACGCCTAGCTCCCCTCACGCCCACAACAGTGATGGAACACCTCTACCAGCGGGGAATGATGACCGTGCTATGGGAATGTGGTGGAACCCTAGGGGCCGCTGCGATCGCCGAGGGAATGGTTCAAAAAATCTGGGCCTTCATTGCCCCAAAATTGATTGGTGGCCAAGAAGCCCCCTCCCCCGTCGCCGATATGGGCCTCACTAAAATGACCGATGCTCTGGCCCTAGAACGGGTTCAATGGCAACAGGTGGGGGATGATATTTTAATGCAGGGTTACTTACCCATGGAAACCATCCTCAGTGATACCCCGGCATCCAACCTCAGGAACAATCAACCGACGGATCCCCTGGGCACACTGCATTTTGCCTAGAAAAAATCCCCCTCCTAGCTCAAATAGGCTGTGGGAGAGGGATCCTTTGCAATGTAGCCTAGCCATCTGAACTAGACTGCAACTGGGCATAGGGCAGATGACTATATTTTCAGGCGACTATTTAGACTTAGACTATTTAATCGTCACCTTCGCACCCGCTTCTTCCAGTTCTTTCTTGGCGGTTTCTGCATCTTCCTTCGTCACCCCTTCCTTAATGGCTTTGGGGGCAGATTCCACCACTTCCTTGGCTTCCTTCAGACCCAGACCCGTGAGGGAGCGCACCACTTTCAGAATGGCAATCTTCTTATCAGCAGGAACCTCCTCCAGCATAATGTCAAAGGCGGTTTGTTCCTCCACTTCCTCGGCGGGGGCTGCGCCAGCCACGGGGGCCGCCATCACCATGCCACCCACAGGGGCCGCTGCACTCACGCCAAAGGCTTCTTCAATTTGCTTGACGAGTTCCGCCGCTTCTAACAGAGAGAGGGTTTTCAATTTTTCCAGAATTTCATCGGTTGCAACAGACATGGATTTAACTCCTTAGGGTAAAAAACGTAAAAAAATAAAAACAATTGACCCAACTAGGGGTGATCAAACAGGGGCTAGGCAGCCTCTTTGTCGGCGATCGCTTGGGTGGCCCGGGCCAGGGAACCGGGAACTTCTTTGATCCCAAAGGCAATTTTGGTCGTCAGAGCATTGAGAGCCCCGGCCACTTGGGCCATGAGTTGCTCCTTCGAGGGCAAATCACCAATGGCCTTGACCTGATCCTCACTGAGGGCACGCCCTTCAAGCACACCTCCCCGCAGGGCAGTTTTTTTAGTGGCTTTTTGAAAATCTTGGTAGGCCTTAATAGCCCCGCCCAGATCATCTTTGACCAATAGAAAGGCTGAGGGCCCCTGCAAAAACTCCACCATGGACTGCCAGGAATCATCCCCGTCCACCGCCAAATTCATCAGCGTGTTCTTGGTTACTTTGCAGAGGGTATTGCAATTGCGTAACCGCTGCCGCAAGTCCTTCAGTTCACTATCCGTTAACCCTTGATAGTCAATGACAAGGGTCATTTGTGACTCACTCAACAGATGCTTGAGATCCGCCACAATCTCTTTTTTATTTTCTAGGGTGCGTCCCACACGTATCATCTCCTTGGGTTGACAATATAAAAACCCCAACCGTAGGGCCGGGGCTTCAGCGTAATCCTGATAAACCGATCGCTGGTGGAGATCAGTTCTGGGAATCCGTCTTGAAACCTCGGCAGGAATTACGTCTAACTGGATAACCAGTCTCGACCCCTGCGGTCTACGGTTCACTCTTTAGTTTTGGGTCATGATTTAACTAACTAATGGTCATCCTCCCTAAGCCGCCTCCGCTAACTTCATATCCCGCAGGCCATTGATATCCACCTGAATCGATGGCCCCATCGTGGCCGAGACATACATACTCCGCCAATACCGGCCCTTGGCCCCAGAGGGTCGATTCCGATCAATGACCTCTTGCAAGGCTTTCAGATTCACCAGTAAATCTTCCGCTGAAAAGTCAGCTTTGCCAAAGAGTACATGGACAATGCCGGTGCGATCGGCACGGAATTCCAGTTTACCAGCTTTGAACTCGGAGATCGCCTGGGGTAAGTCAGTGGTGACTGTACCCGCCTTCGGGGAGGGCATTAAACCACGGGGGCCGAGAATGCGACCCACCTTGGCCACCTGGGGCATAACATCGGGGGTGGCAATTAGGAGATCAAAATCCATCTCCCCCTTTTGAATGCTCTCGATCAACTCTTCTGAACCAGCAATATCTGCCCCAGCATTGAGTGCCTCCGTGACTTTCTCACCCCGGGCAATCACCGCAATGCGGACGGTTTGCCCCGTTCCCTTAGGTAGGGCCACGGTGGTACGCAGTTGTTGATCCGTATACTTTGGATCAATCCCTAGGCGAATATGCACCTCCGCCGATTCAGGAAACTTGGCCGTGGCGGTTTCCTTCAGTAGGGCCAATGCCTCAAGGGGGGCATAGGGGCGATCCTCAACTTTTTTGTATAAGTCCCGCAGACGACGGGATTGCTTAGCCATGGTTTTTTCTCCTGGGGTGCAAACGAAACCAAGGTCTCTCCCCCTGAATCACAACAATTGTTTAACGTTCTAACGTTTAACTATTTAACACTCAAAGATGCTAATCCGTAACCGTAACACCCATATTCCGAGCCGTCCCTTCGATGATCCGCATTGCTGCTTCCACATCGTTGGCGTTCAAGTCGGGCATTTTTTTCTCGGCAATTTCCCGGAGTTGCCCCTGGGTAATACTGCCGACTTTTTTCTTATTGGGTTCACCGGAACCCCTTTCAATGCCCGCTGCTTTTTGAATCAGCACTGAGGCAGGGGGCGTTTTTAGGATAAACGTGAAACTACGATCTTCAAACACCGAAATTTCTACGGGAACCACCGTACCGACTTGCTCCGCCGTACGGGCATTGTATTCCTTGCAGAACATCATAATATTCACCCCATGCTGACCTAGGGCAGGGCCGATGGGGGGAGCAGGGTTTGCCTTACCAGCCTGAATGGCCAGCTTAATAATTGCCACGACTTTTTTAGCCATAGTTGATCGAGAGTCCTAACCTTATTTTTCGACTTGATTAACTTCTAGTTCCACTGGGGTATCACGCCCAAAAATCGAGAGAAGTGCCTTGAGTTTATTTCGCTCCGCACTCACCTCAATGACTTCACCTTCAAAGTCCTTGAAGGGGCCGCTCAAAACCTTAATCTTATCACCACTGACGAGATCAATTTTATGGATCGGTTCTTGTTCCTGAACTTTGCGGAAGATGCGATTCACCTCTGAAGGACTCAGGGGCAGCGGCTTGACATGGCCCCGACCCCGACCAGAGGCCCGCCGTTGCTCTGCGCCAACAAAGTTAATCACGTTGGGGGTGTTTTTAATCACCTGCCAGGCTTCGTCGTCAATTTCCCATTCAGACTTTTCTGGGGATTGCTGGGCACGGACGCGGATGAGAACATAGCCCGGAAAGACTTTTTCTTCTACGGTTTGGCGAGATCCATCTTTTTTAATTCTGATAATGGGGGTTTGGGGAATCTCCACTTGAAAAATGCGATCGGCTACATCCAGGGTATAGAGCCGCTGTTCAATCGTGCTCTTGACCTTTTTTTCGCAGCCGGATGCAACTTGCACCGCATACCAGAAGCTCTTAACTGAGGCTGTCGCATCATTCTCGTTGGCTTCTTCAATGGGATTGATTTGATCGGTAAATTCGCTAACCATAGAACCTAAAAAATACTTTGGGCAATCCATTGAAAGAGTTGATCCACTAGATAGATCAGTGCAGCTGAGAGGGAGACAATTAAAATCACCGCCGCCGATTCACCAATTAAACGCTGGCGATCGGGCCAGACCACCTTACTCAATTCTTCCTGGGTTTCCCGAATAAAGAGAGTCGGTTTGAAGCCGCCACTGGGTTTTTCTCCTTCGGTGCTTTTAGTCACAGGCAGACTCCACTATATTGGCGCGGTCTTCTATCATAGCAGATTGGGATAGGAGATTAGCATCCTGCATTGGGGAAAATTTTATGCTCTAGGTGAGGGGAAAGAGGAACACCCACACCGGCAACAGTACCACCAGGAAACCAAAGCTGACGAGAATGACACTGGCAATAAAGGGGCGATCGAGGTCGTAGACTTCGGACAATACCAAGGTCATAAAGGCCGGGGGCATTCCCGATTGGAGGACGATGCCCAGACGAGGCTCTGGATCAACCCCTAGGAGGGTTAAGCCCATGCCGATGATCAGGGGAACGAGGATCATTTTAATCGTCAAGCAGGGGAGAATTTGCGGCCATTGGCGGGACTGGCGCGATCGCCCCAAACACATACCAATGTAGACGAGGCCAAGGATCAATAATCCCCAGGCCAGGGTGACGAGGCCCTGGAGGAACCATTGGGGTAAGGAGAATTGACGCAGAACCAAACCTAGACCCAGACACCACAGCGTCGGATTGCGGAGAATGTGCCACAGCCGTTGCTTATGGGAATAGACCTTCTCGCTAAAACTTGCCGCGAGGGCAATACCGGCAATAAAGGAAATGAATAGGGAACCGAGTAGGTCGTAGAAGAGGGCCCAGCTAAAATGTTCGGCTCCCACCAAACTAAAGGCAATGGGATAGCCCATGAAGCCGGTATTTCCAACCATGGTGGCTAGGATAAAGCTGCCCGCAGTGCCGCGACTTTTGGCCGGCGCGTACCAGAGCCAAAGATAGGCTAGACCTACCCCTAGACCCATTCCCAACCAAGCGACCAAGGGAGCCAGGCTAATATTACCCGTCAGATCCGCCGTCGTCACAAAGGCAATAACGCTGAGGGGGGCCCCCACCCAAAAGAGAAATTGAGCAACCCAGCCAGTCATGGGGGGTGGTAAACGTTTGACAATGATCATGCCGGAGCAGGTACTCAGGCCGATCAGGGCGTAGAGCCGAAGGAGAGTACTGGCGATCGCCGTCGTATCCATTGCCCCCGAACTCTCCCAGGTATCAATCTGCCAGAATATATATCAAAATATAGATAATATCAAAAATAAATCAAGATACAAATCACACGATACAAGCTATCAAGTCAGTAGTATGAATCAATCTATGAATCCGTTAAACCTTCACCTGCTCTGACCCCTGAGGGCGATCGCCATGGGTCTGGTCAAACAATTTTTCTCTTTTTCTCCTAGGCGGCGACTTCTACTGGTGCTGATCCTCGGCTTGTTCTTTGGCCTGCTGGGGACGATCGCGGCCATGGCCATTTGCCGATTAGTGGCCGAAAGTCTGTGGTTTCACAACCTGGGATTTCTATCCGTCCTCTGGCAACGGTGGCAGGCCCAATTTCTCTTGGTCATGGTGACCTTTTTCGTTTCCTGGGGATTTTTATGGCTCAATGGGGCCCTAGCCCTGCAATTACGCCTAGGGGATGCCCCAGACATTAAGGGAATTCCAAAGCCATTGGCGGATGCTCCTACCCCATTACCACCCGCGCCATTACCCTGGTGGATGAACCAAGGAAGAGATAAAGGGTCTAAGGGAGGCAAAGAGGATCGCCCCTGGGGGATTACCCTACCCTGGTTGCTCCTGATCACGGTGGCCCTAGGGTGGCTTTTGTGTATTGTCTGTTTCCACAGCGGCGCGATCGCCCTGGAATTACGCAAGACCCAGCCCATTAGCCTCATTAATAATCCCTTCCTAGAGCAGTTAGACCTGGCCACCATTTTGACCATTAGCCGTGATTGGCTGACCCATCCCCTCAGCCTGGTTTTGAGTGCAGGGATGATCATACTTCTGTTGGTTTGGCCCGGGGCCAGCTATGGCATCATGTCCATGGCCTTAAGTTTGAGCTTGGCCTGGTTGGGCCGCAATAACTGGACAACGGTGTTGAAGGGGTTGGCCGGAGTCAATGTCAACCGCTCGGATCCATTGTTTGGCCAAGATATAGGCTTTTATTTATTTTCCCTACCCCTGTGGGAGCTATATCGCTTTTGGATCGTAGCCTTGGGTCTGGGGGCGATCGCCGGGGTGGCCTTAATTTATTTACTCGGGGCCGATAGCCTCAGTCAGGGCCGATCACCGGGGTTTAACCGTCCCCAACGGCGACATTTACAGGCCTTAGGAGCAGTGGTTTTTGCCGCCACTGGCTTAAGTTTTTGGCTGGAGCGATATAAATTAGTCTATTCACCCCAGGGGGTGACCTTTGGCGCAAGTTATACGGATATAACGGTGCGCCTACCCCTCGATAATCTCTTTAGTTTCCTGGCGATCGCCGTGGCCGTTTTGCTTCTTTGGGCAGCTCTGCGGAAAGGGGGTCAGCAGCGTCAACGCTTGGGGCCCGTCTCCCCCTGGGTACTCTGGTTCACCTTGGGCTATGTGGCGGTAGCGATTGTTGGGGCCCCCACCTTACCGGCCTTGATTCAAAATGCCATTGTTCAGCCCAATGAACTCCAGCGGGAATTTGCCTATATCCGCCGCACCATTGACCATACCCGCGAAGGCTTTGACCTTGAGAAAATCAATGCTCAACCCTTTCAACCCCAAAATAATCTCACCCCCGCCATTCTCCAGGAGAATGAAGCCACCACTCGCAATATCCGCCTCTGGGATACTCGGCCCCTCCTAGAAACCAATCGCCAACTCCAACAACTGCGCTCCTATTACAGTTTTCCCAAGGCCTTTATCGATCGCTACAACCTGAAAACCGAGCCAGGCAATCCCACCGCCGAATCTCGCCAGGTCTTAGTTGCGGCCCGGGAGTTGGACTACGGCGCAGTCAAGCCCATTGCCCGCAGTTGGGTCAACGAACACCTCGTCTATACCCATGGCTATGGCTTTACCATGAGTCCGGTGAATACGGCCGCCGAGAGCGGGCTACCTGAGTATTTTGTCAAAGATATTAGCGAAGGCGATCGCGGTGGGGATCTACTCACATCCAACCCGCAAATTCGCGATAGTATCCCCGTGGGTCATCCCCGCATTTACTACGGCCAAATTACCAGTAGCTATGTCCTGGCCCCCTCCCAAGTACAGGAATTGGACTACCCCAGCGGCAATGACAATGTCTATAACCACTACGATGGCAGCGGCGGCGTTCCCCTCAATTCCTGGTGGGGCAGACTGGTTTTTGGGGCCTATTTCCAGGATTGGCAACTCCTCCTCACCCCAAATATTAAGCCGGAGTCCCGCGTCCTATTTCGCCGCAATATTCAGCAGCGGGTGCAGGCGATCGCCCCCTTTTTAAGGTTTGATAGCGAACCCTACCTCGTTATTGCCGATCCGCGATCGCCGGAAACGACTACCGCCAAAGATGCCCAGGAAGCGGAGCCGAATTATCTCTACTGGATCATTGATGCCTATACCATTAGCCGCCATTATCCCTACTCGGATCCAGGGGATCAGCCCTTTAACTACATCCGTAACTCCGTCAAGGTTATTGTCGATGCCTATGATGGTTCGGTCAAATTTTACGTTGTGGAACCCACAGACCCCCTGATTCAAACCTGGCAGCGGGTCTTTCCCGATCTATTTGAACCCATTGGGGCTATGCCCCAGCGGCTCTATGAACATATTCGCTACCCCGTAGACATGATGCGGGTGCAATCCCAACAATTACGCAAATACCACATGACGGATCCGGTGGTGTTCTACAGCCAAGAGGATCAGTGGCAAATTCCCCAGGAAATCTATGGGAATGATCCCCAAACCGTTGCTCCCTATTACCTAATCACTAAACTACCGACAGCACCCCAGGAAGAGTTTATTTTACTGCTGCCCTTCACCCCCATTAACCGCCCCAATCTGATTGCCTGGTTGGCTGCCCGCTCCGATGGCGAAAACTACGGCAAACTCCTCCTCTATCAATTTCCCAAGCAGGAACTGGTCTTTGGCCCGGAACAGATGGAGGCCCGCATTAACCAGGATCCGGTCATCTCCCAACAAATTTCCCTCTGGAATCGCCAAGGGTCGCGATCTCTCCAGGGCAACCTCCTAATTATTCCCGTTGAACAGTCCCTACTTTACGTTGAACCCATCTACCTGGAAGCCCAATACAATAGCCTGCCGATTTTGGCCCGGGTCGTTGTCATGGATAACCAACGCATTGCCATGGCAGAAACCCTGGAGGCGGCCCTAGATGAACTATTCGTCGCACCGGCGATCGCTGAACCCATCCAAGCCGGTGAAATTGCCCCAGATCTGACACCCCAATAAACTTAATAATAGTTAACAAAAAGAAGCCTAAATTAACGCTTAAAAGAAATGGAAATCCGCACCTTTTTGACGAACTTTGAACTTTGATCACATTTCCGTAAGTCTACGGGTGCAATGATCCCCGTTTTAAGAGATGATAGATAGTTATATAGACTACATTTGTTTATTTTGTTGTTTGTTTTTTAATTTGTGTTGTGTTTTCTGATTCTTGAAACTTTTTTTAGTTTATTTTTGTTAATTTATCTTTTGACAAGAAGGTTTACGAATGACGATGGGTTCCCTCTCTTCCCAAGATGTCTCCTCCCTGACCCCGATCAAAATCAAAGGGCGGCGGCATCGCCCAGTCCCATCCCTGCGTTTGTCAGAAGCTAGAATAGTTTCTGTGACTAAAATTGCCATTATTGAAAACGATTCAGAGGATGGGGAACGCCTTGAACGTCTCATTCGCGAGATCCCAGTTGAGACATTTTTAGTTGAGCGCATTTCCGTTTCCCAGCTTAATCATCAATTCTTACGGGAATTTAATCCCCAGCTACTGGTCTTAACCTGGCCCAAAAAAGACGGTTTAGCCCAAGTGGTTGCCCTCCAAAAAACCTATGGTGATTTGCCCCTAGTGGTCATTGGCCATTGCGATCATCCCAATACCGCTGTCCAAGTTGTCCGGGAAGGCAGTCAGGATTATCTCCCCTGGCCCGATGTCACCAGTCATCTCTTGGCCCGTGCCTTTCGCTATGCCATTGAGCGGCATCACATTGATCAGACCCTTCTCCAAAGGGCGGAGGGGGAGCGCCTCGTCATCCAAATTATGGAGCATATCCACGAGTCTCTAGATCTGCCCACCATTTTGCAAACCACCGTGGATGAAGTTCGCCAACTCCTTAGGGCGGATCGGGTCTTAGTCTATCGCTTCTTGCCCGACTGGCGGGGCGTGATGGAAGTCGAGTCAGTTCTTGATCCCTGGCCCTCGGCCCTAGGGGATGTGGTGGGGGATAGTTGTTTTATTGAAAGCTTTGTGGAAAAGTATCGCCAAGGGCGGATACAGACAATTACGGATATCCATGCCCAGGCGATGCATCCCTGCCATCGGGATTTACTAGCCCACTACCAAGTACGGGCCAATCTGGTCGTGCCCATTGTTCCTGAAGGAAAGTTGTGGGGGTTACTCCTGGCCCATCAGTGTGATCAGCCCCGGGAATGGCAAGAGTGGGAAGTGGATTTAATGCGCCAGCTTTCAACCCAAGTGGCGATCGCTATTCAGCAGGCGGAACTCTACGAAAAAGCTCGAAAGGAACTCCACGATCGCAAAGCGGCGGAAGCGGAACTCCTCTACCAAGCCCGTCATGATCCCCTGACCCATTTACCCAACCGTTGGCTTTTTGAAGAACGGGTGAATGATGCGATTCGCTTGGGAGCTAATAAGCCGGACTACTGCTATGCGGTTCTCTGCCTAGATTTAGATCGCTTCAAAAACTTAAATGATAGCTTGGGCCACGCCATTGGGGATCTGTTTCTCCAGGAAATTGCCGAACGGCTGCAACGGGCCCTGAGTCCCCAGGATCTGGTTGCCCGCTTGGGGGGGGATGAGTTTGTGGTTTTACTGGATGATATTGCCGATTTTGATCAGGCCAAAACCATTGCCGAGCATTTACGGAAACGTTTGGCCCGGCCCTTTGAAGTGAATCAGTATGCCCTCCACAGTACCGCCAGCATTGGCTTGGTGATGGGCAATGCCAGCTATAGCGATGCCGCAGATCTGCTGCGAGATGCAGACACCGCCATGTATCGGGCCAAGACCAAGGGTAAAAATCGCTGTGAAGTGTTTGATAGTGCCATGTATGCCCAGGTGCGCGATCGCCTGCAAATGGAACTGGAACTGTGGCAAGCCCTAGAGCGGGCCGAGTTTGAATTGGCTTATCAGCCCATTGTCAGTCTGCGGAGTCAAAAATTGCAAGGGTTTGAAGCCCTGATTCGTTGGCCCCGTGACGGTAAACCTAACATTTCTCCCCAGGATTTTATTCCCATTGCCGAAGAAACGGGCCTCATTTTAGGAATTTCCCATTGGGTGTTGCAATCGGCCTGTGAACAACTTCAGGAATGGCTCCAGGCCTATCCAGCCTTAGCCGATGCTGGTGTCACCATGAACGTGAATCTGTCTGGGCGGCATTTTTCCCAGGTTGATATTGTCGAGCAAATTCAAACGATCCTAACCGTCAATAAACTCCCAGGGGAATCCCTAAAAATTGAAATCACCGAAAGTGCCCTCATGGAAAACCTGGAAATGGGCCAATCCATTTTGCTGCAATTAAAGGCCATGGGAGTCAAAATTGCCATTGATGACTTTGGCACTGGCTACTCATCCCTGAGTTATCTACGGAGTTTGCCCCTAGATTGCATTAAAATCGACCGCTCCTTTATTACCCAGATGGATAGTAGCCGCGAAGACCTAGAGGTGGTGCATACCATTTTGGCTCTCGCGGAAAACTTGAAGCTAGACACCATCGCCGAGGGCATTGAAAATCTAGCCCAACTCAAACAACTGCGATCGCTGCGCTGTCCCTTTGGTCAAGGATACTTTCTCTCGCCCCCGCTCACGGCCCATGAGATGGATCGTTTCATCCACCAACACCTGAGCGATTCTTCGTTAAACTAGGGGTATGCATAGGGAATTTGATGGTCAAAAAAGTTGTTAAACCCGATTCGGAATGGCGTAGTGAGCTAACACCCGAGCAATTTCAGGTCACTCGCCAAAAGGGGACTGAACGGGCCTTCACTGGCTGCTACTGGAATAATAAGCAAGCGGGTACCTATAGCTGTGTCTGTTGCGGTACTCCCCTCTTTCGTTCCGAAACCAAGTACGACTCTGGAACCGGTTGGCCCAGTTTTTGGCAACCCATTGATCCAAATAACATTCACACCATTAGCGATCGCTCCCATGGCATGGTACGCACGGAAGTGGTTTGCTCCGTCTGTGATGCCCACCTCGGCCATGTCTTTGAAGATGGCCCACCACCGACGGGACTGCGCTACTGCATGAATTCCGCGTCCCTAGACTTTCAACCCGCAGATTAGGGCTAGGACATTAGTTGTCGCCCATACCGACCGAGGAGAAAAAGTACGAATCATAAGTGCCCAAAAAGCAACTCGGCAGGAAGGGAGGTTCTATGAAGAAGGACGCTGAGAACGAAATGGGAGATGAATTACACTCTGAGTATGATTTTTCTCAGATGCAGGGAGGTGTTAGGGGTAAGTATGTTGAGCGGTATTCTGCAGGGACAAACTTAGTGCTTCTAGATCCCGATGTTGCCCAAGCTTTCCCCAATGATGCAGCAGTGAATGAAGCATTGCGGCTGTTGATTCAGGTTGCCCAGCCCCAGCAGCCTAACACTACGATGCAGCGGACGGAATAAAAGTGATTGGTAGGGGTAGGAGTTCAAGCTTTCTAGCTGTTGCTGACCTGTACCTCTAGGCCGTACCCACAAAACTCATATCGGCAAATCGCTTCTGGGCTTCGGTGACGGGGCGATTTTTGCCTTCTTCCTGCCAGTAGTTAATAATTTCTGTAGCGCGGTTTAGAAGTTCAATCCGTTCGGCTTCCGTAATCCAGGATTTGCCCTCTAGTTCAGTTTTGAGAAGCTCCCATGCATCAGATCGGGGCCAAAAAAAGTACGGGGTGAGGGGGCTAGTTCCTTTGCCTACCACCTGATCAACGGCGATCGCAACATCTTTTTCTAACCAAAGAATTCTGAGCATGAACCGTGACAAGTGAAAGCCCTCCTGCGAGCAAATAATCTAAAGACCAACCTATATAATAGCGAAATAATAGCGAAATACATCTAGACTTCGATAAGTCTGCGATAAGTTTGCGGAATTTTGAGGAATCCCCATCGGTGTCACCCCTAGCAATTGTTCTGTTTGATATTGATGGCATTGTTCGGGATGTCAGTCGTTCCTACCGTCGAGCCTTACAGGAGACCGTTGCCCATTTCACCCAAGGTTATCACCCCAGCCAACGGGACATTGATGGACTAAAGGCAGAAGGGGCCTGGAACAATGACTGGCACGCCTCCGAGGAACTCATTTATCGCTATTTTGAAACCCAAGGCCAGGATCGCGCCCAGGTGCAGCTAGAGTACGAGGATATAGTGGCTTTTTTCCAAAGTAAATACCGTGGCGCAAATTGGAATGGCTATATCCAGGATGAAGCTCTCCTTGTCTCCAGTGACTATTTTCAGCAGTTTAGCCGGGCAGGGATGGCCTGGGGGTTTGTGAGTGGAGCTACCCGTGCCTCTGCCAGCTATGTCTTAGAAGGTCGTCTTGGCCTAGAATCCCCCCTACTCATTGCCATGGAAGATGCCCCAGGAAAACCGGATCCTGCCGGGGTCTTGCAAGCAACCCAGAGGTTGGATCCAATGGGTCATTCGCCAACGATCTATGTGGGGGACACGGTGGCGGATATGCAAACGGTGATCCATGCCCGTAACCAAGATGGCGATCGCCCCTGGTTTGGTTTAGGGGTGATTCCGCCCCATGTAGCAGCAGCGGATAGTCCGGCCTACGGCGATCGCCTGTTCCAAGGAGGAGCCAATAGGGTACTCAACCAGACGGTTGACGTAACTCCGGCCCTAATTAGCGAGGTTACTGGTTAAGACTCATTATTAATAACCCTTAGAAACCAAAATCAGGAACGGTTTCCCTGGCTTGCCACCCTTGGATCAAATTCTGAGCCTCTGGGTAGAGTCTATGGTGGGGTGGAATTAATTGAGCCGTGGCGATCGCCTGGGAACTATCCCGCTCTCCATAGAAACGGGCCTGGGTGAGGATTAATTCCCCCCATTGATCTATTAACTCATTGGCCTGGAAACGGAGGGGAGACATCATCGGAACATCATTGGCAATGAGAATAGCCTGGGATAGGGCCTCCGGCGTTCCACCCCGTGCTCGTCTGTAGGCCTGGGATAGACGGGCCTGATCCTGGGGTGGGCCATCGGCAATTTCGACCCCGGGTAAATGGAACATGGGGTCATCCCTGGGATCCGCTGTCACCAGGGTGGATGTCACCGGTTCGAGGCGATCTAGCCGCGCTTGGGCTTCATCGTATAGAGGGCGGCCGGAGCGAATCTGCCTGAGGAGTTGGCGGGCTTCCTCGAGGGCCTGATCTCCCCCCAGACTGGCAAGTTGATCCGCCCGATCCAGGAGGGGTTGATCCTCTAGGGTTTTGGCCTGGCGTTGCCATTGATTAAGTTGTCGCTGTACCTGCTCTTGGCGATAGGGACTCCCCCCCTGGGGAATGGTTTGGAGGTGATAGACGGCGGCCCAGAGGTTCTCTACCGTTCCCGAACGGGCGGTTTGTTGGGCTTGGGCCAAGGTTTGTAAAAGTTGGGTGTCTCGTTGCCAGCGGCGAATAAAGTCCTGGGCTTGGGAATACATGGGCCGTTGAGGCAAAATCCGGCGGGTTTGGGCGATCGCCGTACTTAACTCTTGGCCCATACCCCTGCGGGCTAATCGTTCCGCGGCCACTAACCGTAAAATATCTTGGCCCGCTTGCCAAGGCCTCATGTCCCGAGGAATCAGTTGGGCGGTCACTTCGGCGGTATCGATATCCAGGGCAACAAGGGCCGCTTTCGCTTCCTCTAACAGGCGATCGCTAATCTCATTTAAGAGCCGCACCGCCCCTGGATAGACATCGCTACTCGGATCAATTTCCCGAACGAGCTTCATGGCCGCTGCCAGGTTTTTTGCACCCCCCTGACTGATTAAAGCGCGGGCTTGATCCAGTTCACGATCTTCCTTTTGGGCTTGGATGATTCGCCGATTCAAGGCTTCAAATTGATCCCGCGACCAATATCGGCAGTTGACATACATTAAATCTAGGGAAATCTGAAAGGCTTCCCGCCACTGAAGATTTTTTAAGGCAAGTTCCGCTTCACGATAGATGATTTCCCCCTCCTTCCAGACCGTTTGCCAGCGTTCAATGGATTCTTCGACCTTGGCATAGGCGGAAACATGATTGGGAATTCGCCGGGCAAAGGTGATCGCCCGATCTAAATGACCTTGATGGAAGGCGGCGTTGGCTAATTCTAAAACCTGGTCTGACCAGGCCTCAATCCAACGATTAATTTCGGGAGCGAGGGGGTGATCCGCCGGTAAATCATCCACCAATTTAATGGCTAAAATTAAATCCTCTAGGGTCTGGCGATCGGCGGCTTCCTGGGCGCAGTAGAGGCGAAAGGCAGCGGAGGCAAAGGGCCAGACCACAAATTGACAGTTCCCCGTAGTCGTGGGCTGCCGCAGGAGCAGGAGGGTCGATAGGGTAATCACTCCCAAGGATGTCACAATCGATAGCCGCCCCCAAACTTGCCACCGGAGTAGCCAGGGATAGGCCCCTGGGTTAGGGTCAAGCGTTCCCTTTAACCATTGGGAGAGGTGAGTCCGATAGGAGTGAAATTGCGGTTGTTCGACCTTGACCATAGCGATCCAGAGCATCCTAAGGAGTATGATAGGGGCAAGCTGCCAAGCTATTCATAAAGGCAGGCTACTCGTCAGACTATTTATCTGATCAGGCTATTTATCAGGACAGGTGAGCAATGACGTACCGTTGAGCGATTTATCCCCTTTCCAGGTTATTTGCAAAGTCATTTACCGTGATGGCAGAGAGAATTCCTGCTCAAAGGGAATTCGTTCCGCGTGCCCCCAAAAGGCTTCCAGGTTATAAAACTGCCGTTCCTTGGGAAGCTGGACATGAATCATTACATCCCCATAGTCCAGTAATACCCAGGAGGCATCCCCTTCCCCCTCACTATGGACGGGCGATCGCTGGCAATGGTCTGCGGTGGCATCCTTAATCCCCTGGGCAATGGCCCGCACTTGGGTTTTGGATAGGCCAGTAATAATCACCAGATAATCCGTTAAGTAGGACACCGCCGTAACCTTGAGGATGCAAATATCTCCACCCTTGCGATCGTCCGCTGCCTGGGCAGCTATCCAAGCCAAATTTAAACTGGTATCAATTCCTGCAATTGAGGCTTTTGGGTTAGGTGAGGCCAGTCTTGATTCTCCACGCTGTAACCCTAGGATACCGTTTCTTTTACTTTTAGGGGAAGAGTTCTCCTGATTTATGCCAAAAGTACGCGAAAAGTACGATTATACCCCCAGGAAAATTACGGAGTGTTACAGTTTACTGCCGGATGCTATTAAACCATTGAAGGAGCAAAATGGCCGTGATACCATCCAAACTGTTGATCGTTTCGCAATCATTGGGAGAACTCCGTTGTCACTTCGGGTTGCAGTTGTCGGAGGGGGCCCGGCTGGTTCCTCTGCCGCAGAGATTTTAGCTAAGGCCGGTATTGAGACCTACTTATTTGAACGCAAACTAGATAATGCCAAGCCCTGTGGTGGCGCGATTCCCCTATGCATGGTGAGTGAGTTTGATCTACCTCCCCAAATCATCGATCGCCGGGTGCGGAAGATGAAAATGATTTCGCCGTCTAATATTGAGGTGAATATTGGTCAAACCCTCAAGGATGATGAATACATTGGTATGTGTCGCCGGGAAGTCCTAGATGGTTACCTCCGCGATCGCGCCGCTGGTTTTGGGGCTACGTTAATCAATGGCACAGTTTTCAAGTTAGAGCAACCCACGGAAAACGATAAGCCCTATACCCTGCACTACGCCGATCTCAGCGAGGGCGGCCCCGAGGGCAACAGCAAAACCCTAGAGGTGGACGTGGTGATTGGGGCCGATGGTGCCAATTCTCGGATTGCCAAGGAAATTAAAGCCGGGGATTACAACTACGCCATTGCCTTCCAGGAACGCATCCGCTTACCTGAGGACAAGATGGCCTACTACGATGAACTGGCGGAAATGTATGTAGGCAATGATGTATCCCCGGATTTTTACGCCTGGGTCTTTCCGAAGTACGATCACGTTGCCGTGGGTACGGGCACAATGAAGGTCAATAAAGACCGGATCAAGGAATTGCAGGCGGGAATTCGGGCCCGGGCCGCCGCCAAACTCGCTGGTGGGCAAATCATCAAGGTAGAAGCCCACCCCATTCCCGAGCATCCACGGCCGCGGCGGGTTGTCGGTCGGGTTGCCCTTGTGGGAGATGCGGCCGGAACGGTTACAAAGTCCTCTGGGGAAGGGATTTACTTTGCCGCTAAATCTGCGCGGATGTGTGCCGAAGCCATTGTCGAATTTTCCAATGGTGGCCAACGGATTCCCAGCGAAGCGGATCTGAAGGTGTATCTGAAGCGGTGGGATCAAAAGTACGGCATGACCTACTTGGTTTTAGACTGGCTGCAACGGGTCTTCTATCGCACCGATGCCACCCGTGAGGCCTTTGTGGAAATGTGTAGCGACATGGATGTGCAAAAGCTCACGTTTGATAGCTATCTCTATAAAACCGTGGTGCCGGCCAATCCCTTGGTGCAGCTTAAAATTACCGCTAAAACCATTGGCAGCCTCCTGCGGGGGAATGCCCTAGCTCCCTAGGTTTGCTTTTGCGTTGATTTTTACCAGCCCTACCCTAGATCATAATGGTGGCTTCTTCTGTGCAAACGCCATTTAAGGGGATATCCCAATCATGGTGGGGCAACCGCTCCAACAGAGCAAAATGAAACAGGAGGCCAATGCGGGGAATCCGCCGCCAAGCTGAATCCATAAACAGGCGATCGTAGTAGCCGCCACCGTAGCCCAATCGATAGCCCTGGCGATCGCCGGCCACACAGGGGACTAAGACTAAGTCCACCTGCTCTAGGGTAAGTTCTTGCCAATCTAAATCGGGTTCTAGAATGCCAAACTGACCCGGAGTGAGCCGATCAATGCCCGGTTGGTAATGATGCCAAGTCAGGTTTTCTCCCTGGCAGCGGGGCAGTCCCCAGATTTTGTGACTGTGCTGGAATAACCCAGCGAGATCCGGTTCACGGCGATGGCTCATATAGGCCAAAACCGTAGTTGCCCGTTGAAAATCCGGCAGCCTGGTTAGACGCTCCCAGAGGCGATCGCTGTGATGATGCCAGTCCTGGGGCGAGAGGCTTTGGCGTTGATGGAGCAGCCGTTTGCGTAGTCGTGATTTTTCTTGGCTGATTCTATCCGGTGCCATTCTTTATGCCCGATACCCACAAAAATGTCAAATAGCTATTGTTACTCATTATTAGGACGGGGTGCAGGGGTGGAACCCCTGGCTGGGGGCTTCGCCCCCACACCCCCCTTATCCGAAATGTCCTAAGGAAACAGGCGACAGCTATACTTTAATATCAAAATTTTCCTGGTTTAAGGCAAGATCAATCCCTTGGGGGTTAGGTGCAGCCTTTGAGGCGATCGATATCCCCACCAACAATCAATTCCAGGTTGCGGCTAATTTTTTCCCGGGGCCAATCCCACCAGGCCAGATCTAAAAGTTCCTGAATGACCTCCGCCCCAAAGCGATAGCGAACGACTCGGGCCGGGTTACCCGCCACAATGGCATAGGCCGGGACATCTCGACTCACCACCGCCTTTGCACCAATAATGGCTCCCGAACCAATCTGAATCCCTGGCAGAATCAACGACTGGTAGCCCAGCCAAACATCATGGCCAATCACAGTATCGCCTTTGTGTTTAGGGGCAGGCCGCTGTGCCTGAAGTCGTTGCCAATCTTGGCCAAAAATTTCAAAGGGATAGGTGGAAAAACCATCCATACAATGATTTGCATCATTCATCATAAATGTCACCCCTTGGGCGATCGCACAGAACTTGCCAATAATCAGGCGATCGCGACTAAAGGGATAATGGTAGAGGACGTTTCGCTCAAAGTTGACCGAATCCAATGGATCATCATAGTAAGTATAATCACCAACAATAATCTGGGGATTTTTAATCACATTTTTAATAAAACAAACCTGGGGAAATTCAGGTAAGGGATGAATTTGATCGGGATTAGGGTAAGAATTCATCATCATCATTCAACATCAATAACGTGCAGGATTGGGTCGATTTCCGCTGGTGCGATAGTGATAGTAATCCTGGAGGATAACGCCATGATCAAAACAGAGGATTTCTGGTAGATTTTCTAGGGTAAAAATGCCGACATGTTTGGCATCATCCGCCGCTTGGGGCGTACCCGTAGCAGTCCCAATAAACACAATGCTAATGGTATGTTGACGCGGGTCGCGATCGGGACAGGAGTAAACGTAGAGCAAATCCCTTAGGGTGACATCCAGACTAATTTCCTCCTTGGCTTCCCGGCGTGCAGCATTTTCTACCGTTTCACCGTAGTCCACAAAGCCACCGGGAATGGCCCAACCCAGGGGGGGATGCTTACGCTCAATTAAAATAATTGGCTGACCGGGGCGATCGCTTAGCTCGATGATCATATCAACGGTGGGGGCAGGGTTACGATGGGCCATGAATTTGCCAATGATGTTAGTAATATTAATTTTTAATCTTAATTTTGCTGGGCGAGGTTTTCAAAACGAGTGTACTGGGGATCAAATAACAGTTTGACCGTTCCCACGGGGCCATTGCGATGTTTCGCTAAAATCAATTCACAAATGCCGCGATCGGGGGTGTCCGGGTTATAGTATTCATCCCGATAGAGTAATATCACTAGGTCTGCATCTTGCTCAATGGAATTATGTACAATTATATTGTTAGCTACAAAGTTGTGATGCTTAGGAACGGTTAAATCATAAACCTCTATTTCGCCAATAAACTCAATTTCTTTAATTTTGTCCCAATAAATATCACTATTTGCTAATTGAGCCAGGGACTCTGAATTTAATACATCTGCGACTTTCTGGCATCGTTCTCGGCTCAGATTGCTTCTATAGAGACTTGTCCCACAATAGGAGATCCCTAAACTAGACTGTAATTGCCGTTCTGTCGTTCCAGTTTTTTGCATGGCTGGTTTAACATATAATTGCCAAACATCTTTAGGTACAATGTCTCGATTGGTATTGCTTTGACAAGAGCTTATTTGATGGTTAATATTTTGCAGAGCCTGCTGACGGCGAGAGCCTAGGGCACCAATTTCATGAATAAATCGCTCTAAATCCTGTTTTCCACTAATTAAAACATGAAATTGACAGCGACCTTTACTGCCTTGGGATACCGATCGTAAAATTGCATTAATTTCAAACCGCAATAGTAAAGATTGAACATCCCTAGCAAGTTGGTAACTACTGGTTGCATAAAAGATTTGGGGGTGGCGATCGCTTTTGTGATGAATACATCCATCCGTTGCCCAGAGATGTTTGAGAAATAGGGCAATTGAATCTTTGGGTTGGTTGAAAACAGACCGAGGGATGAATTTTTCGTGAGATCGTTTACCAAAAAGCTCTAATTCATCTAACCACGCAGCAATTGGATTTCGTTGTCCATGGGTCAAATGTTTATCTGCTGCGAGATAGACTTGATACCAATTTCTTTCAGGAGCAATGCGTGGATTAATTTGATGCTTAAAACTATATGATACTAAACGGACTACTTCCTCTGCTAATTCTAATTCCTTAGTTGTGTACTGAATACTATGACGAGGTAGGGTACAGCCATCACCAATCAAATGTCCTAATAAAGCTAACCGTGTATGTTCCAACGATGTATTTTGTCCGATGGAAATTTTCCTGGGTAGGGCAATATATGTACCTACCTTAAGTTGATCCAGTCGCTGCCAGCCATGAATGGTTAAAAATGGATGATTTGCCGTTGCTTTAATAGTCCGTCCCAGTTGGGTTGTAAGCTGCCAAACGGGTTTGATACCAGTTGCAAAAGCATGACTAACAATAGCTGGTACCAACTTTCCAGTGGTTTGATTCAGTGACCATACCTTAAAGCCGGATTGCCCCACTAAGGACTTCAGGGGGACAATCTGCCCATTGTCAGCTAGGGGAATAAGCGTATCCCCAGTTAAGCAACCTGACTCGCGAAGATCTGACATTAATGGGCGTTTATTTTGCCGAGCTTCTACCCCCCGACTTAACTGGGATAGGGCAACAATGGGGACATTTAACTCCCGGGCTAATCCCTTCAGCGATCGCGTGATTTTGGACAATTCCTGTACCCGGCCCTCCGTACCATCATCACTGCCCATTAACTGTAAGTAATCAATTAAAATCAACCCTAACCCCTGGGGATGTTCGGCTTGTAATCGCCGAGCATTGGAGCGAATTTCCCCTAGGCTGGGATTGGCCGTATCGTCAATATAAATGGGTAACTGGGAGAGGACACCGATCGCCCGACTCAGGGGTTCCCACTGGTGCTGATTAATGCGGCCGGCCCGGAGATAATTACTATCAATGCGAGCTTCGCTGGCTAAAAGTCGCTGCACCAGTTGCTCCTTGGACATTTCCAAACTAAAAACCGCTACCCCAAGATGGTGAATTTCCGCAATGCGGCGGGCAATTTGCAGGGAAATGGCGGTTTTCCCCATGGAGGGACGACCGGCAATGATAATCAGATCCGATCGCTGAAAACCCTGGGTTAAATTATCCAGATCATAAAAATTACAGGACAGGCCCGGCTGAATATTTCCGATCGCCCGTTGCTCTAATTCCGTAAAGGCACGGGTAAGAATCTCCTCCGTCGCCGTTAATCCCTGCTGTACCCGATCCTGGGTGACGCTAAAAATCTGTTGCTCGGCCTGATCCAGAACCGTATCTAAACTGGTACTGGCATCGTAGGCCATCTGCACCACATTGCTCCCCACCTCAATCAGCTTACGCCGGAGATATTTATCCTTAATCAGCAGGGCATAGCGATCGATATTGACGGCACTGACGGTACGATCCACCAGTTCAGCCAATTTGTTTTGTCCACCAATCTTGTCTAACAGCCCCTGATCCTGCAACCAAGCGGTGACACAGAGGATATCCGTCGGACTGCCACGACCATGGAGGGCCAAGGTTGCCCGATAAATATCCCGATGGGAGCTTAGGTAAAAGGCATCCACCGGCAAAATGTCCGCCACGCGGGCGATCGCCTCCCCATCCAAGAGAATACCCCCCAAAATAGACTCCTCCGCTTCGAGGTTCTGGGGGGGTAGGGAGGCAACATCCGGGCGGAAACTAGGTTCCTGTACCATTATTTTTCCAGACTATGGGTTTACCCAGATTATTTGCTCATCCAGACTATTCCGGCACTACCAACACTTTGACAGTGGCGGTGACATCGGGATGGAGTTTGGCCTCGACAGTATAGGTTCCCAATTTACGAATATCCGGTAAGGTCATTTCCCGGCGATCTATGGTTTGTCCGGAGATGGCTTGAATGGCATCGGCCACATCCTGGGCCGTGACACTGCCGAAGAGCATCTCTTTTTCACCAACGGGCATGGCAATGGAGTAGGTTCCAATGGTTTCCAGGGCAATTTTTTGCTTTTCCGCCACGGATTTTAACTCAGCCAACCGTTGCTTTTCCTGGGCTTGCAGGCGTTCCACCCGCTTGAGGGCACTCGCAGTAGCTGGTTCTGCCATCCCACGGGGTAAAAGATAATTTCTGGCATAACCAGGGGCAACGTCAACCACCTGTCCCGATCGCCCTAATTTTGACACCGTTTCATTCAAAACGACTTGCACCCGCTTTCCCATGGGTTGATTCCTAGATTTAATGATGTACAGTAGATCAATCTTACCGTACAAAACTTGCAAGCCCCACTTGCAACCCTCGCCACTTTGATGGGGGGATTAGGGGCGGGGTGATACGCGCAGGGAGTGTCAACGAATCACATCACTGAGGTTGGCTGACCGGAGTTGGGCGTAGTCCAAGTTGGCCTGGGTTAAATTGGCTTGGGTTAAATTAGCCTTGACGAGATTGGCCCAGCAGAGAAGGGCGTGACTGAGATTCGCTTTCACCAAAATGGCTTCCGCTAAGTAGGCTTTCGTGAGGTAGGCTTGCTCTAGGTTGGCGCAGTAGAGATTACAGCGATACAGGTAGGCTCCCTCTAGGGCAGTTTGGCATAGGGTGGCACGACTCAGGGTGGCATAATTCAAACTGGCTTGAATTAAACTGGCACCGCTCCAATCGGTATCACTGGCCTGGGCGTGGTTTAGGTCACTCCAGCGCAAATGACTATGGCGGAGGTCGGCCCGGTTCAAATTTGCCCAACTTAGATCCACCTGCTCCATCTGGGCCCGTTGCAGATTTGCCAACGTCAGGGTAGCCCGCTGTAAATTGGCCTCACAAAGGTTCGCCGCAACGAGGTAGGCGGAGTCCAATTGGGCTTCATGGAGATCGGCCCCCCTCAAATTGGCTCGATAGAGGTTGGCCTGACTTAAATTGGCATCTCTCAGTTGGGTATTACTTAAATTGGCATGACTGAGATTAGCCCCACGAAAATTGACCCCCTTTAGGTTGTAGCTCCGCAAATCCAGACCCGCTAAAGCCGCTTGGCTCAGATCAGGCGGGTGATTGCCATGATGGGGATGGGAGCGTTTGCGGGATTTACGCCAATCATTCCAAGCTTGGGGGCCGTCGTTCAATCGATCTACGGCATGGATGTTAGGAATCACTATGGCCTATTTCCACCTATCAAAACCTATTAACCCTATTAACATGGACTAAATTGAATGACCATGATTTCATTGCCCCTTTGCCCCTGAAACTAGACTATCGTAGAAAGCGGGTGAATTTGAGTAAATGCGATGGCTCTGGTGGCCTACCTAGATTGTCCGGCGGGGATTGCTGGGGATATGTGCCTAGGGGCATTGCTAGATTTAGGCGTTCCCCTGGACTATTTGCGGCAAGAGTTGGCCAAGCTCGGCATTGCCCCAGAATTCAGCCTCAATCAGGAAACGGTTTGGCGACAGGGACAGCGAGCCATTAAGGCCCATGTGCATCTCCACCATGCCCCCAGTGATCATACCCCCGCTGACCATACCTCTGGCCATGATCATGCCTGCGATCGCCATGGCCGCCATTGGCCCGAGATTGTCCAAATGATTCAGGGGGCCAATTTACCCGAACCGGCCCAAACCTGGAGTCTAAAAATCTTTCAGGAATTGGCGATCGCCGAGGGTAAGGTTCATGGGATAGCTCCAGAAGCGGTTCATTTCCATGAGGTGGGGGCGGTGGATGCCCTCGTGGACATTGTCGGAACCTGCTTGGGCCTGGCCTGGTTGGGGGTAGAACGGGTCTATTGTTCAGTCCTACCCACGGGGGGCGGGACGGTGCGGGCAGCCCATGGTCTTTTACCTGTGCCGGTTCCTGCGGTCTTGCAGTTGTGGCAAACCCATCGGGTTCCAGTCCATGACAATGGTATTGCCAAGGAAATGGTGACCCCTACGGGAGCGGCGATCGCCGTTGCCCTAGCCCAAGGGTTTGGCTCCCCACCGGCCATGACCCTAAAACAGATTGGCCTAGGGGCCGGTTCCCAGGATTTTGCCATACCTAATATTCTGCGGATATGGCTAGGGGAAACCGAAACCGCTGATCCCGAAAATGTTCAGGAAAACCTGCATCAAGAAACCATTATTGAATTGCAGACCCAACTGGATGATCTCTCCCCCCAGGCGATCTCCTATGCCAGTGAACGATTGTATCAAGGGGGGGCAGTGGAGGTTTTTCACCAAGCCATTGCCATGAAAAAATCCCGCTTGGGTGGATTGCTCACAGTGCTATGTCCACCAGCCGCAGAAGCGAATTGCCTCGCCATCCTATTTGCGGAAACCACCACCCTGGGGATTCGCCGCCATGCCCAGAGTCGTTATATCCTCGATCGCTACCTCAAAACCGTGAAAACCCCCCTGGGCCCGGTGCAGATCAAAATTGCCTACTACCAGGGCAACGTCATTAACCTACAACCGGAGTACGAAGATTGCGCCAGCCTGGCCCGACAACACCAGCGGCCGTGGCAGGAGATTCATCAATTGGCGATCGCCGCCGCCCTAGACCAGCTAAGCGACTAGGGAAACCTGTTAATTGTCTGGGGGCAGAACCTCATTGCCATTACCATTTGCTCCTCCATTTTCTGCCCCTATATCCTCCTCGGTCACGGGTTCTTGGGCGGGAGGACTGGGGGAGTCCGTCGGTTCTTGGGCCGCCGGAGATTGCGGTGGGGGGGCATCCTTAGGGAGAGGGGCCGCTGCTTCACCATTGCCACCATTGGCCGCCGGAACATCCGTACCGCAGACCTGGGGGGCATACTGAAAATCGAGGGTATAGGCGAGGGCTTTGTACTGACCCGTGGCCTGGAAATTTTGACTCATCACCGTGGCGATCGCCACATCATCCAACAACCCATAACCACTGGTGCGAATTAATTGGGGGTTTTGGGTTAATAGGCCCGTGGATTGGGCCGCCCCCGCAGCCACCAATTGGCCATCGGGATCAATTAAGACGGCAACGGTGGCCTGACCCTCAAGGCGATCGGGGCAGGCTTCTTTGGGATAGGCATAGGTAATCCGGCCACTAAAATCAACGGCCACATTATTGCTATTACTACTGGCCCTGGCTTGGGCAACCCAACGGGATAACCCGGCGATCGCCTCTTGGCTATTGGTGGCCGGGGCTGGGGGCTGTTCATCGGGATCGATTGTTTCCGGAGTAGCACGGGGAGTCACCAAATCCGGAGCAACGGCAATGAGATCGGGATTTTCCGGCATGGGAATGCGGATCGGCGGGGGCAAGGGCACATTGGGCAACAACCTGGGCGGAAACTGGCTAAAGCCAAAGTCTAAGGGGGGCAAATCCTCTAGGGGTGGCAGGGGAGGCAGCGGGGCTAGGGGAGGTAGGGGCGCAAAGGAAAAGGGTGGGGGTTCAATGCCGGGAACATTCAAGGGGGGCAAGGAACCTTGGGGCGCAAAATCATCGAGGGGGGGGAAGTCCGTGGGCAAAAGGGGTTCAATGGAGGGGAGTAGAGCCTCCTCTTGGGGGGTAAGGCTCACTAAATCCACCACCTCTGCCACCTCAGGGCGACGCACCTCGGATCGGGGTAAAAACATGGTGAGGAAAAAGAGACCATGGAAACCCACCGATGCGATGAAGGCTAACCGCCCTGCCCCCAAATAGGACAAATAGGGAGATGAAGCCCCGACTAAACGCTGCCAAAGCCCCAATACCGGGGATGTAAAGCGTAACATCAGCCAATCCTCACATTTCAACGATTGATCTTTTCAACGATTGATCTTTTGATCTTTGACCTACTTCCAGGTTACTTTTCTAGCCGTACAGCATACCAATGGATAAACCGCCCATTTCCTAAGTCTAGTTCACACCCCGTTTCCATTAAGTGGGCCGCTTGGGCAGGAATTTCCACAATGGAACGTAAGTCGTAGGGTAAATCATCCTGTTGCTGTCCTAAACAGGCTTCCAATTTGGCCAGAAGCTCGGAGGGTGTCAGTAAAACTTCTCCCTGATCCGGTTCTAAAACTACGTACATCTCTTGGCTATACATTCCTGAGAACCTCGCTAGAACCTCAATGGTGCTTTGCTGCTGATGGTCGGTGCTGTCTTTTCATCAAATAAAGACAAATATTGCGGGCTTTCCGTTCCCATTAACTGGTCCCAAAACGTAAAGTACAGGCCGTAGTTATAACGAAACTGACTGTGATGGAGGCTGTGGTGGGTGGCCCCAATTAAAAATCGCCCCAGCCAATGCCGGGAACATCCACGGGGGTATATCTCTAAATTGAGATGGTTAATCACACTGGAAAACGTCATGAGGGTTAATTGAATCACAATAGCAAAGGGATGGAGGGGCAAAAATAGAAGAACCACGGGCAAAAAGATCGCCTGTAACAAGGCTTCCCAGGGATGGAAGGAAAAGGCCGTCCAGGGGGATGCCACTAAACTATCGTGGTGGACTTGATGGACTTGGCGATAGATCTGGGGCTGGTGCATCCAGCGGTGTAGCCAGTAGTAGTAGGTTTCATGGAGAAAGAGAACAATTAGAATGCTGATCCCAAAGTAAATATAATCTCCGGGGCCCTCCAGCGTGAGATAAATGGCGGTCATATTCCATTGCCATAAAACCGCTGCGATCGCCCCTGCTAGGGCAAAAATTCCTGAGGTGAGGATCGACCAGCCCATTTCCCGGAAAAACTGCCCGCGTTGGTAGGGCCGTAAATTCACCCGTCGCCGCCGCCAAGGGGTGAGCCGCGCCCCGTAAAATAGCACCATAAAAACTGCGGCAATGACAAGGTAACGACCCGCCACCATCAGAAACATGACCCCGACCATGATCAAGAAAATATCGGGGTGACTAAGGGTATAGGGCAGCATAGGGGATGACATAGTCCCGCCGGTATCCTAACAAAAGTACACTAAACTAACTAATGCCGCTGTCCTAAAATTCGCCATGTCTCGGCTCCGTGCCCTCCAAGCTTATATTATCCTCCGTCTTCTCCTGGCTCCGTTAATGCTCTGGACAATTGTAACGGTGGTTTTCCTGTTATTGCGGGCGACCCCTGGGGATCCGGTGGATGCCATTTTGGGGCCTCGCGCTCCGGCGGCGGTCAAGGCGGCTCTGCGAGATCAACTGGGCCTATCCCTTCCCCTGTGGAAACAGTATTTTAACTATCTGGGCCAGCTCCTGCAATTTGATTTGGGAACCTCCCTCACCAGTCAGGGAGAGGCTGTCACTAAAATTATTGGGGATTACTTTCCGGCAACCGCAGAGTTAGCCCTCTACAGCTTGGCGATCGCCCTGGTATTGGGCCTAGGAATTGGCATGGTTGCGGCGGTGCGATCCGGTAGTGGCTGGGATTTGGGGGGGCGACTCTTTGGCATTATCACCTATGCCTTGCCCCTTTTTTGGATTGGGATGTTGCTGCAACTGGTCTTTTCCGTTGAGTTGGGTTGGCTACCCTTGGGAACCCGCTATCCCATCACCTTGACGGCCCCGGCCGGCCCCACTGGCCTTTATACCCTAGATAGTTTACTCCGGGGGAATTTGGGGCAGTTCTTTACGGCACTCTACTATTTAATTTTGCCCTCTGTGACGTTGGCGATCGTCCTCAGTGGTATTTTTGAGCGCATTGTCCGAGTCAGTCTCCGGCAAACCCTAGATGCCGACTATGTGGAAGCGGCCCGGGCCCGAGGCATTCCAGAGATGAACATTTTAGTAAACTATGCCCTGAAAAATGCCCTCATTCCCGTGGTTACGGTTTTGGGATTGACCCTCGCCAGCTTATTAGGGGGGGCGGTGCTAACGGAAGTCACCTTTTCCTGGCCAGGTCTAGGGAATCGTCTCTATGAAGCCATTTCCCTGCGGGACTATGCAACGGTTCAAGGGATTATCGTCTTTTTTGCCGTCATTGTTGTCACCGCCAGTATTCTCATTGATATTTTGAATGCCTGGATCGATCCGCGAATTAGATATTAATTAAGTTTTCCCCAAGGCTTAGTCAGGGATTATTCAGGATCATCTTGGTTCTCATCGCTGTCTAGGGCCGCCATATCTCCCTTAGGGGAACCGTCGTCGCTGGCATCACTATCCTCTAAATTTACAATGGCACCATTAAAAAATCGAGCAAGACTGCGGGCCGAATCTAGGAGGGGATCCCCGGCACTACTTAGGGAGTCTGGAGTGAATTGGCGCGTTGGCGAGGTGGATGTTGGTGAGGTGGACGTTGGCGGCGGTGCATTGTGACTGCCCGAAATGGGGCGATCGCCACCGGGGGCTTGATCCCTAGGAACAGGACGATGGCTGGGTGGGGCAAAGGAGGGAGGGGGAGCCGTAGATTGATCTTGAACTGCACTCGTTTCCAGGGCGATCGTCAGTTTAACTTTAATTTTTTGCTGAAGAACCGTAGAAAATGCCTCAGTAATTTTGTCCCCATAGGACTGGGTCATCTTTAGTAAGGCCGCTGACTTAATGCCAATGATCAGTTCCTTATTCCCATAGGAGAGAATGCGTCCATGCTGGGATAGCAACGCCCTGGTACTTACTTGAATCTGTTGTAATCCAGCCTGCCAAAGCTCCTCAAGGGATAGTTCCGGTTCTGGAGGGATTGGGGCCGTTGAATGGGTTGAATTTAGAGGATCAGGAACCCCCTTAGCCCTTGTCAGCTCAACCTCTGGGGTTGGAACCGCAGCAGGGGGAATGGGTTCTGGGCGGGGGAGCGGTTCCCCAGGGGGATCGGGTCGTTGAATCTGTTGCGGCGGGGGCGATATTGGTGGTGTTGGTGTTGGCGGTATCGGGACTACTGGGGTTTGGGGCGGGGGAGGTGGGACGGCACGGGGTGGCGAGGGTGTTTGAGGGGCGGGCGGGGTGGGGGAAGCACTCGTTTGGGGGAGGGATAGCAAGCCTAAAATAGCGACTTCTAACCAAAGGCGGGGTTGGGTAGTTTGCTTAACCTGAAGTTCACAACTGCGTAAATGCTCCTGTCCCGCAAGAATTTGGGCCACCGACCAATGGGTTGCTATATCCCTAAGGATTTGCCACGTCTCGTTGGTTAAAGCAACTAAATCCTGGCGTTGGGGAGCGGTTTTAGCAATGAGTAGATCACGATAGAAAGCGGTGAGATTTTGCAAAACCACAAGGGGTTCTCGCCCTCGCTCTAATAAGTATCGAGTTCGCTCTAAAACGGTTTCCGGATTTTGGGATTGAATGGCCTGTAATAGCTGAATCAGATCCTGTTCGGGAACCGAACCCGCCAGATCCCAAACTTTTTCAATGGTCACTTCTTCGCTAAATAGACTGAGTTGATCCAACATACTTTCGGCATCCCGCAGTCCCCCTTGGGCCAGTTGAGCCACTAGGGTCAGGGCGGTTTCCTGGATGGGAATCTGTTCCTGCTGGGCAATATAACGGAGATGATCCACCATATCTGCCAAGGGAATCCGTCGGAAATCAAAGCGTTGACAGCGGGAAATAATGGTGGGTAAAACCCGTTGGGGATCAGTGGTTGCCAATATAAAGACAACCCGATCGGGGGGTTCTTCTAGGGTTTTAAGGAGGGCATTAAAGGCAGAGGTACTTAACATGTGGCATTCGTCGATCGCATATACCTTGTATCGACATTGGACAGGGGCGAATTGGGCCTTTTCAATCAATTCCCGAATGTTATCCACCCCCGTATTGCTGGCCGCATCAATTTCAATGACATCTAGGGCACTGCTATGGGCAATCGCCCGGCAGACATCACACATCCCACAGGGACTCGGTGTGGGCACTGAACTTCCTAAGCAATTTAAGGATTTTGCTAAAATTCGGGCACTGGAGGTCTTACCCGTACCTCGCGGGCCGCAAAATAGATAGGCTGGCGCAATCCGCTCTTGACTGAGGGCATTACTCAAGGTGGTGGCGATCGCCCCTTGGCCGACTAAATCAGCAAACCGCTGCGGCCGGTATTTATGATGTAACGGTTCATAGCCCATTCTCGGCCCTTAACGAATAACTGTGCTGGTTGCTAGTACCTTGCCCTGGAAGGGATACCTCTGGCATGATTGAGCCATGAATAATCCTCTTTCGTCTTCCGTCCCCCCCTCAGATTCTGATCTAGCTGAGTTGAGCGATCGCATCTATGGGTTAGCCACCACCTATGGGAATAACACCGAAAAACTATTGGCTCTCCTCCGCTTACTAGAATACCTGCATCGGCAGATTCGGGAAGGAAACTTTCAGGCATCCCTACCTAATAATCGCCAAGCCCTTTATAATCTGCTGCGAATCGTTGAAAATGAGGGGGGCTGGCCCTACATTCCCCGAATGAAGCTAGAAGCCTTTTTGACGGCCGTTGAGCAAAAGTCTGTTGAGGATTCTCAAAGTGAGCCACAATAATCACCAAGATTGGGATATAGCACCGTGAATGTTCAACGCTGGCTGGTACGTCAGGAACCCCAATGGAGCGAATTGGAAGCCCTACTCAACCGCGCTGAAAAACGGGGGGTTAAAACCCTATCAGCGGATGAAATCTGCCAATTGAGCCGTCTTTATCGGATGGTCTCTGCGGATTTGGCGAGGGCAAAAACGCGACAGGTGGGCCCGAGTATTATTGACTACCTCCAAGGCCTAACCCTGCGAAGCTATAGCCAAGTGTATCAAGGGCGGAAACGGCAAGATTGGCGGGCGATCGTTGAATTTTTTCAGTATGGCTTTCCCCGGGTTGTTCAGGATACTTGGCTGTACACGGTGGTGGCGATCGCCATTTTTATCATCTCTGGAGCGATCGCTTGGTGGTATAGCTGGCAAGATAGTGAATTTATGGCCTTAGTTGTTCCACCAGACCTGATTGACCTCGTTCAAAATGAGGGCAAACTCTGGATGGGTTCCATTGTTGGCCTTGAACCCCTGGCTTCTAGTGGCATCATGACCAATAATATTAGTGTTACCTTTGCAACCCTTGCCGGAGGGATATTTGGCGGGTTAGGCACAATATATATTCTCTGGTACAACGGCTTACTCATCGGCGCAATCTCTGCCCTTGTTAGTCAAAATGATCTAGCCTATCCGTTCTGGGCATTTGTTTTTCCCCACGGCTCCTTGGAGCTACCAGCTATTTTCCTTGCCGGTGCAGCAGGTTTACTCTTGGGACAATCAATCCTTTTTCCAGGACGGTATAAACGTTTAACGTCCCTAAAACGCCAAGGAGCCTTAGCCATTCAACTGATGTTTGGCGTTGTTCCTCTATTGATTATTGCAGGCGTGATCGAGGGCTTTCTCTCCCCAAATCCTAATGTTCCCGATGCCGTAAAGTATGTTGTTGGCTTAGGCATTCTTGCCGCTCTCGGGTTGTATTTATTTTGGCCATTACCTAAAAGTAGATTCCCATGAGTCTCCCTGCAATGCTAGGATAGTAAAGCTTAACGGGGCGTAGCGCAGCTTGGTAGCGCACCACTTTGGGGTAGTGGGGGTCGTGGGTTCAAATCCCGCCGCTCCGATACCTTAAAAACCCAGTCCCAGACTGACTTTTAAGGAATTTCCCAACTTTCTAAATATCTTTTCCTTTAATGGAATCTTCTATCTTTAGGAAAGAAACGGTAGAAAATTGGTAGAAGTAGATAGAACGGCTTAACCCGCTTTTAGGTCATTGCCTAGTATCTTTTATAAGGTCTAGGAAAATGATTGAAGAATTAAGTAAAGAAGAACTAGAAGCATTACGCGCGGTCAAACGGGTCTATGGTCGTTGCTGGAAATCTCAATTAATCGCTGATTGGGGTAGCGGTCTTTACCCATCAGTATTCCAAGGATGTCAGCCTACATTACAGACATTGCGGAATCGCTACAGCCCGTCATGGCTCTACAAGCTACCTAAGAACTTCTAGGCAATCAATCATCGATAACACCCTTTTGGGCAGAAGTGTTGAAAGTCGCAATAAGACTTTACATATTGCAAATGAAATGATAGTTAGGACATATACCTGAAAGCTTCATCCACGGCATCCCACAAGAGATCAAACCGATTCAGGTTCTGACCCAAACACTGCTTTAACTGTGCCCAAAATTTCTCTATCATATTTAAGTCAGGGGAGTAAGGCGGCAAAAATAACAGGGTGCATCCAGCCTGTTCAATTAACTCTTGAGTCCGCTGTGATCGCTGAACGCTCTCCATTGCCATCGACATACCCCACGCCCCATGCCCTAGTTAGTTGTAAGGGTAAAAGCCCCTCCCTCAAAGGGTTCCAGCCATTCAGAAGGGGATTTGGTTGTAAGGGTGTCTTTTGAGCGTTGTTTTTTCCATGATGGAATATTTTCCCAATCATTCCAGCACCCACCTAGAGGCTATGCAAATCTGGCTCTTTATTCATGTAAGCGTCAAAACCTATACCCTGCAAGGCTTTTAGGGTTTCATTGTCGATTCATACCTATCCATTCTATTTGGAAATAATCGTCATTTTTTTAGTTCTCTGAATCACGCCGCTTTATATCATTAATTTCATTAAGGAAATGATTTAATTTCTTCTCGGCAGCTTTAATTATTATCTTATCGTAATCAGATAACCTATTTCCTGAATTGACTTTATCATGTAGATTTTGGCACTCAAAGACAAAGCGAGCTATATCAATATCCGTTTTAGATAACACAAAATCAATAGGATTAGGTATCATTTCTTCCACATTATTATCAGTAGTAGAAGGATTAGAGCAACTGAGGTGATAAGAAGCACTGAGGCTGGGATCCCTGTTTTTTTTTTTGAGTTGCCATCTAGAATCAGAAATTTCGGTAGATAAACTTCTCCATACAGATGGATCCTTTATCTTACTCTCCTCAACTTTTCCCGTCACCACTAGAAATTTTAAAATGCCATTTTTGGGCAATTCATACTCTCGTACTAGGTTGGAAAGATCACTCTTTAACCTTGGAGTGTTAGTTGCATACTTAGCCTTTAGTTCATCCTTACTTAAGGGATTAGATTGGATTGAATCTAATCTATCCATGCTAACAATATTGAGCAAACGTTCTTGGTCAAAAGTAAAGCCAGGATTAGAAACTTTCTCATCTTTGCAAATTATCTGATTTAATTTACCGGCCAAATAATTATCGAGAAATTCACAAGCAATAGCCCTCAACATTTTTTCATCTTCATGACCATTACTCTCTGAAATCCATAAAACTGAATTTCTGATCTTACGACCACGAAAATCTTCTCGATCTGACTCACTACCTGTGACTAATAAGGCTAGACGATTATCAAAGGAATATAAGATCAATGATGGGTATTCACTATCGATATAAGACTTATAATTTGCAACATCTGGAGGATCAGATGGCAGCCATGAGTAATCAGATTCAGGTGTAAAGCCTCTGCTTTTTACGTAAACTTGCATAAATGACTCCAATACTAATAACGATCTAATAAGTGATGTCCTTGAATAATTTCAAATGCACCAGAACTTTTACAGCCCTGAGAATAGTGATCGATTGCAGAAGTTAAGTGTGAATCACTTTTGAAAACTTGCCGAATTCCATCAATAATTTGATTTATATTAAAATCAATATTAAACAAAGTACGAATATAGTCATTGATGTTATCGCTGATTCCTTCATTAGGTATCTTCCACTTTCTTTGAGAGAGATGAAGCATTAACAAGAAACGCATTAAGTAGCGTAAAGGCTGATCGCTGTCTTTAGGAGCATATTCAGAACTAGGAGATGCTTTTCTAAATTTAAAAACTGGGAACTCATCATACATCTCAATACGAGAGAAAATAACACCACCAACAGTTTGAACCGGCAAAATGACAACAGCTAAATTTGAATCAATAGAATTTGATGAAAAAAGATTAAGTAATGGTGAGTACTTCTCTTTGATTCTATATACGAAATCTCTAGCCGATCTTTCAGTTTGCATATACTTTTCACAACGAACAGGAGCCATGATAATTAGCCGAGGAGAATCTAACCCTGCATAAGCTTCAGCAAACAAATCTCTAATTTGTTGGGGACGATTAAATTGATCGTGCCAGTGACCATCTCTTTCCATTAAGGCAGGCGAATCGATTGCCAACAAAACCGCAACACAATCTACTAACTGCTTAAGAATAAATTGATGATGATCAAAGTTCTCTGACGTATGATACCTTCCTGGATAGTCACAAAATTTCAATTCGAGAGATGGTTTCTCTCCCTTTCTTCCAACTCTGAATTTATAAATCTTGTCATCTTCTGTTCCTTGAATTCCACCCTTAACTGAAAACTGTGAGGTAAGGTTTTTTAACTCGATCAATTTATCTTGCAATATTCTTGAGGTTAAGATGTCAGGCTGAAGGTCTAATTCAATACCTTGATTTATTACTGAATTAATAAATTGTTCATACATCGATGTTAGTAGAGTCGTTTTACCTACTCCACTTGCTCCTAACATTGTAATTTTCAGTTCGTGCATATTTATCCTTTATGTGAATTGCATTAGATCTAATCTATTACGACTGAGAGATTCATCTATAGATTTCAACCACTCTCTTTTCAGTCGAGAATTTTGGCCTAGCTTCTCAAATTCGGATGTCCAGATGTCTGAGCGATTTTCCTCTAGAAATATTTGCCACTCATCTTTAACCCCTTCAGACCTTAAGACTCGATCTAAGAATTCTTCGACAATGGCATAGGCAGCTTGACTGGGTTCGGCAAGAATCTTTTCTACGCTTTCTTCGGAATCATACAAGGTTTCCTCGTATAGGATAGATAAAATCTCATGAATCTCACTAGCTGATGGTGTTTCTGAAAGCTGAACCGGAGCTTTATCGGGGGTAAGTCTATCAAGATTTTTACGAATACGGTGTTGAATTAATCCTCGATAGGATAACTCAAACGAAGCTAGTATGTTAAACCCTAATTTGAGTTGACCAAGTTCGTCGGGAATTAATGCCTCGATAATTTTGAGAAATTCAGTCCCCCTAGCGTCAGTAATTTTTCCCATTCGCCCATCTTGAATTAAGACTTCAGCAACCTCAGACTTAATATTATACAGAGAACGTTTAAGTCCATCATCTAAACTTAAAAAATGTCTGGATAGGTTAGCTCTAACCTCATTAAGATACCGATAGTAAGCATTTGGATAACCGCCTTCTCTATCTCGACAAATCTCGATTTGTTCAACTGAAGGAAATCGGGTATCTTGTCGGGCAGATGCTAAAACTATTTTGAGTTGTTTTTGTAAGTCTTCATCACAGCAGTCTCTGCTTTCTTCTAATTTATCCAGCAGCTTTCGTAACCCCCCTGTTAGGTCATCCCAGAGCTGGTTAAAGAGTTTAATGAATAGTGGGAACCAGCCATCTTTTTGTCCGCCAAACCCCATGGCTTTTTTAGCTTTCTCTAATTCAATCTGAACTTCACTTTGGATGCGAATGAGTCTATCTTGGCAGGCTTTGGCATAGCGTTTATCAAGAGATGTAATATTTTCTAGCAAGTAATTAAGGATTTTATCTAACACTTTTTGGTTAGCTTGTTGAGGATCAGCACAACTGGCAGTAATGCACTCAACAACATTAATATGGCTCGTTGCCAAGGAATTCGTCAAATCTTCACAATATCGGGCATTATCCCCAATCAGAGAATTTGCTGCTGTTTGATTCAGCACCATAAACGCCCAGTTATGAATGGGTAGATCAACCAAAGAAGCACGGGCCGTATCGTAAAGCTTCACATCCACATCAGCCCAGAAGTCCCCCGGTGGCTTAGGCATTCGGATAAATAGAACTACATCCACATCCTGCCCCAGAATCGTCATCAGCCGCTCGGCATCCCCTAACCCTGTATCCCCCAGTCCTGGCATATCAATTAGTGCTATCTGTCCCACATCCTCATTGGGGAAACCACAAACGACTTTGGCCTCCTTAACCGCTAAATAGTTGAAATAGATGCGTTCCCCGGCTTCATTGTCTTGAGCAACATATTCTCGAATTTGCTCTTTCGAGATTTGCTGAGGCGAGATGACGTTGAGCAGATGCTTGTATTGATCAAAATTGCTGTGATACTTACGCAGATGCTCATACATGGCTCCAAGCTCTGCAATGCCTTGCAAAGATTCGGGCAGTCCGGGTAAGGGGGTACGAGCAAAGCTATCCAGCGAAAAAGGGCGGCTCCCAAGTTGGAGTTTGTCATAGTAGGGGCCAATGACATCACTCAGAAACTCTCGCTCTGAATAGAACCAGACTTCCCCATAGGTTTTAACCCCAGGGTTGTGATGAATGGTGCTGCGAACTCCGGTGCAGTGAGAGCGATCTCCCGATGGAATTTCCGCACTGGATAAACCAGAGAGTGTCTGTAGGAGTCGGCTTTTACCCTGCCTCGCCCGGCCAATAACACCGATGTTAAGCGTATTCCGAGAAAAGCGAATTTTCAGCTTCCCTAAAACAGCAAACTCAGAACTGATCTCATTTTGAAGTGCAGTTAGGTTGATCTCCTGAAGTCGCCCCGTGGTTTCTAGATCATCGGATTCTGAAAATAGTTGTATTCGGTGCTGCTCTAATTGCCTCAAGGCTGAAGTCAGGGACTGGAGATTACCCATGACTTTATCCACCTCAGCCGCCAAAGGTTTTCTTTTCTCAATGATGCTGGCAACCTGAGCGGCTCTACCCTGATTCATTTTTCGCCTATGTGTTTATGAGCTTTTTCAAGAAAATTTATATGAGACTAATTTTTTCCTAAAGTTTTAATAAATTAGACCATCATATCCTATTCTCAGGAATCCTCAAGGCAAAATTTCTTTAGAATATTTTTATATTTGAAAGAGGATCATGGCCTGGTTGGTCACTTCCCAGACCCCGATTTTCAGGATAAAACTTTAGCCATAATAAATTCCCGGATTTATATTCCTATTGTAAACCCATATCCCTTGCAATATAAGGGATAGAGCCGATTACGATATAAATGTAATAGAATTTTTAGGGATCCCAAGTACGACTAAAGTTGCAAAAGTCGTTACTCAAGTAACAGGTTTAGTAAATTGAACAATGTTGTGCAATGTTGATACTGCAAATCTATGGGATGTCCCATAAGTATCCTCCCCACGAGCGGGCGGGATGAAAGGTGTTGAACATTAAGCAGGCTTACGCGACGGGGCGATGTCGTCCTATGGGGTGTATCGTCAAAGTAGCGTGAGTTAATGAGCCATGAGTGAGCCAGCCACCAGGTCAGAGATAGGGCAAGTCCTAGATGCAGTGAAGTCCATGCAGACTGACATCAGGACTATGCAGACACAGATCCAAGATATGGACAAAAAGATCGATGTCCATGTTGCTCGAACCAATGAGCAATTCAACACGGTACGGGCTGAAATCAAAGCCGTAGACGATAAGCTATCGGGCCAAATCAAAGCCGTAGACGAAAAGGTAACTGACCTGCAAGACCGCCAAAAAACTGTAGATTCCCGACTATGGGGGTTCATTGTCACCCTCACCGGCGCGATCATTGCCTACCTGGTTAAGCTGTCATTTTTTGATCAGCGGTTGGGCTGATACGGAAAATAATCTTTTCTAGCCATTGCTAGATAATCGATACCGCACAAATACCGTGCATGGTGCAAAAATAATTCCTAAAACCCATATGGACAGGGACTTGATTACCACTTTGGGAGCGGGGGTCGTGGGTTTAAATCTCGCTGCGCCACTTGGGCATAATTAACGTGAGTTCGGTTTAAGCAACTGTGAGCAAATGGTGATCAATGGCAATGGAGGGCTTCTTCGGTTGGTGAGTATAGGCAATTAGCCCACAGACAATGTTCACTAAGCAATTGATCGGGGAACGGTGACGAGAGTGTTCAATTTGAGAAATGTTCTTCAACTGATCAATTACTGTCTCGATAATGGCCCGTTTTCTCAGCATCAAGCGATCGCTCAATCCCAACAAACGATTCTTCATGTTGCGTCGTAGCTTCGTGATCAGTTGTATCCCTGTTGCCTCCATCAACTATTTTGCCAATTTCTGGGAGATATAGCCCTTGTCTGCAAACACCTTGCCAAAGAGGTGTTTCAGCAGTTGAGGGACAGGTGTACGGTCATCTGTGTTACCTGGTGTGAAGGTGAAGTTGAGCAACTCTCCTTTGTCGTTGATCACCAGATGCAGCTTGAAGCCAAAGAACCAATCCACAGAAGTTTTACCGCGTGCCGCCAAGTTTTTAAACACTTTGTGCTGAGGGATGCGACGGTTGTGACAAACTTTGAGACTGGTGGCATCAAGAAAACTGATGCCTGTACAGTGGCCGAAGCAAGAACGGAGATAGGCACACAAGGGCAGCAGGGTGCTGGGTATCCACTCAACAAAACGCCCGTAGCTAACCAAGCCTGGAAAGGCAGAGCACCAGTGAGCGTGTACCTTCTCGGTGTAGTAAGCTTTGAAATTGCGATAGGAAGACTGGTGGAAGCCGATGAGAATCGTCATAATTTCGCTCAGACACAAACTGCGCCTTCGACTACGATGAGCGAGTCCATTGCCTAGCAACTGTTGCTGCCACATCGGTTCAAACTGTTGGCAGAAATCATCGACGTAGCAAAATAACTCTTCTAGACTAAGCATAGGGCAAGCAGAGGGATGAGAATTGAGCACTTTCAGCCTATCTGTTCTGCCCCTCTCTTATCCCGAACTCACGTTAAAAAATCCCCTAAAATGCGCCGATGAATGTCCCCAAGGGGCCGCTCCTCCCCGGCTCGATCAGAGTAATTCCAGCCCCTTTGCACAGCCGCCGCCGTCACCCAAGCCATATCCCAGCCTTCCCCCAGAACTAACTCGCTGAGATCAACGGTCAGGGGACTGGCAAAAATATGGCGAATCACTAGATCGTCACTGTACTGTCCCACAGGCTCTAGGTGGTCTGGACAATGGCCAATTTCCTCAGACAATTCTCGCTGTAAACCCTCTAGGGGAGTTTCTCCCACCTCTAGGTGCCCACCAAATAAGCCCCAATGCCCTGGATAGAGAATGGCTGGATTGTCGTCACGAAGTTGCATTAAGAGGCGATCGCCCTGGTAGAGAATAGCAAGAGCTACGGAAACACGCACTTGGGTCATAACTTTTAGGTCATTGCTTGAGTTATAAGAATTTCTAATCCCTGATCCAAAAAGTGTAAAGGACTACCTAACGACCATCCCATTCAGCTTAAGGTACAATAGGAAACATAATTGTTTTTGATTCGTCCTTCTACTTAGGTCGTTGAAGGCATTGCTACAGCGGGTTTCCCCCTTCATCTACTGTTGTTTTACCAGCTATAGATTTGACCCATCATTCACGTTTTACCCTAAATCTATAGATTTTGCTAATGTAAGGGACAACATTCATCAGTATCTATAAAGTGGAACATAGGTGGCACAGTCAATAATATTCTTTTAATATTTTAATTACTTCTCACAGTTCGTGCCCGAGAATTAGGAGTTTCCAGCGTTATGTTTAATCGATTAGCGGAACAACACCGCCAGTTTATTCGAGATTTAGTCCTGAATCTTCAGGCCCTAGCGATCGCCCTAGAACAGCGTGGTTACATGGCATCCTGCTATACCTGTGGCGGCGAGCTTAGTAGTGCATCCTTTATGGCAAGTTTGGCGGATAATCATCTGATTCGCTTTTTGGTCTCCGACTACGGCATTACCTGGACGGAAATGCGGGACGATCGGGAATTGATGAAATTAGAGGGAGCCGAGGCCATTAGCCAACTCCAAGAACTGGCGGATTTACTGAAATTTTCCGCTGCGGCAACCATTTCGGTCTAGTGGGGATCACCCCCTGTTCACCCCCTTAACCAGGGTGCTAATCTAGAGCTACGCGATCTAAAACTTGGGGATCGTGACTCTCCCTAGGATGATGACTTTCATGACCCACGTAAATCAAGGGTGGCAGCACCAATTTTTGGATGTCAACCATATCCGCTTGCATTGTGTGACCCAAGGGGAAGGCGACCTCGTTCTACTCCTGCACGGTTTCCCAGAATTTTGGTACTCTTGGCGATTTCAAATCCCTGTGTTAGCCCGCCATTTTAAGGTTGTTGTGCCTGACCTGCGGGGTTATAACGATTCCGATAAGCCTCGCCATGGCTATGATATTGATACCCTAAGCAAGGATATTCTTGCCCTAATCGAGACCCTCGGCTACGATCGCGCCCATATTGTTGGCCACGACTGTGGGGGTTTTATTGCCTGGCATCTGGCCCAAAAATTTCCCCAGGCGGTGCAGAATCTCGGCATTTTGAATGCGCCTCCCCCCAATCGTTTGTTTCAAGATATGTGGGGACAGGCGACCCATCTGTGGCGAAGTTGGCCGCTCCTGGCCTGTCAGGTTCCCGGTTTGGGAGAATACTGGCTGACCCAGAATTTGCCTGGTTTTATTAAGGATGTATTTCAGCGGTATTCAACCCGGAAGGGGGCCTTTTCCCCAGAGACGGTACAAATTTATCAATCAGCCCTAGAAAAAGCCGGTGCGATCACCGCCGTACTCCAAAGTTATCGCCATTTATTTTCTCCCCAACAGTGGTGGCAACAGATGACCCATACCCCAGAGGCGATCGCCAGCCCCACCTTAGTGCTATGGGGCCAGGATGATCCCGTTGCCCATCCCGGTTTAGTTGAGGGTCTAGGGTCTTGGATCCAGGCTCCTTGGCGACTCAAGCTCCTGCCAGACTGTGGCCATTGGGCCCAGCAGGAAGTGCCGGGCCTCGTTAACCGAGAATTACTCGGGTTTCTTCGCGGTTCGCTCTAATCACTACCAGGTCGGGGTAAGGTCGTCCTGGGATTCCAGGGGGCAAAAACCGGTAGTAGGGCCAGGGCCGGCAAGGCTGCTAAAAATGTAAAAAAGAAAAATAGTGGCCACCCCATCACCTCGGCCAATTTACCCGCAGGGGCTGAGAATAAATCTCGGCTGATGGCAAAAAGGCTAGATAGCAGGGCATACTGGGTGGCACTAAAGCGGGCATCACACAGGCTCATCAAGAAGGCGGTCAAGGCGGAAATAGCTAACCCGGCGCAGAAATTATCCACATTAATGGCGGCAATCATCATGATCGTACTTTGGCCGGCTTGGGCGAGGGCAAAATAGGTGAGGTTACTGCTGGCCTGGAAAAAACCCATGATCCAGAGAGCGCGATGAATACCGATCTTACTAATGACCGCACCCCCCACCAAGGCCCCTAAAATTGTCGCCACTAACCCTAGGCCCCCTTGAACCGCACCAATTTCGGTTTGCGTAAATCCCAATTGAAGTAGAAAAGGGGTCATCATATTGCCGGTGAGGGCATCCCCAAAGCGATAGAAGCAAATAAAAACCAGAATGGTTAAACCCGCCATGAGACCTTGGCGTTGGAAAAAATCTTGAAAGGGGAGAATAACGGCTTGGGCGAGGCTGGGGGGAGCCGCTACTTGGTTCGTTGGTTCCGGGGCCCAGAAGGTGGTGATCATCCCCACGATCATCAAACTAGAGATCACTAGATAGACAATGGGCCAGGGCAGGCGATCGGCCAAGATCAGGGCTAAGGATCCGGTGGCAAGTAGGGCAATACGGTAGCCAAGAACATAAATACCCACTCCGGCCCCCATTTCCAGGGGTTCGAGGACATCGGTGCGATAGGCATCCACGGCAATGTCTTGGCTGGCACTTAAAAAAGCAATTAAAATTGCATTTAGAGCTAATAGGCGGAGGCTTACCGCTGGGTTCTGTTGACTCATCAGGGCGATCGCCAGTAGCAAAGCCACTTGAATCACAATCAGCCAGCCCCGTCGTCGCCCCAGGAAGGGTAAGGTGTAGCGATCCAGGAGCGGCGACCACAAAAACTTAAAGGAATAGGGCAATGCCACTAAGCTAAACAGGCCAATGGAGGTTAAATCCACACCAGCAACGGTCATCCAGGCTTGAAGCGTTCGGCTGGTCAAAAACAGGGGTAAACCGGATGAAAAGCCTAGCAAGAGCAAGGCCATCATTTTTCGACTCTGAAACACCTTAAACGCAGAGAGTACGTTCTGCATCAATCACTCCTCTGGCTATCCCTGAAATGGCGATCGCCCTAAAACCCGCCACCCTAGCTTACGCCATTAGGTGAGTTATTTATTATACCCATGACTGTAAATTATCGTTAACCCTTCGGCTTAGGGATTTCCCCAAACCATACAATAGAAGTAGTGGTATAAAAGCAATCTTAATTACTAGATTGTATTTAAGGAGCAGTATGGAGTTGTTTAGTATTGGTCACTCTAATCATGGGATAGATGCTTTCATCTCCTTGCTTCGGAAGCATGGGGTAACTGCTGTTGCTGATGTTCGTTCATACCCCTACAGTCGATTTTTGCCACAATTCAATCAAGTGTCCTTACAAGCGTCTCTCGTAAAAGCAGGAATTCAATATGTCTTTCTGGGAGGGGAACTGGGCGCAAGACCGAGCAACCAGGACTGCTATATCGATGGCAGAGCAGTATATGAAAAAATTGCTACCACAGATGCATTTCACGAAGGAATTCAGCGAGTTCAGAATGGTTTAAAAAAACATAGAGTTACGCTAATGTGTGCAGAAAAAGATCCTTTAACCTGTCACAGAGCAATCTTGATTTGTCAGCACTTACGTCATCTCAACATACCTATCAATCATATTTTAAGGAATGGTGAGTTAGAATCCCATGAATGTTTAGAAGAGAGAATGCTTCTCAAACATGGCTTTAGAGATTTTTTAGAGGCTAAAGAAGCTCAACTTTCCCTATTTTTGGAAAATGGTTTACCCACACGAGAAGAATGCCTAAGAAAAGCTTATAAACTTCAGGGTGATGAGATTGCTTATATAGAAAAAGGAGATGATAAAAATGAAAAATCAGATCAATTTGTTCACAATGGGTTTCACCAAAAAGAGCGCAAAAAATTTCTTTGAAACCCTTAAAAAAGCAGGTGTTAAACGAGTTATTGACACTCGTCTAAATAATGTATCTCAGTTATCGGGATTTGCAAAAAGATCAGACTTAGAATATTTTCTGAAAACCATTGATGATATTGATTATGTTCATATTTTAGATCTGGCTCCAACGAAAGATATTCTTGATGAGTATAAAAAACAAAAAGGGGATTGGTCGATTTATGAGCAGAAATTCTTAAAGTTGATAGCTGATCGTCAAATCGAAAAGAAGCTTTCCCCGGATTTGGCTGATGGTGCCTGTTTGCTATGTAGTGAGGCCAAACCTCATCACTGTCATCGTCGTTTAGTTGCTGAATATTTAAATAATAAATGGGGAAATGTTAGCATATGCCATCTTTGAAAAGGATAGTTTGCCTCGCCAACTCATGGAAGTTAGAAGAGCGTTGCATTGCTGGTATTGATCTTGATACGGGCAAATGGATTCGTCCCGTTTGTGATCGTTTGTATCCTGAAGATGGTCGGGTTCCAATATCTGTACGAATTGTCGAAGGGCAAGAGCCGAAGTTACTTGATATTTTGCAGGTTCCACTTGCTGAAACTGGAAATGATTTTGGCTTTGAATGTGAAAACCGTTCAATTTTAGACGGTCAATGGCAGTATTTAGGTCAAGCACAACCAACGGATTTGTTAAGGTACTGTAGCAGTTCTAAACATATACTACACAATTCATCAAAGTACGTTTATCCTTCCTATTTAAAAAAACTTCCATTTCCGCAACGTCGCACACTTCAACTGGTGGAAGTTGTAAATTTTTCTGTAGAAAAAAGAACCAGTTCAAAAGGAAATATTGAGTGGCGAGGTACGATCGAAGCTTCCAACGGTCGGTGTTTAGCAGGAGCAAAGATTACCGATCCAGTGTTCGTTGAGAAACTGAAAACAGGATACCAGCCTAAAGACATCTGTTTCGTCACGGTAAGCCTCGGTATGCCTTGGGGCCCTCCTGATTGGGATGGAGAATATCCGTGCTGGAAGTTAATCGCAGGTGTTATTGAAATTTCGAGCAAAGATGTCTAATCATTTTGGAGACAACAACTATGCCAGACCTTATGGATCCTCTTTCTGTCCCCGAACTTCATCCTGATCGGGCCCTTGTCCTTGAATTAAATGCCGTGGGTATGGGTGACTTACCCTTGGTGGGGGGTAAAAATGCCTCCCTGGGGGAAATGCTCCAACAACTGACTCCTAAGGGGATCAATGTGCCCGATGGTTTTGCAACAACGGCCCAGGCCTTCCGCTGTTTTATCCATGAGGGTGGCATTGATCAACAGTTGCGGGATACCCTTACCGGCCTAGATGTGGACGATGTATCCGAACTTCACAGGATCGGCAAGAAAATTCGTACCCTCATTTTACAAACTCCTTTTCCCGAGAATCTCAATCAGGCGATCGCCGTGGCCTATGGCAAAATGTGCGATCGCTACGGCCCCGACACCGATGTAGCGGTACGCTCCAGTGCCACGGCCGAAGATTTACCCGATGCGAGTTTTGCCGGTCAACAGGAAACCTACTTAAATGTCCACGGTCTCAAAGGTGTTTTAGAAGCCTGCCACCGCTGTTTTGCCTCCCTTTTTACCGATCGCGCCATTTCCTATCGCCAAATTAAGGGGTTTGATCACTTTGATGTGGCCCTGTCCGTGGGGGTGCAAAAAATGGTGCGCTCTGACCTGGCCTGCTCTGGGGTGATGTTTTCCATTGATACGGAGACCGGATTTAAGGATACGGCCCTGATCACTGCCGCCTATGGATTGGGGGAAAACGTAGTGCAGGGGGCGGTCAACCCCGATGAATACTTGGTCTTTAAGCCCACGTTGAAAGCGGGATTTAAGCCTATTCTGAAAAAATCCGTCGGCACTAAAGAAATTAAGATGGTCTATGACTTGGGGGGGTCTAAACTGACCCGAAATGAATCCGTGCCCCAAGAGCTACGGGAGCAGTTTGCCCTCACCGATGACGAAATTCTCACCTTGGGCCGCTGGGCCTGTGCCATTGAAGATCATTACTCAACGATTCGCGGCAGCTATACCCCCATGGATATTGAGTGGGCCAAGGATGGGATCACGGGTGAATTATTTATTGTTCAGGCTCGACCGGAAACAGTGCAGTCCCAAAAAGCTGGAAATATTTTACGCAGCTATCACCTAGATGCATCCGGTCACGTTTTAGCCAAAGGTCGGGCCGTGGGTGAAATGATTGGCCAGGGCAAAGCACGGGTCATTTTAGATGTGGACAAGATTGATCAGTTCCAAGCGGGTGAAGTGCTAGTGACGCGGCGAACGGATCCTGACTGGGAACCGATTATGAAAAAAGCGGGGGCGATCGTCACCGATCAGGGGGGGCGGACTTGCTTTACAGGTGATACCAAGATTTTAACCAATCAAGGGTTTATGACCCTCAGCGAAGTGTATGGCCGTGGCAGTGAAGGACTGTTAACCCTCTCGTTTAATCTGCAAACCCAAGAGATTGAATGGAAACCGATTGTTGACACCATGAAACGGCTAAGCCATGTGATCGGGGTCAGTATCTCTCAAACAGGCAAAATGACCCACAACACCTTGCATTTAACTCCAGACCACAAAATGATCAACCTCCGCAATGGTCAGTTTGTCAAAACCGAAATCCAAGAAATGCTGGCCCAGAATGAAATGGTTGTCGTCGCTCAAAAGATACCCCAGTTAGTTAAACAGTCTGAAGAAGCTGCTGATTTAGCCTATTTCCTGGGGGGCATCATTACGGATGGTTCTATCTATAACGCTCGGACTCACGGAGAAGTGCAATTCATCCAAAAAGATGTTCCTGAAAAAGCTGCTTTCATTGCCACAATGCAGGCTAAAGCGGTGAAACTTTTCGGTAAGTCTTTCACACCCTATGAGAAAAAAGCATCTACCGGAGTGATTCGGGGGGAAACAGTCACTGGCCAGGCCACAGCTTATCGCCTTTATTCCAAATCCATCGCGTATCAGGTGAAAGAACTCGAAGAAAACATCGTCTCACTTCTACTCAAAGGTTCTCCAGAGGTTGCTCATCAATTTTTGGCGGGCGTGATTGACGGTGATGGGTGTTATGCCAACAATCGGATCAATATCTATGTTTCTGAGGAGAATCTCTTACAAGCGATCATCGTGGCCTGTATGAAGATCAATACCATTCCCCAAGTTACGCGCAATCGCAATATCTATAACATCCAGATTGTTGAAAATCTGCCAGAAATCCTGAGCTATACACAACGGGTCAAGGGGGAAGTGACCGCCCGCACAATTCAAACTCGCTTTTTTTCTGCCCGTCAGTTGTTTGATGAAACGGCTGTAGGTCAAGTGAAATTGCGTCGAGATCAGAATTATTTAATTTCAGAACAACTCCTAGAAGAAATGAATGAGTTTGAGTCTCTGCGGCAAGGCGATATTCGGATGCAGCGGGTGATTCAAGTTGAGGATTTACAACCGGCTGAAGTTTTTAACATTACAGTTGCCGATCATCACAATTATGTTGTGTTCACTGAGAAATACACCCCAGTCCTCGCTTGTAATTGTCACGCTGCGATTATTGCGCGGGAAATGGGCATTCCGGCGATCGTCGGCTCTAACAATGCAACTCAACAGATTAAAACGGGTCAGGAGGTGACGGTTTCCTGTGCCGAAGGGGAAGAAGGGCGTATCTACGGTGGATTGCTACCTTTTCACGTCGATGAAGTGCCGCTCCACGATTTACCCCGTACCCGCACCCAAATCTTGATGAATGTGGGTAATCCGGAAGAGGCCTTTAGCTTATCGGCGATTCCTAATGATGGTGTGGGCTTGGCCCGGCTTGAATTTATTATTGCTAATCATATTCAGGCCCACCCCTTAGCTCTGCTTCACTTCGATGACCTTGAAGATGAATGGGCCAAATTCAAAATTGCTGAACTCACTGCCCAATATTCTGATAAAGCCGCCTTCTTTGTGGATAAACTAGCCCAAGGCATTGGGGCGATCGCCGCCGCCTTTTATCCCAAACCCGTGGTGGTGCGGGTGTCTGACTTCAAGAGCAATGAGTATGCCAACCTTCTCGGCGGGAAACAGTTTGAACCCCATGAAGAAAACCCAATGATTGGCTGGCGGGGTGCCTCTCGCTACTACGATCCGAAGTATGCCGAAGGGTTTGCTCTAGAGTGCCAGTCTATGAAAAAAGTACGGGATGAAATGGGCTTAACCAATGTAATCTTGATGATTCCCTTCTGCCGTACCCCCAATGAAGGTCGCCGCGTCCTAGAGGAGATGGCCAAGCACGGTCTGAAACGGGGCGAAAATGGCCTAGAGGTCTACGTCATGTGTGAGTTGCCCAGTAACGTTGTGCTGGCGGATGAGTTTGCCCAGGTATTTGATGGCTTTTCCATTGGCTCCAATGACTTGACCCAGTTAACCCTGGGCTTAGATCGGGACTCGGCTTTGGTGGCCCATCTCTTTGATGAACGCAATGAAGGGGTCAAGCGGATGGTCGCCCAAGCCATTCAAACCGCTAAAGCTCAGGGCCGCAAAATTGGCATCTGTGGTCAAGCCCCCAGTGACTATCCAGAGTTTGCTCGCTTTCTCGTCGAGCAGGGAATTGATTCCATTAGCCTAAATCCAGATTCCGTTCTCAAAACGCTCTTGAGTATTGCCGAAACAGAGCAATCCTTAACGTAATTCCTGGCGTGACCCTACACTGTGGCCGGATAGGTTAACTCTCTAGGGAGTACAGGATCCGGCCATTTCCCCAATTTTTAGCCGACTCTTTTCTACGGAAAATTTGTAAAAATTTAGATGTCATAAAATATAAATCGTGATCTAGACATTCTTGTAAGCGTTCAACTATACTGAGAGATCGCGAGTTAGGAACATTTTCATGAACGCCCAGGAAATCATTCGCTCCATTGAGTCTGAGCAACTTAAAGATAACTTGCCGGTGATTTATGTGGGCGATCGCGTCCGGGTGGGTGTCAAAATCAGAGAAGGTGGCAAGGAGCGCGTCCAGCCCTACGAGGGGGATGTGATTGCCATGCGCCGCAGCGGTATCAATAAAACCATCACGGTGCGGAAAATATTCCAAGGGGTGGGCGTTGAGCGGGTGTTTTTACTCCACTCTCCCCGTATTGATACGATTAAAATTATTCAACGGGGTAAGGTACGTCGAGCTAAGCTATACTACCTTCGTAATCTGATTGGTAAGGCTGCTCGCATCAAACCCAGGTTCGATCGCCCCCTCTAAAAAACTCCTCAGAGGTGCGTCCTTAGTTCAGTTGGTAGAACGTCGGTCTCCAAAACCGGATGTCGGGGGTTCAAGTCCTCCAGGGCGCGTTAGTTTTCAAGAAAAAGAACCCTGAAACCGTTGCTATGTGTTGGGTTTAGGGCTATTTATTTTTTGCTATTAAGGCTAGTGACGACTGATAACGGTTATTTACTCCCTATTTTTCAGTCAAGATGCAGGCAAGATTGATCGCCAGTAGCCAGATAGCTTTTAAATACTTTCATTACTTAAAAATATGTTAACCTTAAGGGTGAATCATTTCTCTATATAAGTTATCATGGATATAGTCTTTGAAAAGAAGTTAGAAAAGCTTTACAACAATCAAAGACAGCTGGAAAAAGAATATGGCACACGTCGTGCCAAGCGTATTCGGCAGAGATTGGATGACCTTCGTGCGGCTAATACTCTTGAGGATATGCGTAGTCTTCCTGGTCGTTGCCATGAGTTGCAGCATGATCGAGCTGGACAGTTATCTTTGGATTTAGATCATCCATATCGGTTAATTTTCCAGCCTGAAAACGATCCAGTTCCAGTAAAGCCTGACGGTGGGTTGGATTGGAAAACAATAACCGCAGTACGAATTTTAGGGGTGGTGGATACTCATGAATAGTGCAGTTCCTAATCAATATTTACCAAATTATGTGTCGCCCCCTGGTGAAACACTGAACGAACTGCTTGAGGAATTGGGCATGAGCCAAGCAGAGTTATCAATTCGGACAGGACGGCCAAAGAAAACCATCAATGAAATTATTCATGGTAAAGCGGTAATTACGGTAGATACTGCTTTGCAGTTTGAGCGTGTTCTTGGTGTTCCTGCTAGTTTTTGGAATAATCGTGAACAGCTATATCGTGATTTTTTGGCACGACAGGAGGAAGAAAAACGTTTACGTGAATGGAGCGATTGGGTTGATCGTTTTCCCTACCGAGAGATGTGTAAACTTGGTTGGGTTAATTATGTACCTGACAAAGTCGAACGTATCCGAATTATATTAAATTTTTTTAGAATCAGTACTCCTGAGCAATTTGAAGCTTATTGGAGTAAGTTATCTATTTCTTATCGTAAATCTAACGCTTTTAAAGTTAATCACGAAGCTACTTACTCTTGGCTACAAAGAGGGGAAATTGAGGCTCAGGATCGGTATATTAAGTCTTATGATTCTAAGGCTTTTAAGTTCATATTACAGAATATTCGTAACTTAACTAGACTATCTCCAACTGAATTCATTCCTCAGGTTATTACTTTATGTGCTGAGGTTGGTGTTACTGTTATTTTTGTTCCTCCTCTCCCAGGTATTAGAGCTTCAGGCGTAACCCGTTGGTTAAGCTCTAAAAGACCTATTATTCAAATGAGTCTTCGTCACAAATCTGACGATCATTTCTGGTTTACTTTTTTTCATGAATGCAAGCACGTCTTACAGGAAAAGAAAACAACTATATTTGTTGAGAGCGATGAAGCTCACGATGATCCGTTAGAAAGGGAAGCTGATAGTTTTGCTGCCAACTTTCTTATTCCATATGCTCACTATTCCCGATTTATCAGTTTTGGTAATCTTCAGACGGAATCAATCATTAACTTTTCATCAGATCTAGGAATTTCTCCGGGAATTGTTGTTGGACGATTGCAACATGATAGATATTTATCATGGAAGCATTGTAATGAATTAAAGAAAAACATTGAATGGGTTGACGTTCCTAAATTACTTTGAGGGCACCTCGAAAAGTTGGCAACAGCGTTGTGGCCATGAGATCATGTTAGAGAAGGTAGCATGGTTTAACGTGAACGATAGGACAACAAGGCTTTTGGGACCTAGACGAACGCCTTGAGAAACTGGCAGGGAAGCAGGACACCTTGAACCGCTTGAATGCCCTCGTTCCATGGGAGACATTTCGCCCCATCTTGTCCCATATCCACGAAAAATCGTACAAAAGTAAGGCAGGTTGCAAGCCTATGGATGTGATTCTGGTGTTCAAAATGCTGGTGCTACAAAAGCTCTACAACATCAGCGATGACCCATTGGAACACCAAGTCAACGACTGCTTATCGTTTCCTTTAAGCTTCCTTCCTAGGGAGCTTTTTTTATCAAACTTCATAGTTGGGCCCGACTCCTCTATTCCTTGGGATACTGGAGAGATGTATTCAGGATTTTGATTTGTGGCCTATCCCCTCCATGTTGCGTTTATCTGGCATCAACACCAACCCCTCTATAAAAGCTGCCGTAGTGGCCAATACCTTTTGCCGTGGGTGAGACTCCATGGCACCAAGGATTACTTGGATCTGATCATGGTTTTGGCAAAGTACCCAAGACTGCACCAGACGGTTAATCTAGTCCCGTCATTAATCCTACAGATTCAAGATTATGTTAATGGCGTGGCCCTGGATCCCTACCTCACCGCAGCCCTGACCCCGGTCGAGCAATTAACAGATCAACAGCGTTGGTTTATTATTGAGCATTTTTTTGATGCCAACCATCGGACAATGATTGATCCCCATCCCCGCTACAATGAACTTTACCAACAGCGGCAGGATAAAGGGGCAACCTGGTGTTGGCAAAACTGGACTCTGGCCGATTATGGGGATCTGTTGGCTTGGCATAATCTGGCTTGGATTGATCCTTTCTTTTGGCAGGAAGATGAAATTGCCCAATGGTTTGACCAGGGGAAAAACTTTAGTCTCAGCGATCGTCAGCGAATCATTGCCAAACAACGCCACATTCTCAGCCAAATTTTGCCCCAGCATCGGCAGATGCAAGACAATGGCCAGATTGAAGTGATCACGACTCCCTACACCCATCCGATCTTACCCCTGTTGGCGGATACGGATGCCGGACGAGTTGCGGTTCCCCAGATGACCTTACCGGCAGATCGTTTTCAGTACCCGGACGACATCGATCGCCACTTGCGGAGATCGCTCCATCTGTACCAGCAAACCTTTGGGCGGAAACCTCGGGGGTTATGGCCCTCTGAGCAATCCGTCAGCCCCGGAATTTTGCCCAAGGTTGCCCACCATGGCTTTGAATGGCTTTGCTCCGATGAGGCCGTTTTAGGATGGACGACCCAAACCTTCTTCCATCGGGATGAGCGGGGCACGGTTCAAGACCCCCAACACCTGTATCAGCCCTACGGCTTAAAAACCAATGAGGGGGATATGGCCATTGTCTTTCGGGATCATCGCCTCTCAGATTTGATTGGTTTTACCTATAGTTCCATGGCTCCAGATGTAGCCGCCCAGGATTTAATTGGTCATTTAGAGGGCATTAAAATCAAATTACTCTCCCAACAGGAGGATGGGGGAACCGCCCTAGAGAAACCCTGGCTGGTGACGATCGCCCTGGATGGGGAAAATTGCTGGGAATTTTATCAGCAGGATGGTTTACCCTTCTTAGAATCGCTCTATCAACGCCTCAGCGATCGCCCAGAATTTGAACTAGTCACCGTATCAGAATACTTGCAACGATTTGAAGTACGAGAGCAATTGCCCAGCGATCGCCTCCATAGTGGTTCCTGGATTGATGGTAGTTTTACCACTTGGATTGGGGATCCCGTCAAAAATAAAGCCTGGGACTACCTGAATGCGGCCCGCCAAACCTTGGCGCGGCATCCTGAGGCCACGGAAAAAGCAAATCCCGCCGCTTGGCAAGCCTTATTAGCTGCGGAAGGGTCAGATTGGTTCTGGTGGTTTGGGGAAGGCCATTCCTCCAACCAAGATGCGATGTTTGATCAACTCTTTCGGGAGCATTTAGCCGCCCTCTACCAAGCCCTTAATGAACCCATTCCCGACGATCTGGAAAAACCCCTCGAATCCCACGAAGTCAAGGAAACTCACCCCCCCCAAGGCTATATTCACCCAATCATTGACGGTAAGGGGGATGAACAGGACTGGAACTTTGCCGGTCGGATTACCGTGGGGGGTGCCCGGGGAACCATGCATCGCCAAAGCCTGGCCCAACGCCTCTGGTATGGGGTGGATCACCTAAATTTCTATCTTCGCCTAGATTTTCAAGGGACTGACCTCGATGCAGTAAAGCGGATGTCAGGCCTACACTTTTTCTGGTACTACCCAGAGCAAGTTCTCTACAACAGTCCCATTCCCCTAGCAGAATTGCCGGATCAGGCTCCCTTGAATTATCTCTACCACCATCACCTCAAGGTGAATTTTCTGCAACAGCAAGTGTCCCTCTCCCAGGCGATCGCCAACTATCAATGGGAAGATCGGCAGCAGGGAATTCAATTCTGTTTTGATAAATGCTTAGAACTGGCCATCCCTTGGGCCGATCTCCATGTCACCCCCGATTGGGGTTTGCGCCTGTTAGGTATTTTGACCCAAGATCATTGCTACCGAGAACACCTACCGGAGGATCAATTACTCCTACTCACAGCCCCCTAGACAGCCCCTAAGGGTAATCACATCTGGGAGAAAGAAGAGAGTTAGGGGTGTCAAGAAAATAAAGGCTGAAAAAACAAAGTTTGTTGGATGTCATCGTCCATACCTTAAAATGAAATAGCAAATTCTTGGCTTGGCTCATGCAGGTCTGGAGTGCATCGTAGAGATTAAACAAAAAATCGTAGAGATTAAACAAAAATATGACAAACCTAATTAGGAGTCTTATCCAGACATGAGTCGGTTACGGGTTGGTTTACTTTTTGGTGGACGGTCAGGGGAGCACGAAGTTTCAATCATTTCAGCAGGAGCGATCGCCCAGGGCATTGCGGCTCCTCCCAATGATCAAATCTATGAATTAGTACCGGTATACATCCAGAAAAATGGCCAGTGGAGCGATGGAGACATTGCCGCCCAGGTCTTAGCCAGTGGTCAACCCCTCCGGGACGAACCAGACTCAAAAGCCACCACCCTTTGGCAACTTCCTGTCGCGATCGCCGAGATTGATGTCTGGTTTCCGATTTTGCATGGCCCCAATGGTGAAGATGGGACGGTGCAGGGACTTTTAGAGCTAATGCAGCAGTCCTACGTGGGTTCAGGGGTGGCTGCCTCCGCCCTAGGCATGGATAAGATTCTGATGAAGGCCCTCTTTGCCGCAGTGGGATTACCCCAGGTGAAGTACATTGCCATTAATCGCAATGAGATTTGGTCTGACCCCTGCCGCTATACCCACCTGTGCGATCGCATTGAAACGGAACTGGGCTACCCTTGCTTTGTCAAACCGGCTAATTTAGGCTCCTCCGTGGGGATATCCAAGGTAAAAACCCGTCAACAACTCACCACAGCCCTAGACAGTGCTGCCAGCTACGATCGCCGCATTATTGTCGAGGCCGGTGTGGTTGCCAGGGAAGTGGAATGTGCCGTTCTCGGCAATGATCAGCCCCGTGCCTCTGTGGTTGGCGAAATTACCTACAGTGGCGAATTTTATGACTACGACACCAAGTATACCGACGGCCGAGCCAATCTGATTATTCCCGCAGATTTACCCAGCCAAGTGGTGAGTCAAATTCAAACCATGGCCATACAAGCCTTCCAGGCGATCGATGGGGCGGGTCTAGCACGAATGGATTTCTTTTACCTTGAATCGACCGGCGAGGTTTTAATTAACGAAGTCAATACCCTACCAGGGTTTACGGCCCTGAGCATGTACCCCCAACTCTGGGGCAACAGTGGTGTCCCCTTTCCTGAGCTTGTCCATCAACTGATCCAGTTTGCTCTAGAACGTCGGTAGTCTCTGTGATAGCATTAGGGATCGCCTATAGATCCTTGAGGACGCCATGGCTTTTGCAAAAATTCTCATCGCCAATCGGGGGGAAATTGCCTTACGAATTCTCCGTACCTGTGAAGAGATGGGAATTGCCACGGTTGCTGTCCATTCCACCGTTGATCGCCATGCTCTTCATGTTCAATTAGCGGATGAAGCGGTTTGTATTGGTGATGCCCCTAGTAGCCGCAGTTACCTAAATATTCCCAATATTATTGCGGCGGCCCTAACCCGAAATGCCACAGCCATTCACCCCGGTTACGGTTTTTTAGCCGAAAACTCCCGCTTTGCCGAGATCTGCGCCGATCATAAAATTACCTTCATTGGCCCTACCCCAGCGGCAATGCAGTCTATGGGGGATAAGTCCACGGCAAAGGCAACCATGCAACGGGTGGGTGTGCCCACCATTCCCGGCAGTGATGGCCTAGTCAGTGATGAGGAAGAGGCCCGAACCATTGCTGAAAAAGTGGGCTATCCCCTGATGATTAAGGCGACGGCCGGGGGTGGCGGCCGGGGAATGCGCCTGGTGCGACAACCGGAAGAATTGGGTCGGGCCCTATCTGCGGCCCAAGGGGAAGCGGAAGCAGCCTTTGGCAATGGGGGGGTGTACCTGGAGCGATTTATTGAGAATCCACGGCACATTGAGTTTCAGATTTTGGCCGATAGCCATGGCAACGTGATTCACCTTGGGGAGCGAGATTGCTCTGTCCAACGCCGTCATCAAAAACTACTTGAAGAAGCCCCCAGTCCAGCCCTAACGCCACGGTTACGGAAAAAAATGGGGACGGCCGCAGTGGCGGTGGCGAAGGCGATTAACTATGTTGGGGCCGGCACCATTGAGTTCTTGCTAGATAGTTCAGATAATTTCTATTTTATGGAAATGAATACCCGCATCCAGGTGGAGCATCCAGTAACGGAAATGATTACGGGGATTGATCTGATTGCCGAGCAAATTCGGGTGGCCCAAGGGGAACGGCTAGGGTTAAAGCAAGATGATGTGGTTTTGAAGGGCCATGCCATTGAATGCCGCATCAATGCGGAGGATCCCGAGCGCAATTTTCGCCCCCATCCCGGCCGGATCAGTGGCTACTTACCCCCTGGGGGGCCAGGTGTGCGGATGGATTCCCATGCCTATACGGATTATGAAATTCCACCCTATTACGATTCCTTGATTGGTAAATTAATTGTTTGGGCACCCGATCGCGACGGTGCCTTGCTTCGCATGAAGCGGGCCCTGCGGGAGTGTGCCATTACCGGTTTACCCACGACGATTCCCTTTCATCAAAAGGTAATGGATACCGCTGAATTTCGCAGTGGCATGGTCTACACTAATTTTGTTGAAAAGCTGATGGTCTTTTTAGGCTGGAATTAATACCCAAGGGTTGAAGAAAAGAGATTGAAGAAAAAGGATTAGAAAAAGGAGGCCTCTGTATCTAATGAAACTAAAACGGTGGCTATGGTGGCCCATTCTGCTCCTCCTAACGACGTTTGCCATTAATGGACTCTCGACCCATGGGTGGCCGGCCTATTCCCAAAACGCCCCATCTACCCTTGGCTTTCAGGTGTCAACATTGGGGGCCCTAAATATTGGCATCTATGAGGGGGCCACAACCATGGCCGAGCTAAAGGAGCATGGTGATTTTGGTTTGGGAACCTTTGAGGGTTTAGACGGGGAAATGGTGATCCTGGATGGGACGGTCTACAAAATTGATGTTGATGGCGGGGTTCATCGGGTTGAAGATGACACAGAAACGCCCTTTTCCGTGGTCTCTTTTTTCCATAGGCAGCGATCGCTTCCCCTAGGGGGCAACCTCTCCTATCAGGAATTGGAGCAACGAATTGATGAGTCCTTACCCAGCTTAAATTGGCCCTATGCCCTGCGCATTCATGGTACATTCCCCTATCTCAAGTTCCGAAGTGTGCCCAAGCAAACACCCCCCTACCCGCCCCTCTTAGATGTGGTCAGAAATGAACAGCGCATTTTTGAGGAGCGAAATGTGACGGGAACCCTAGTGGGATTTCGTCTGCCCCCATACCTGAGTAATATCAACGTCCCTGGCTACCACTTTCACTTTATTACCAGCGATCGCCGCACTGGGGGGCATATTTTAGATGGCGAGTTTATCAACCCCACCGTGGAATTGGATACCCTAGACAACTGGCAGATAATGCTACCGGACAATGCGGCCTTTAAGCAGGCTCTTTTGGAATAATAAAAATAACTGAAAACAGGTTAACGTTACCGCTGGGCAGAATTATGCTTGTGCCACTCAAAACTGCGTCGCCATTCCCGGGAACGGGGGGGCAATTCCATGAAACTATTGGCCACATGGCTAAAGACCTCTTCCACCAAGGCCAGGGGGGCCCGTTCTTCTGCCTCTAGAGAAATCGCCATTCGTTTCCCCGTCGATAGGCGCACCAAGTATAGCTCTTGGTATATGGGCCGCTCACCCTCCTTAAAGAAAACCTCCCCCTGAATTCGTCGGCCGAAGATGCGCCGCTCAATCATGCTAGGGCGACGGGCTGGGGCGCCCCCTAAACCCGTATAGCGCAGAAAGCTGCTAAGTTCGGTATTCGTGAGTTCCCCTAAAATACCACTGGGCATATCTATCTCCAGTAAACTCACCATTAACTCATGGTCTCCAGGGGCCGCCATAGGGGGATACACCACCGCAACCCCACTGCCCGTTCCCCTCGGTGGCGAAAAGGTGAGGGGTGTTTCAAAGGTGACTCCTATTAATTGATAACGACTTGGCTGGGTTTCGGATTCCGCTGGAGGGGTTAGTTGGGCCCAACCTAGGGGAGCGATCGCCCCCGTTGCCACGGTTAAACCGATTAAAGCTGAAAACAAGTGACGCATAACAAATCCTCACAGGCATCATGGGCAATAGTTGGACGGTTGTAGATAGGGAGTTATATATATGCAATAGCCGGGCTAGGAACTAGGATGGGGGACGAGAATCCTGGGGAGATGTTCCAGAGGGGGTTTGGTGCAGAACCCGGTAGGCCAGATAAATTGCTTCAATAAAAACCTCCGGGGCGACGGCTTCAAGGCGAGGGGCTATGCTGGGGTGGGGCGTATCCCCAAAAATCATTGGCTCTAACTGTTCCCGTAACTCCTGGGCAGAGCGATAGCGACCCGATGGACTTAGGCGTTGACGACCACTGAGGAAATTTCGCACCATTAGGTACTGCTCCCCGGTCACCCGATCCACCCCAGGGCGATCGCCAAGCCATTGGGCCAATTCCTTTGCCTCTGGACTAACGGCCTGCTGTTGTGGAGCCTGGCGGGTGGCCTGCTCATCTTGAATCACTAGGGTTCCTGCGGCCATATCTCCCAATCGCTTTTCTGATTTAGTTAACGCAATTAAGAAGGCTCCTATGCCAAAGAAAGTAAAATCAACGGACTGAAGTAAACTCCGCAGGGTCGCTTCCCGTAAACCAATGGGGCGACCATTATCTTGAACTACACGAATTTCCGCAAACCGTTTGCCAGGGGTTTGACCTTGCCAGAGGGTTTCAAAATAAATGTAGTAGCCGTTATAGATAAAAAACATCCCCAGTAAATAAAAACTTAGAGCCCAAAGATTGAGGGTATCGTCTGAGATTGAAAACGCCTCGGTTAAAAAGGGCAACAGACCAAACAAGTACAAATAAATGACTAAAAATGAGACAAGAAAAAGGGTGACATAAAGAATTAGTTGATCCAACAACCAAGCCAATACACGGCTACCAATTCCCGCCAAGGCAAAATCCAGCTCAATACTTTCTGGGGTTTGCAAACAGACCCGCCGTAGCCACCGCATGGGTGGTGCAATGGAGCGGCGAACGGCAAATCCTGCCCCTTCGTTACGAACCCTTAGATCCACATACATAACTGTTTTAATCCCTTGCCACAGGGGAAAGAGCAACACGCCCACAAAGAATCCCGCCACGGGAATGATCACCAGGCTATTGACAATACCGGCGACAATATTGGCCGGCACGACCAAAATAGAGGCAATGAAAAACACCGTTAGGGTATGCCAGGCTTGGCCCTGGGTTAATTGCCAACTGCGTTGAATCGCTTGCAGGGCACTACATTCGGGTTCGATCGCCAGGATGGCATCCGCCAAGGCTAGACGGGCCGAAATGTAGGAGATGACAAATAAGCATCCCACCAAAAGAATAATAATAAATAAAATAAAGGCCGTGATCAGAACGGCACTTACGCCCTCACTCAAATCCAAAAATTCTAGACTTTGGACAATGGGCCAAAGCCCTAAATACATCACATAGAGGAACAGTCCTAGTAGGGCATAGACCAGGATTAAAATACTCCCTGCCCAAAGGTTACTCCAGAGAAACGTCAGGGTGCGGGGAAAAATGTAGGTGCGGGCCGTCTCTTCCGTTTCCTCATTTTGTTCCAGTGTGCTGAGAATACGGCGGGAGATCAATCCACCACTCGCGGTAAACCGAGCCAAACCATAGAAAAAAAAAGGACAGGCCACCAGGAGACCCAAGCCGAAAATGATAATGAAACCCACAGGGCTTTGGCTGACCCCAGCGGCGATCGCCGAAACGAAGAGAAAGATTAACAGGCCCACCATCACACCCAAGCTAATCAGAAAAAACCAGGCATGGGCAAATAAACTCAGCAGAAAATGGCGATTGCCTTGACTGCGATAGAGTTCTAGGGCAATGGTGACAATATTACCGCTGGAAAGGGACTGGGGCGGGCGGCCGCGGGGTTTACGCCAAATCATGGAGAATATCCTTCTGAACCGCTCTAATCTTAGCCCAGTTAGTTATGATCCTCGTTATTTTCTGGGTTTTCTGGTTCTTCCGGTATGGGTTGGCGGCCATAGAGATGGGTTAAATGCTTGAGGTGGTTGCCCACGTCTTGGTGTAATTCATTGGGCCACAGTCGCCAAGACCAATTCCCAGAGGTGGTACTGGGAAAATTCATCCGTGCTTCGCCCCCCAGACCCAAGACATCCTGTGCTGGAAAAATCGCTTGATTAGCAATGGAACTCAAGGCTAAACGAATTAAATCCCAGTGAATGCCAGAACTGGAAAAACAGCCCAAATAATCACTTAACCGCTGCCGTTCCCATTCCGAAAGCTGGCCAAACCAACCCACCGTTGTATTGTTATCGTGGGTTCCGGTATAGACAACGGAGTTACGGACGTAATTAAAGGGCAAGAAGGGGTTATCTGCGCCGCCACCAAAGGCAAATTGCAATATTTTCATGCCTGGAAATGAAAAACGATCTCGCAATACAATCACATCTGGGGTAATATCCCCTAGATCCTCTGCCAAGATGGGTAGAGTTCCCATTTTTTCTTCGAGAACCTCAAAGAATTGCGCGCCGGGGCCATCCACCCACTCCCCGTTCATGGCAGTTGTTTCACCCTGGGGCACTTGCCAATAGCCTTGGAAACCGCGAAAGTGATCTACCCGAATAATATCCACGTAGCGCAGGAGACAGCGAAAACGCTCAATCCACCAGTAATAGTCCTCTTTGGCTAGGCGATCCCAGTTATAAATGGGGTTGCCCCAGAGTTGTCCCGTTTCACTGAAGTAATCCGGGGGAACACCGGCCATGAAGGCCGCCGCGCCGGTTTCTGGCTCTAACTGGAAAAATTCAGGAAATGCCCATACATCCGCACTATCGTGGGCCACATAGATGGGAATATCGCCAATAATTTGGATTCTTTTGCTGTTGGCATAGAACTTAAGGGCTGACCACTGCTGAAAGAAGATAAATTGCTGGAATTTATAGGTGAAAATTTGCTCCTTGAGTTCGCTGGTGGCAATCCCTAAGGCTTCTGCGTCTCGTTGACTCAGTTCTGACGGCCAGTCATACCAAGCCTGACCCTGGTGTTGATCTTTGAGGGCCATAAAAAGGGCATAGGTATCGAGCCAATAGGCAGAATCCTGGCAAAACTGATCAAATTCTTGCCGCTGATCGTCATCCGCCTTCTCCATAAATTGATGGGCGGCAATGCCTAGCAAGGGCAACTTTTGGCTAATGACCGCATCGTAATCAAGGCGATCGCTATTGGGCAAATTTAAGTGACTGAGATGTTCTGCCGTTAACCAACCCTGAGAAACTAACCCATCTAGACTAATGAGTAAGGGATTCCCCGCCATTGCCGAGTAACACATATAGGGAGAATGGCCATAGCCCGTGGGCCCGAGGGGTAGTACCTGCCAAAATTGCTGATCACTGGCAGCTAAAAAATCAATAAATTCGTAGGCAGCTTGGCCTAAATCCCCAATGCCATGGCCCCCCGGCAGAGAGGTAGGATGGAGCAAAAGACCACTGGATCGGGGGAACTGCATGATTTAAGGTATTTCTAACGTTAGAGTTACGTCCACTCTATCACCCCACATAAGTTTCTGCGGCTACATTTTCACGGCTTCTTCATAGCTTCTTTATCCAAGGATGACTCTCACCACCATGACTCTAAAACTCTATTTTCTTCGCCATGGCCAGACTCCCTACAGCCGCGCCAATGATTACTGCGGAGCCATGGATCCCGACCTCACCCCCGAAGGGCAACAGATGGCAGAAGCCTTTGCGACGGCCTATGCACGAATGCCCTGGACCGCAGTCTATGTCAGTCCAATGCGCCGAACGATCACCACCGCCCAACCCCTGTGCGATCGCATTGGCATAGAAATGCACAAACGGGATGGCCTGCGGGAAATTCACTATGGTGAATGGGAAGGGATGCCCCCGGAAGAAGTCAATGCCAAATTCCATGATGACTATGTGCGCTGGTTAGCGGATCCGGGTTGGAATGCCCCCACCGGAGGAGAGCGGGGTGTGGATATTGCCCACCGCAGTAGTGAAGTCCTCGAAGAGATTGAACAAACCCATACCGATGGCAATGTTCTCGTGGTCTCCCATAAGGCAACCATTCGGATTATGGTCTGTGGCCTGTTGGGGATCGATGTGGGTCGATTCCGCGATCGCATTGCTGCCCCCGTGGCCAGCCTGAGTATTGTCGAGTATGGCCCCCACGGCCCCCTATTGTTAGCCTTAGCGGAGCGATCTCACCTCGGTGAAGACCTGCGCCAACTACCAGGAACCTAAAGGATCCTGCCCACAAGGGAATGACAATTTTTTAGTATATTAAATATTTTCAATAACGTTTTCAATAACAAGGGGCCCAGTTGATGGCAACTAGACCCCAAAAATGATTAGCAATAGATTGTTAGACTCATTTAAGAATAGGGTGGATAAAAACAAACGCTCTCAATCAGAATCCAAACCCTTGAATATCCTTAACCAGGTTGGTATAGAGTGGCTAAACTTCAGAGAATGATCTACTAACCTGCAACAAACAAACTGCAACAAATTACATTCTGAAATTTAGTTAAACTCCCTTACGCTCAACGTGGGTTTGCTAAAAGACGAAAGCAACATAACGATGATGCTGGACAAAGCTAGAGTTGAGAAGACAATCAAAAATGTTAATGCAAAAACAAAACATTGATGGCTCCATCCTGAATTCAAGGACTGGGAGGCACAAGCCTTAAATTCACTCTCACCGTTGACTGAACCTTTATGCGCCTACTATTAAGTTAGCACTTGGAAGATGGAGATAACCCGTCTTTAACTGAATCTTTAAGAACCGTTTCGTTTCTTCATATATGCCTAGGTTTTCCTTAAGAAATATTGCCAACAAGGGATTGACTCTGGCTCTCGTCCCCATCTTGGCTGCATGTGCCTCCGGTGGGTATCTCTTGCTACCTACGGATAACTTTGGTGGCAGTCTCAATAGTATTCGTCGGGATGAAGACCCCCAACTCTCCTACGATGGCCGTTACGTTGTCTTTAGTAGCGATCGCCCCGGCTATCGCGCCATTTTTCTCTACGATGTCCAACAGCGGCGCATCATTGACCTCCCTGGTCTCAATCGCCCTGGCATTATGCAAGATCAGCCCAGCATTAGTGGCGATGGCCGCTACATTGCCTATCGGTCAGAGGGCCGAGGTAAATCCGATATCTATGTATATGACCGCCTCACCCGTCACCAAGACCTGATTACTGCCAACTGGCAAGGAGATGTGCATTCCCCCAGCATTAGTGGCGACGGCCGCTTTGTCGTATTCCAGTCCGATCGCACCGGTCAGTGGAATATTGAGATCTACGATCGCGGCATCGATCGCCGTTCTCCCTTGCCCTTAACACCGTCGGAATAATCCAGATCAGACGTTATTACTGCGGATTTAAGCAGATCGTTCCCCTTCAACGGCGGCTAGTAACCTTTGCATCTCCACCGAGATCTTTCAACTGTCCGATTATGCTGCTGTATTCGATCAATGGCACAAAGAACTAGCTCGATGCCTATTTGATAGTCATAGAACAAGACAACTCGAGGACTTTAATGCATCATAGAGGATCAAGTGTATGATTCTTACCTTTGCCGATCGCATGTCCTTTGCCAACTTCACTAACCCCTACCAACGCCCAGCCGATGTTCCAGCGGACTATCGGAAGCACTCCAATCTGTCAAAATTATTCAAGGCAGATGGCACCTACGTTCGTCCAGCAGAGGATCCAGTAACCATTTGGGCGATCGCTCTCTTACATCAAGAATACGGTGTTCCACTGGATGCCCTGGAACTAGAACTCAATGCGGATTTTTCCGAAGGGACGCATCAGGGCGGGCGGCGGTATCAGGGACGGGCAGATTTGATTGTCTACGATGACCGTTATATCGGTGCAGGGGGCGGGTTAGATGTCGCCTTCATCATGGTGGAGGCGATGGAGCCAGGGAAGAAATTTGAAGGCATGGAACCGGAAGGTTGGGTAGAGCACTTAAATCGCCTTAATGCTTACATGAGTGCCTCGCCCTCCGCTCGGTATGCCATCCTGACCAGTGGTACGAATACCAAAATCTATCGTCGGGATTTAGAGTATCCCCGTGCGCTTCAGGAAATTGGGAATTTGCCCAAGTACGAAAGTGCGCGATCTGCGGCGGAACATAGCCCGTTTAAGGTAATCCTCAATCCCAGTGAGCCGGATGGCATTCAGACGGGATTGCAACCCTTGACCCGTGACAAGTTTCGGGAGGTGTTGGGGGATACGAGATCGGGTTGTCACTCGCTCCTGCGGGATAACGAAGGATTGCAGCCCCAGGAAGCGGTGGATGCCATGGTCAAGTTTTTGTTTGCCAAGTGATATGACGAGCAGTTAACACTGAAGATAAGAAAAGAAAAAGTAAGGAAGAATAAGTGATGTTTAACCTTAATTTTGATTAAAGATATTCAACAGCAGAAACAACCAAAAAATTTCACTTTTCAGGTAAAATTTTAATTTATTGAGTAAACTTTATGCTTAAAGAAAGTCAGTTTGAAAGTTTCTTGTCAAAAGAAAATTTTATCTTAGCCTTTCAAAGGTTACAGACCGCGCCTAGAAACGTTTACAAAGATTTATACTACGAAGATCTCAAGATATTCGGGTTATTTTTGGAGGAAAATATAAAAAGTCTTTTAGATGAAATAAAACATTGCATATTCAGTCCAACCAGCTCATACAAGATATTTATACCAAAAAAAAACAACCTTGTAAGACCATTATCTCTATTGAAATTTAGAGATTTATTAATCTATCAAGCAATTATCAACGTAATTGCAGATGTAGTATATAATGATATTTCTCCATACTATAACAATACAATTTTTGGAAACGTTTATAATACTTCGACAGAGAACAAAATAAATAAGATTTTTTTCTTCAAACCATGGAAAGAGCAATGGAATAAATTTGAGCAAAGAACTCGAAAACACTATGAAGAGGGCTATATTTTTTTAGCTGAATTTGATATAGCTTCATTCTTTGACACAATTGATCACTATACCCTTCAGCAAATTTTAGAGAAGAATTATATTGACAATCGTCTTTCAAGCTTGTTACTTAAATTATTAGAAGCATTTACAAGCGATTTCAGCCATAAAACCTTCAAAAGTAAACATGGCATACCCCAAGGACCTATCGGTTCTCCTTTTTTAGCAGATTTATATCTTTTTCATCTCGATTTAGAAATTAAAAGTAGCAAGCTTAACATTAAATATATTCGATATGTAGATGACATAAGAATTTTTTCAAAAGATAAGATCACAGCACAGAGAGCGATAGCATATTTAGATTTAGTAGCGAGAGATTTAGGTTTAATTCCTCAAGCCAGTAAAATCTTAGTAAGTAAAATAGATGATATAGATAAAACTTTAAAGCATCAAAGAAATAAATTTTCAGCGATTACTAAAGAATACAAAAAGAAAGGCAGTCTCAAAGCTAAAACTCATAAAAAATTAAAAGAAAGGTTTTTGAATTGTTTTAACCAAGATAATATTGAAGGATACTTGGATAAAACTATAATTAGCTTTTCTTTGTATAAACTAAATAAAGATGAAGATGTAAAGTCAATCTTATTAAAAAATCTGGAAAACCTATACATTCATTTTGAAGCCGTTCTCTTTTATCTAAAGAATCATTTTTCTGACGATAACGAGGTTAAGGACTGGCTAATTAATATCTTACGAGACGAAAAAATATTATTTCATTATCTCATAGCTTTAGTGTTTAAATTTTTTCCAACTCTTGAATTTATGGAAGATATTTATAGAAAATATATGCGAGATGAAGATAGGCATTGGATAGTTAAGTACTTCATGTTTGAGTGGCTCTATAAGAATAATAAAATCGAGTTAATCAACTCCTTTCATTCAGATAATTACTTTCTGAATAGAGAAGTTGTTAACTTTAAATTTAAAATAATTCAGGATCCTATCTATTTGGATGATTTTATTAAAAGTAGATTAAAAAGTAAAGACTGTTTAATTTCGCTTCACGCTCTATATTTGTCTCTACTTCTACCTGCTCCAAGCGATCTTGATTTCTCGGAATACAATGAATATATTCAAAATCTTATTTCTGGAAATAAGATAGATTACATAATTCATACTTTAAAGAATGAATTTTCTATATCAAAGCCTGAATTGTTTTTCAATGAGACTGTATGGCATGATAAAAGCTTATATAAAGAATTATCTATCTCTTTCCGATTGTTTTTCGAACATAGAGTCACCGATCCTTCAAAATCACTCTTGAATCTTAATTCTTTCAATAACCTCGTTTATGATCAAATTTGTAAGTTTATGAACATTCAACAGGCAAATAAAGAATACGGGGTTAATCTTAACTCTGGTTGTATTAAGGATTATTTTCCAATCGCTAACAGATGCTTTCTTAGAATAAATGAATCTAGAAATCAAAAAACAGAAGCTCATCCTTATGATAAATACGGCAATCTGAGAATTAGAATTGATGCTTCAGAATTGAGTAAGCTAATTGAAAATCAGAAAAAAGCTTTGGACGAGCTTTGTGATTTTGATTTCCTAGCACAATATAAGTAGACATATGTGATTCAATAAAGAGGAGATATTTAGCATCGATTAGTGCTGGTTTTTAACTACAAACTGAAGAGTACTCAATGAATAATTTTTCAGAGAAAATCTACCATGATGAAAATGATTGTTGCATTTAGACTTTGAGAGCACGATGTTTACTAAAGCTATATACCCTTGTAGTGAGGCAAAACGGTTGCGACTCGAAGCCGAAGCCGCCGCAAAAGCCAAAGTAGAGCGGATGATTTTGGGTGAGGAGGAAATTGGCGAGAACTAAACCAGGATTCAGGACAACCAGGAGATATACACCATGAGCAAAGTTATACAAGCGACCTACCACGACGGCAACTTAGTCCTCGATGAAAAGCTGGATGCGGCGTTAGAAGGCAAAAAACTCAGGATTGTTGTGTTAGAAGACACCAACGAGTCAAAAGAACAGGATGAACAAACTTTAGAATCCAGGAAACAGCGTTTTTTAGAACAACTCAAACAGCACTCTTTTAAGTTACCCGAAGATTATAAATTTAATCGAGAAGAACTGTATGAGCGATAAAGTCCTTCTCGATACAAATCTTTGGGTTTATCTTTATAGCAAAAACCCAGCAGACAAGTATGAAAAAGTTAACGCACTGCTTTCATCTCAAATTGAATCTCTAATCATGAGTACTCAAATTTTGGGTGAACTTTATAATGTCCTGCTAAAAAAGAAATTTCGGACTCAAGCACAGGCACAAGAAGTTATCTCTCAACTCGTCGCTGGATTTGATATCACTGAAATTCCTGCAACACAGGTAATTGAAGCCATAAAAATTAATGTTTGTTATGGTTATTCCTATTGGGATAGCTTGCTAGTCAGCACAGCTTTACTGAACAATTGCAGCATTCTTTACTCCGAAGATATGCAGCATGATCAACTGATTGAAGGCAAACTCCGAATTATCAACCCGCTGATTTGAGGTGTTGGATCATGATTTCTCAACTAAAACCCCCTATTAATCAACGCATCCCGGCATCGCCCGCTCAGATTGCTAAGTTTTGCCAACGCTGGCACATTATCGAGTTTGCTCTGTTCGGTTCCGTTCTGCGGGATGACTTTCGCCCCGATAGCGATATTGATGTTCTCATTACCTTTGCCCCCAACCCAGGCTGGAGCTTGTTTGATTGGGTCGATATGAAAGATGAACTTGAAACCTTATTCAAGCGCAAGGTGGATATTGCCGATAAAGAAGGGCTGAAAAATCCCTATCGACGGCACGAAATTTTACGAACTCATCAGGTGATCTATGCAAGCAAACAACCGTGATGCTGGATCACTGTGGGATATGGTCAGCGCCATTCGCCGGATTCAGGAATTTACAACGAGCCTGACCGATGAGGCTTATCTAGACAGCGCACTCATCCAGAGTGCCGTAGAAAGACAGTTTGAAATCTTAGGGGAAGCCGCTCGTAGACTGTCGGATGAATTTCGACAAACCCATCCAGAGATTGACTGGCGTAGAATTATTGGGTTACGCAATATCCTGATTCACCGTTACGACGAAATTCGCCAACAAACGATTTGGACAACGGTTATCTCAGAGTTAGAACCGCTACTTGCCCAACTGGAAACCTTGTTATCCTCATTGCCTAATGAACAATGAGCATTAAACCTGGAAGCAAGTACTACCCACTCTATGAACACCTGCACTACTGCAATCAAGCAGCAGTGACACTGACTTTCGCCGAAATCGAAGTCTTAATGGGTTGCTCACTTCCTGACTCAGCACGCAGGAAGAAAAACTGGTGGAGCAACCGCGATAGCTCTAGCCCACTCCAAGCCGGGGCTTGGATTAGCGCAGGCTACCAAGTTGAGTGTGTAGATTTGGCTCAGCAAACCGTTACCTTCAAGACTTTTCGGGCAACTTATCACATTCAGCGACAGGACGGTGAAATCATCTGGAATGCTGACGCGATTAAGGCACTGAGAATTGCCAAAGGTCTTAACCAGGAGCAATTTGCTAGTGAGCTAGGCGTTCGCCGAGAAACTATAAGCGAATGGGAAAACAGCAAATACGAACCAGATCGCTCCAAATGCAAGCTCCTCAACATAGTTGCCAAACAAGTCAATTTTGCAGAACCTTCAACAGATTCATGAAACAATATTGACTTTTGTGCGGTGAGCGCACAAAATACTGATAAACGATCAGGTGTACTCCTGATGTGAAATCTCTTATCGGTATCCTGTATGAGCGGTGTCAATCTTCCTCCTAAAGCCCTCTTCCTCTCTCCCGAGGGCAAAATTTATCCTGACACCCTGATTTGCTCTGGGATGATTTCAGCAGAACTGAACGGCAAACCTTGTCCCTACGCCCAAAATGGACGCTTGCCTGATTTGGTGTCCCTAGAAGAAAACGATCCTGGTTACAGCCCCGATAAGGGCAAGCCTGGAGATCTCTTTCCGCCCTGTGCCAAACAACAGCTTGCTAATCTAGGGCACTGGCAGGGGCACGGTCAGCAAACTTTTCCCGAAGAACTCTTGCCCTTGCGCTTATTCAAATGTCGAATGTGGCTATGGCTTATTGTGCCTGGTTTGCATGATGCAGAACCAACAAAACTGATTACTGATAACTGAATCATTCAACATCTTATTTGCGGCTGTGCTCTAGTTAAATCCCCCTTGGGGGATCGCAACTTAGAGATAAGCTTTCAAATACGTCTCCACCGATAACTTAAGGCGGCATAACTAATCTTACGGTAGCTCCAATGCCTAGACTCAAAAATGATACAATAACCGTGATCTGTCACAGTCATCCTATAGGTTAAAAAGCCATGCCTGTAAACAACCTAGGCTTAATTGCCACGGCGATGTTCGTTCTTGTCCCCACCGTGTTTCTGATTATTTTGTACGTACAAACTGAAAGTCAAAAAAGCAGTAGCTAGTTCTGGGGTTGGGGGCGCGGGAACTTAGACATTGGCGTAAAGGATTCCGAGGGCACTCCTTCTAGGGCTTTACTCATAAAGTCTTGCCAGATGGGTGCCATGAATCCGCCGCCCGTTGCCCCTCGCCCAATGGGGCTGTAGTCATCATTGCCAGCCCACACCGCCGCCGAAAGTTGGGGCACATAGCCCACAAACCAGATGTCCCGCTCCGAGGACGTCGTTCCAGTTTTACCCGCTGCCGGTCGGCCCAAACTTGCCCCAGCTCCGGTTCCGCTAGTAATGACGCTTTCCATCGTATTGTTCAAGGCTGCGGCAGCCCAGGGGTCTAAGACCAGTTGGGGACGGGGGGTATTATCCAGGAGTAGGTGACCACTATTATCTGTCACCTGCACAATCATGGTTGTTTCTGACTGCCAGCCGTTATTAGCAAAAGTAGCAAAGGCCGCCGACATTTCTAGGGGAGTCAAATCCACCGCCCCTAGGGGCAGAGAGATCACCGGCAAAATCGGACTGGTGATGCCGAGGCTGCGACAAATTTCAATTATCCTGTCTAGGCCCACCTGTTGACCGAGGACAATGGCGGGAATATTACGGGATGTTGCGAGGGCCGTCCGCATGGTGATGGGGCCCATGAAACTGCGATCGTAGTTCTGGGGAACATAGCGACCACTACCATCCTGATAGCTGACCTGAGTATCGTTAATGGTGGAGTCGGGCGTAAACTTACCCGTGGCGTAGGCACCGTAGAAAACAAAGGGCTTAAAGGCAGAACCCGGTTGACGCATGGCCTGGGTTGCCCGGTTAAATTGGCTTTCGCGATAGTCCGTTCCACCGACGATCGCCTTGACATAGTGGGTGCGGGGATCCACCGCCGCTAGGGCCACTTGACCGGCCCGAATGCCGCCGGAGCGTAGTCGCTGGTGGCCGCGTTTCACCGCCGCTTCGGCAATTTCTTGGGTTTTCAGATCAACGGTCGTTTGTACCCGCATACCGCCGCGAATCACCGCCTCCCGGCCAAAGCGATCGTTGAGTTCTTGGATGACTCCATCCGTCACCCAGGGACTACGACTCCGCTGAAAGGACGTAATCTCTCCTAGTTCAATGGGTTCTTGGGCCGCCGCTGTAGCTTCCCCCTGGCTAATCCAACCTAGCTCCACCATCCGATTCAGGACAACCTTTTGACGTTCCTTCGCGGTCTCTAAACTGGCAAAGGGGCTGTAGGCTTCCGGTGCTTGGATGATCCCCGCCATCATCGCCGCCTCTCCCAGGGTGAGATCCTTGGCGGACTTTTTGAAATAACTTTCGGCAGCCGTCTCAACGCCGTAGGTGTTGTGTCCCCAATAGACCTGGTTTAAGTACATTTCCAGGATTTCATCTTTATTGAAAATCTGCTCTAGACGCATGGCTAGCACTGCTTCCGCAGCTTTCCGGCTAATGGCCCGCTCCTGACTGAGAAACAGATTTTTCACCAACTGCATCGTCAGGGTAGAGCCGCCCTCAACGGTGCTACCGGCCCGAAGATTAGCCATAAAGGCCCGGGACACCCCAATGGGATTAATACCCCGATGCTGATAAAAGCTACTGTCTTCAATGGCAATGACGGCCCGTTTTAAGTCGGGGGAAATTTCGTCCAGGGGAACCACTTCACGGTTTTCCTCATCGTGGAGACTGATGAGTAAGGTGCCGTTAATGTCGTAAATATGGGTGGTTTCACTGGGGATATACCCCCGCAGAGATCGCACATCGGGCAAGTTCCGAAAACTGATGGCCAACCCCAAAATTCCCCCCGCCAGGGCTGCCGTAGTCAAGGTCATCCCCACCAAAAAGGTTTTGCCCGTAGCTTGGATCACCCCCTGGAAAAAGCCAGACTTGGGGGTGGGTGGGTTGATTGATTTTGGGCCGACAGTACTTGTTGACACTTATCCTCACCTGGAACTAAACGCCGAGACCCTAGAAGTCCTATCCAGTACTATACTGACGAAGGTGAATTTATACGGATTAATATCTAGCTAGCATACCATTTTGAAGTCTGCCTGATAGCATGGCATGATGTTAACTTGCTGAGAAAGCGGGCCAGTTAGGGGTTTGAAGCATTTTAATGGATCATTCAAAAGATCACTTACAGGAGTTACAGCGGGGCGTTGTTGAGGTGTTCCCCGATGGCCATCCCACGGATCAGCCACTGGATTGTCTTTGGCATCGCCTCAAAACCTGCGATCGCCCCCTGCGGATTAAATTGGGGATTGACCCCACGGGCAGCGATGTCCATTTAGGTCATAGTATTGTCCTGCGAAAGTTGCGCCAGTTCCAGGATGCGGGCCATTGTGCAGTGTTAATTATGGGGGACTTCACGGCTCAGATTGGCGATCCAACGGGTAAATCGGACGTGCGGCGACAACTCACCCCTGAGGACGTGCAGGCCAACGTAAAAACCTATCTGGAGCAGGTGCGGCCGATCCTGGATTTTGATACTCCCGATCGCTTGGAAATTTGCTATAACTCGGAATGGCTCTCCCAGCTTAACCTGAGCAAAATCTTAAACTTGCTCTCGACAATGACCGTGGGGCAAATGTTGGCCAAGGAAGGTTTCTCAGAACGCTATGGCAAGGGGAATCCCATTTTTTTGCATGAGTTTCTTTATCCGTTGATGCAGGGCTATGACTCGGTGGCCATTGAAGCGGATGTGGAACTTGGCGGTACGGATCAGAAGTTTAATATTGCGGTGGGCCGGGATTTGCAGCGGCATTTTCAGCGATCGCCCCAGTTTGGCCTACTCATGCCCATTTTGCCCGGCACCGATGGCATTCAAAAAATGTCCAAGTCCCTGGGGAATTATGTCGCCCTCACCGAGTCGGCGGTTAGCATGTACTCAAAGCTGGAAAAAGTGCCGGATGGAGTGATCAATCAGTACCTAGAATTGCTCACGGATCTACCCCTAGAAGATTTACCCCCCAACCCCCGCGATCGCCAAAAACTCCTTGCCCTTGAGGTGGTGGGTCAATACCATGGACGGGAACTCGCCCAGCAAACCCAAAGAGAATTGGCGGCGATCGTCACCCAGGGAGCCATGGCCCAGGCCGAGAGCCTACCGGAGTTTTCCTTGGGGGATTTAACCTTTCCCTTAAAAATCTCCTACCTGATTAGCCAAACCAAACTCTGCTCCAGTAGTAGTGAGGCCCGGCGGCAAATTAAGGGGGGTGGGGTGCGTCTCAATGGTGAAAAAGTCATGGATCCCGACCTAGCGATCGCCGAGGGTACAGACATTATCGGTCAGGTTCTTCAGGTGGGCAAAAAGAAATTTATTCGTTTTGTTCCCTAAACCACATCAACTATTTGAAAATCAGAAATGGCGATCGCAGGGGATCATCCTCAGGCTATGATGGAAAACTGACGCTGCTGTTTAGAAACCGCTGATTTAACCATGGAAACCCTAAGAATCACCGTATATATTGTTGTTACATTCTTTGTCCTTCTCTTTGTCTTTGGTTTTCTCTCTGGAGATCCCTCCCGCAACCCCAAGCGTAAGGATCTCGACTAGACCCCTCTCGCCATTGGGGGGAAGAATCCCTTAAAGTAGCGAAGGCAGTAACTCGTGTGTGGATATGCCTTTTCCCCTTCCCCCCCCAGATATTGCACCCCCACCCCTAGTTTCCCCTCAGCCGGTAGAGATCGACACCCTCGCCGGAACTCCTGAGTCGGATCTATTGGGTACAACCGTTCGTCCCAATGGAGCGGTTCCTCCCTCCCCATCGCCTAATCATTACCCAAACCCTCTTCGCCTAACCCAGGCCGATGCCGATACCGCCGTTATCAGGGAAGACCCCCTAGAGGCCATTTCCGATCGCCAGGAATACGACCTCCTCCGCCGCCTATTTAATGCCATTGGCAATGTCCTGATCCGCTTTCGTGAAGCCGAACTCACCGCCGATGTGGTGCAAACGGATTTGGATAATCAGATTTTAGTTGCTGAGGGAAATGTGGTCTTGCAACGGGGAGATCAAACCCTACGGGGCGATCGCCTGGAATATAATCTTGTCCTGGATCGGGGCGTGGTGATCAATGCCGTTGGTGTGGTGAATGCCCGCCGGGGTAGCCAGGATTTGGATTTCAGCCAACGTGTTGATCCCTTAGATACATTGGGATTGCCCGGATTTGCCCCAGGTAGACCCCGTTCCCCCCAGGCGATCGCCACCGCAGACGTTGAGCGTATGCGATTCCAAGCCGATCGCCTTGAATTTGATGGTCAGCGTTGGATTGCCACCAATTTACGGGTTACGAACGATCCCTTTACTCCGCCGGAATTGGAATATCGGGCCAATAATGCCACCATCACCACTACCCCCAAGGGGGATACCGTACTCTTAGCCCGCGGAGGGCGACTGGTTTTTGATCAACGAATTGCCCTGCCCGTGTTTGTGCGCCGCTATGTGGTGGGCCGGCCCTACGAGTTTTTACCCATTGAGCCGGGCTACGACGAGGAGGATCGGGGCGGATTGTATTTTACCCGTCGGTTTCATCTACTCAATACCAACGCCAGTAGGGTAGTGATTTCACCGGCAATTTATCTACAGAGAATTATTTCTAATGACTTTTCCGTAGGTCGGTCCGACAGTTACGGGGCCACCGTCGATATTTCCCATGACTTTAGCCCACGCACCCGCTTGGGGGCCTATGGATTGTTGACCACCCTGGATGCCAGCAATTGGGGGGATACCTCGCGGGCCCTACTGCAACTAGATCAAGACCTCGGCAAAAATCACTGGCTAAGCCTACGCTCCATCTATCGGGAGCGGATTTTTAATGGTTCCCTGAGGGAGCAGGAATTACGCAGTAGCTTTGGTGGCACCCTCACCTCGCCGGTCTATCCCCTCGGCAATACCGGGGCAACCATTGATTATCTGGTGGGTGGGCAATACGTCACCGCTAATAGTGATTTAATCACCCTGCCCCCGCGGCCAAGTTTGGGACGCATTCAAGGTGTGGTCAATTTCAACTGGGGTATGTCCATCTGGGAAGGGGATACCCTGCCACCAACCCGCAGCGAGGGCTTGCGCTATAGCCCCGAACCAATTCAACCCTTTGTCCAGTTTTATACTGGGGCCGCAGGGATTGCCAACCTTTATACTAATGGCAGTACCCAACCAGCCATCCGCAGTGGCCTCGGCTTTCGTGGCCAGGTGGGTCATTTCTCCCGAAATTGGTTTGACTACACCAGTTTTGATTTAGGTTACTCCTACACGTTTAATAATCAATCCTCCCCTTTCCTCTTTGACCGGATTGTGGATTTTAGCGTGGTCAATGTGGGGCTGATGCAGCAGGTCTACGGCCCGATTCGGGTTGGAACTCAAATGCAAATTAATGTGGAAACTGGGGCGATATTTAATACGGATGTTTTCCTGGACTACCATCGCCGTACCTACGGTTTGGGTGTGCGCTATAACCTCGATCGCCAAATAGCTGCGGTGATGTTCCGCCTCAGTGGCTTTAATTGGCGAGGAACACCAGATCCCTTTAGCAGTCCAGTGTTGGGCACATCAGAGGATGGCGTGATTGTACCAGGAACCCGCTAAGGATGAAAATCCAAAAAATGAAATATACAGGTCTATTCATGGCAGTCGGCACCCTGAGGGACATCAGATGTTAAAACGTCGTCAATTCATAGGGCGAGTGGGTAAAACCGCTGGCTTGGTTCTCCTGACAGGAACCTTGAAATCAGTCCTTGGGGGCTGTACTCCGGCGGTGGAATCGACCAATGAGACTCCGATAAATAGCATGGCTGACCCCATCCCCGTAAGCAGTGCTGACCTCCTCACCCCAGGGATATTGCAATGGGGAGCGGAATCGGACAATGGGGCCCCCTATGTCTTTTTTGATCCAGAGGATTCCAGTGAGCTTATTGGCTTTGAAGTGGAGATTGCCAAGGCGATCGCCCAATTAATGGGAGTGACCAGTGAATTTAGAGATACGCCCTATCCTGAACTGGCCAATGCCTTGGCCGCCAACCGCTTTGATCTGATCCTAAACGGCTGGGAAGTAACCAGCGATCGCGAGCAGACCCAACTGTTCTCCCAGCCCTATTACCGTTACGGCCAACAGATTGTGGTGCGGGCCGACGATCCTCGGTTTGCCGATGCCAACCAAGACAGTGAACTCACCCTCAAGGATTTGGCGGGCATGACCGTCGGTACAGGGGCAGGCTATCGAGCCGAGAAAATTTTGACCCAGGATCCCCAAATCACCCTCCGCAGCTATGTTGGTGAGCTTCCCTTTGATGATCTGGCCCAGGGGGCTATTGATGCGGTACTGATTGATTATCCGATTGTGGCCTACTACGTCCTGGGAACCGGCCCCGGCTCCGCGAGAAATACCGCCCTCAAACCCATTGGTGTCCCCATTTTTCTTAATAACTATGTCATAGCCTTTAATAAAAATAATCCCCAGGCCAGTGCCCTGCAAACGGAAGTGGATGAGGCGATCGCCCGCCTCAAGCAAGATGGTACCCTAAAGGACATTTACAAAAATTGGAACCTGTGGAATGAGCAACAGGCGGAAATTGGCATTGTTTAGAGCGAAATCGTTCAGAATGGCATTGCTTAGAACTGTCCACAACAGGAAGGCATCGGTATGACCATTCCTTTATTTCAGGTGGATGCCTTTAGCGATCGCCCCTTTAGTGGCAATCCCGCCGCCGTGTGTATTCTGCCCCAGTTTCCGGGGGATGATTGGCTACGATCCCTGGCCGCAGAAATGAATTTATCGGAAACCGCCTTCTTAGTGCCCCAAGGTGTCCCCCAAGACGTGCCCCAAGATCATGGGTATCAATTACGTTGGTTTACCCCCGTAGCGGAGGTGGATCTCTGTGGCCATGCCACCCTAGCCGCCGCCCATATTCTCTGGTCTGAAGGATTCTTACCAGAATCAGCGATCGCCCGTTTTATGACCCGCAGTGGTGAATTGACCGCAGAAAACCATCAGGGGTGGCTCGAACTCAACTTCCCCAGTCAAGCCATTACAGCCATCCAATCCCAGGGCGATCGCCAGATTCTAGAGCAGATTTTTGGCCCTAATGTTGCATTTATGGGGGAAGCTGGCCCCGATTACTTTCTGGAACTGGATAGCGACCAGCACCTCCGCCAACTCCAACCGGATTTGATTGCTCTGGCCCAATTATCCTGCCGGGGTGTCATTGTCACGGCCCTTTCCAGGGAACCTGATCTTGACTTTATCTCCCGTTTTTTTGCCCCCCAACTGGGCATCCCAGAGGATCCCGTCACTGGTTCCGCCCATTGCAGCTTAACTCCCTACTGGGGGCAACGTCTGGGCAAAACCAACTTGGTGGCCTATCAAGCCTCAGAACGAGGGGGGTGGCTCACCTTGCGCCATGACTCTGAGCGGGTCTATATTCGTGGCCAAGCCATTACGGTTTTCCGGGGGGAGTTAGCCCATCCTCCCCAATAATCCAAACTATCCAACTCCCCGTGCCTAAATTTGCCTAAATCAGGAGAAATCACCTAGAAAAAAGAGGATCTGATCTTCCTAGATTTTTCCAAATCTTGGTTGACCAAATCCCCTTGATTGATTAGATGATTGAACGGATAGAATTCAACTCATCGATTAGCTGAGAGCCACATGGCTGCGATCGTAGCTGGCACGGAAATTAGGATTAATTTTGCCTTGGACTTGATTCCAGTAATGGGAGGCCACCCCGACGGGTAAACCCACCAATTCGGCAGTCCGCACCAAGAGAGCTTGTTCACGGTTTTTGATCACGCGATGGTGAGACATGGTCAAGGAACGGGCCATGGCATTCAGATCATTACTGTTTGAGTTCATGTCTGAATTAATGGCAGCGGGTGCAGCGGAATTTGCCATAGCGACGGCGGTAGGAATAGCTGCTGCGCCTGTTTGATAGGCAACACCACGGAAAGTCAAAGACTTGACGGACTGAGCGGGGGGATTCACCGCCGCAACACAGGTATAATTGTAGCCACGGTACTTCGCTACTACATCAGTTGCTTGGGTTTTAACCGCCGGAGGAGTGTAGTTGTATTGAACGCCGCGATAGGTAAGAGTTGTCATGATTTTCGCCCCAATTATGTACAAGGTGTGGTCTGAAACTGAGGCGCGTTCCTTCGGGATTTTCCCTACTTCCGTCTCTCTAATACTCTCAGGTGGATGAAATTTGATGTTGACTAGATGAAACTGTTTTGCTGAGTTGAGAGAGATGAACGATTCGTTTCTGTATCTAATTTAACAATTTTCCAGGATGAGTGGCGTGATCTAACAAAGCTTAATATATTTTATCGTCAAAAAAACAAAGGTTTTCCCATTTAATCCCTGCCCTACAATGGGGAGCAACGCGCAACTTCGGCCCATGGAGATCTGCCCATGATTAAGCCACTTGTTATTCCTGCCGCTGATCTAGAGAATGCCCTAGGGGATAACCTCAGCGATCTAGACAACGATTTAGGGATAAGCTTTCCCGATGCCAATGATTTCATCACAGAGGATGACACTCCGGTGGATAACATTGCCTCCGAGAAGCAGCAACGGCTTTTAACGGCAGTTCTCTATAGCAATCTGACAGATCAGCGATTTCTTGCCGCTGCCAATGTGGGCATTTACCATACTGTCAACCAGCCGGCCATCGTCCCTGATGTCTTTGTCAGTTTTAATGTGGAGGTACCGGAGGACTTTTGGCCGAAGGAAAACCGGTGTTATTTCCTTTGGAACTTTGGCAAACCGCCGGATATTGCCATTGAAGTGGTCTCCAATCGAGTGGGGAATGAGCTCACCCATAAATTTAAGCTTTACGAGCAGATGCGGGTTAGCTACTACGTTGTTTTTGATCCGATGAAGCGTTTAGGGGGCGATCGCCTGGGAATTTTTGAACTGCGGGGACTGCAATACCAGAAGATGCAATGCCAGGAGAACGGCGATTTTTGGCTAGGGCAAGTTAACCTAGGTCTCACCCTTTGGGATGGTGAATTTGAGGGGGGAAGCGGCCCTTGGTTGCGCTGGTGTGATGCCCAAGGCCAGTTGTTACCTACAGGCGATGAGCAGGCCCACGCGGCTCAAGCAGAAGCTAAACAAGCTAAAGAACAGGCCCGAAATGCTCAGGAACAGGCGGCCCAAGCCCAAGCCCAGGCCCAACGGTTAGCCGATTTCTTGCGATCTCAAGGAATTGATCCAGATCAGTTACCCGGTTAAAACTTATTGGTAGACGATCATGCGGGCAGTACTAATGGCCGGGGGAAGTGGCACCAGACTGCGGCCCCTCACCTGTGATTTACCCAAACCGATGGTTCCGGTTCTCAATCGTCCGATCGCCGAACATATTCTCAATTTATTGCGCCAGCACTCCATTGAAGAGGTGATTGTCACCCTGCACTATTTACCCGATGTGGTGCGGGAATATTTTGGGGATGGCCATGATTTTGGCGTGGATTTAACCTATGTTGTCGAAGAAGATCAACCCCTAGGGACCGCCGGTTGTGTTAAAAATATTGCGGCGTTGCTCCAGGATACGTTTTTGGTGGTGAGTGGGGATAGTATTACCGACTTTGATTTGACCACAGCTATTCAGTTTCATCAAGAGAAAAACTCCCAGGCTACCCTAATTTTGACCCGCGTCCCCAATCCCAAGGAATTTGGTATTGTCTTTACCGATGGCGACGGCCGCATCAATCGCTTTTTAGAGAAACCCTCTGCTGGGGAAGTCTTCTCCGATACGGTGAATACGGGGATGTATATTCTGGAGCCGGAGGTACTGGACTATTTAAGTAGTGGCATGGAGCGGGATTTTTCTAAGGATCTATTTCCCCTCTTGCTCCAGGCGGGCATTCCCCTCTACGGGTATATTGCCGAGGGCTATTGGTGTGATGTGGGCAGTCTAGAGACCTACCATCGGGTGCAGCAGGATGCTCTCCAAGGGCGAGTCACCCTAGAAATGATCGGCACGGAAATTCAACCCCAGGTCTGGGTGGGCCGGAATACAATCTTGCCTGCCGATGTGCAAATTCAAGGCCCCGTACTCTTGGGAAATAACTGTCGATTGTCTGCGGGCACCTGCTTAGAGGCGGGTACGGTCTTGGGGGATAACGTGATTGTCGGCACCCAGGCTCAGCTTCGGGCGGCGGTGGTCTGGAATGGTGGGGTGATTGGCGAAGAAAGTCTGCTCAATAATTGTCTATTGGCCCGGAATGTTCGGGTCGATCGCCACAGTCAGATCCAGGAAGGGGTGGTGATTGGTTCGCGATCGCGCATTGGTGAAGAGGCCTATATCAGTCAAGGGGTACATATCTGGCCCGGCAAACAGGTAGAACCAGGAGCCATCCTCAATCAAAGTTTAATTTGGGGCACAACGGGACAACGGCATCTCTTCGGACAGCGGGGAGTGGCGGGTTTAGCCAATGTGGACATGACACCAGATTTTGCCGTGCGCTTGGCGGCCGCCTATGCCTCAACCCTAGAGCCGGGAACCAGTGTCCTTGTTTCTCGAGATCAACGGAGTGTATCGCGGATGGTAACCCATGCCCTAACCTCTGGGTTAATGTCCGTCGGTGTTAATGTTCTCAGTTTAGAGGCGATCGCCCTGCCCATTTCTCGCTTTGCGGCCCATACCTTGTCCGTGAGTGGGGGCATTCATGTGCGAGTGCATCCGGATCGGGCGGATTATTTATTGATTGAATTTTTTGATCATAAGGGCATTAATCTCACCAAGGGCCGAGAACGGCAAATTGAAACCGCCTATTTTCGTGAGGACACCCGCCGCGTCACCTTAACGGACATTGGCACCATGGGCTACCCTAGCCAAACCTTGGCCGCCTATGCCCAGGGCTTTGAAAAATGGTTGAATACCCAGGTCTTTTATCGCAGCCATTGCCGGATTGTGATTGACTATGCCTATGCCGTATCCGGGGTGGTCTTGCCCCAATTATTAAATAAATTTGGCTGTGATGCCGTAGTTTTAAATGCCACACTCCATCAAATGCCCTTAGATGGGGGCGCTCTCCAAAACCTCATTGCCCAATTGGGTCAGGTGGTGGTTGCCCTCTCGGCGGGGTTAGGGGTTCAGGTGTCTGCCAATGGGGAACGATTAACGCTGGTGGATAACCACGGGAACGTCGTTTCCGATCAAGAACTCACCGCCCTAATGGCCCATCTGGTTCTCACCGCCCATCCGGGTAAAACCATTGTTGTTCCCGTTACGGCCTCCAGTGCTGTCGATCAGGTGGTGGCTCACCACGGTGGCCATTTAGTCCGCACCCGGACGAATCCCACGGATTTGATGGAAGCCTGTCAACGTCAGAGTGCGGTTGTCTTGGGGGGGAGTGCGGATATGGGCTTTATTTTTCCCCAACTGCATCCGGGTTTTGATGGCATGTTTACCATTGCCAAACTGGTGGAAATGTTGACCCTCCAGGATATAACCCTCTCCGATGTGCGATCGCAACTTCCCCAGATTATCCATCACCATCGGCGGATTCGTTGTCCTTGGGTTGCCAAGGGATCTCTGATGCGTCACTTAGTAGAAACCCACCCCAGCCAACAGTTGAACCTCATTGATGGGATAAAAATTGGTGAACCGGAGAGTGAGAATTGGGTCTTGGTTCTACCGGATGCCAGTGAACCCTTAATTCATTTGTACATTAACAGTGGCGATCTCACCTGGGCTGACCGCATGTTGCAGTTGTATAGTCGCCGCATTGAAGACTTTGCTCGCTTAGAACCGACGAGCGATGTCACAATGTAACCATAATAGTCATAGCAAGCCATGACCCATAGATTTTACAGGCTGTTATTTTTTCGTTCCTTGGCCATGAGATTAATACACCTACGATGACCATGACCTCCGACACCATCCTACGGGCGATCGCTCGCTGGTGGTCAGAATTTAAGATTCAAACCCGACTCATGGCCACCGCAACCTTGGTGGTCTCGATTTTAATGAGTGGTCTCACCTTCTGGGCCGTCAATTCAATTCAACAAAATGCCCGCCTGAACGATACCCGCTATGGCCAGGATTTAGGTCTACTCTTGGCCGCGGATGTGGCCCCCTTGGTTGCGGCCCAAAACTATAGTGCCGTGGCAGACTTTTCCAGTAAATTTTACGAACGCAGTAGCAGTATTCGCTACATGCTTTATGCCGATCGGGATGGGGAAATCTACTATGGCATTCCCTACTCCGCTCCCCCCGTCAATAGTGCCCTAGCCCTGCGTCGCCGTATGCAGCTACCGGAACGCTATACCACCAGCCATGATCCCCTGGTCCGCCAACATAAGACCCCCAATGGTCTAGTGGCCGATGTTTTTGTGCCCCTCACCTACAACAATGAATACCTAGGTGTGTTGGCGATCGGGATCAACCCTAATGCAACCCTGGCCGCCTCCTCCGGCTTAACCCGAGATGTGACGATCGCCGTTTTTGTATCCCTCTGGATCATGGTGATTTTGGGTGGGGTCTTTAATGCCCTTACTATTACCCAGCCCATCAAAGAACTCCTCCAAGGGGTGCAAAATATTGCCTCTGGGAACTTTAAGCAACGGATTGATTTGCCCTTTGGCGGTGAACTGGGAGAACTCATTACCAGTTTTAATGACATGGCAGAGCGGCTCGAAACCTACGAAGCCCAAAATATTGAAGAATTACAGTCCCAAAAGGCCAAACTAGAAACCCTCGTCTCTACCATTGCCGATGGAGCAATTTTACTGGATACAGATATGCGGATCATTCTGGCCAATCCCACTGCCCAACGCCTCTTTAATTGGGAAGGAATGCAGGTCATGGGGGAAAATGCCCTAAATTGCTTACCCGCACCAGTATGCGAACGCTTAACCTGCCCTCTATTTAAGACCGCCGCCGGAGAATCCGAGGGAGGGGAATTCCGCGTCACCTTACAGGAACCCAGTCCGCGATCGCTGCGAGTTTTACTCACCAGTGTCTTTGATAGCCAGCGGGAAAGGCCCAAGGGCATCGCCATGACGGTTCAAGATATTACCCGTGAGGTCGAGCTAAACGAAGCGAAGGGCCAACTCATTAGTAATGTTTCCCACGAGCTACGAACCCCCCTATTTAATATCAAGTCCATTATTGAAACCATCCAAGAATACGGTTCCGATTTACCCCATCAACGTCAGCAAGAATTCCTGGAAACCGCCAACTACGAAACCGATCGCCTCACCCGCTTAGTCAATGATTTCCTAGATATTTCCCGCCTGGAATCAGGCCGGCCCTATCAATTTGGCCCCGTGGATGTGACCCAAGTCATGGAGCAAATTTTACGCACCTACCACCTCAATGCCACCAATAAAGGAATCCACCTAGACAGCGATATTCATCGTCCCCTCCCCCTAGTTTGGGGAAACTACGATCTGCTGGTACAAGTCTTTGCCAATCTCGTCGGGAATGCCCTGAAATTTACTCCAGAAGGGGGCCGGGTAACTATGCGGGCCTATATTTGGAAACGGCCAGGCACCCACTCCAATAATCAAGAGAATAATCATCCCTGGTGGGTTCGCATTGAAGTATCAGATACGGGCATGGGGATTTCCTCCGAGGATATACCGCGCGTCTTTGAGCGATTTTTCCGAGCAGAGAATCGAGTCCATACCCTGGAGGGAACCGGCCTAGGTCTAGCCATCGTCCAGGATATTATCCAAAAGCACCATACCCAGATCCATGTTGCCAGCGAAGTGGGTGTGGGTACGACATTTTGGTTTGATCTGAATTTAGATGAATCCGAACCTATCCCCATGAATAGCCCGGATTATAGGGGCGGCTACGCCGGCTCAGAGCAAATACAATAGTTAATGAGTTAATTCAATTTATCTAACTCATCTAAAGATTGCGGCGATCGGGATTTAATATCGTCGGGAACAGGATCATAGCCCCCCACTGCAAAGGGATGGCAACGAAAAATACGCTTCAGGCCTAGCCATCCCCCTCGCCACGGGCCGAACCGCTCTACCGCTTCCAGGGCATAGGCAGAACAGGTGGGATGATAGCGACAGGTTGGCAAAAAAAGGGGCGATATCAAATACTGATAGCCCCGAATTAAACTCAATATAATAGCCTTGATCAAGGAGTGAACCCCCAACCTAATTGGCCCCCTATTGCGACTATGCGGAGGGGGTATTACCTTTATTGAGGGCTTCCTGTAACTTGGCCTCGTCTTCCTTAGACAGGGATGTCCGTAGGACTTTGCCACCAAAGCGGCCCACTTCTTCTAATACCTTATCCGGGGTTGCTTGCCGTACCAAGGTAAAAATAGCCGAATTACCGGGTTCAATCGTTTTACCTAATTCTTTGATGAAGTTGTCATCAATACCAATATCCGTCAACTTACCAGAGATGGCACCGGCCACCAGACCAGCAGCCCAACCCAGTAAGGGATTAAAAAATAATAGACCAATCAATAGACCCCAAAAACCACCCCCTAGGGCACCGGCCAAGGTCAGGTCTTGGGTTTGATTAACTTTAATTTTGCCGTCCTTTGTTCGTACGACTACGGCAGCATCTTCCATATCTAGGAGATGCTCACGCTGAAGCTTGACCAGTTCCAGTAACACTTCATTTGCCTTGTACTCATCGTCAAAAGCAATGACAACCAACGTACTCATTCTATGCCTCCCGCGAATTGGGGCGTTTCCGTACTTACCCTAACACCATCCAGCGGATTCCGTCGTATCGGCCAACTACAAAACCAGAGGAAAAGTCAGAATTGTGAACCTTCCCCTAGACTGTCACCCCAACAACTGATTCAATTTTGCCCTAATTTGGGGAACGGATTTGATCGGTTGCCCATATCGCCCCCTACCACTGGCCGCCGGTAGACTGGCCCATTCATAGGAAAGCCGATCTAATGCCGGCCCTATCATTAATTGATCGCAAAATTCTAAGGCTTCCCGTTTCTTGTCAATGAGCCATAGGGCCGCTTGATCCTGACTTGCTGGAGAAAAATCAGGGAGATCAAGGGCGTGTTTACATTCATCCCATGTTGTTGAGAGAAACTGATACCGGCCAGCGGCATCGCTGGACAAGGGGCCAGATTTTTGAATCTGCCGTGGATGGTCTGAGAAATCAGAGAAAAATTTATAACTGAAAATTGTACGGTAGCCATGAGGCCCGTCGGTTCCCTCTGCCCATGCGATCGTATCCAGCCAGGCCCGCCGCGCTGCGGTGATGTTGTAAGTTACTTGTCCGGCGGCGATCGCTGTTGAATGGGAACACACTAGAAATTCAGGTTTTGCCTTGGCCCGTAGCCAACCTAATACCCGCTCTAGATCGGCTTCCCTAGGGGTGACAATACAGCCAGCACTCCCACGGCCCCTAGGTTGATGGTGATTTGCGTCTAGGTGGATACCGAACGCTGATCGCCCATAGGTTTGAGTACCTGCCATGGGTAGCAGATCGATCCAGTAACGCCCGATTGCCGGCCCCCATGATGATCCAGCATCTTCAATCGGGCCAATTTTCCAGCGACCAGGAGGGAGAGGGCGAAGGCTACCGGGAAAATCCTTAGACCCTGTTTTTAGTGCTTGGGCCGACGGGGCCCCACTATATGCATTGATTTGATCCACCGGGCGATCGCCATTCATCAGGGATAGATGCCAGCGGATCAGGCCGTGGTCAGTGATCGGTGTTGGGGCAAAGTTAAGGTAAATCATTCCTGTTGATCCTCCTGGGCTTCGCAGGCCCATTGAGCCGCCGGGCCATCCTGAATGTTAAAAAGTTGATTAGTCAGGGGGTTATTTAATCCCAAATTTACCGCTACCAGAATGGCAATTAATTGGTACTGACGGCGATCGCATTCTTCTAGGCTAGTAATGCGAGACTGCAAACTTTGCAGCATCCCTAGCAGTTCCCCAATGCGAAGGGTTAAATTCTGACATAGATCATCTGTGGCCATTACTGTTTCCTAGTCCTACACATTTACGGTCTGATCATGGATTTGTTCTAGCATCAGAGGATCAAGGAATTGATAGTCACTATCGAAATACCAAAATTCTATTCTGATGTCCCATATCCAGGGGGGGATAAAGTATTTCCAAAAATAGAAGTCTGATCCATTGGGGGGAATAAAACAGATTTGGTAATAGTTGAGAGGAATTTTGTAGCTAGAAAATAGGGCTACTTCCCCAATTTGGGCCGAACCATGCT